>CAYMFQ010000233.1:0-8890 GCA_964389335.1 uncultured Granulosicoccaceae bacterium
CCAAGCAAAAACATCAGCAGGATCACGATCAGCATTGCGAGTGACACATAACACATCGGCACAGGCTCACTGATTACCCCTCGCAGCGAGCCGCCCGACGTCGGACATACCCCGCCGCCGGCTGCCACTTCGGCCACACTGCCAGCCACGGCAACGATAAAAGCCACCGCCCATCCCGTGGCAAAGAAGTGGTGTCGGCAACCCGCGTGTCGGATCAGCACAGACGCGAGCATTAACCCGTACGCCACCAGCACCACATAGCAGACAGGCACCGGTCCGATATGCGGACAGCTTTTGCCCTGCAGGTTGTCGATGCTTAGCATCAATGCGCCAAAAAAGCCAAGTGCAATCAGCAACAACAAAACCATGTTCGCAACGGTTAATCGTTTCATACTTTGTACCTCAGTTATGGTTGCACGACTTCATTGCGAAAACGACCAGTCAGCCGTTGCACGTTACCCTGTAGCCTGTTGATCTCGATGTCCGTTGCGGTTTCTGCACCAAGACCAAACGTAAGTACATGCGACTGATCGGACACCAGCCCTTCACCAACGACAAAGTACTGCACCCGTTTCGCACCGCTTGTCAGTGTGACAGTCACTTTGGCACCAATGGACGCAAGCGTGTTCGGCAGCCTGACCTTCAGATAACCCTGTTCGCCGGCGACACTTAGAAACACCTTTTGCGGCCCGAGCAAATTGACCTGTACAAGATCCGGGTAACCATCCTGATTAAAGTCCGCAGTCAGCGGTGCAATGCCATAATGCCGATTGCGAACCTTTGCGGCCGTGCCCGCAGCCATAAAAGTTCCGCTTTCGGATTGCAACAGGAATCGCCCGTTCAGACGTAACGGCGGCAGCTTGTGCAATGGCCAGCCGACGTAGTTTTCTGACACCACAAGATCATCGCGTCCATCGAGATTGAAGTCTTCAAATACTGATCCCCAGCCAAACTCATAGCGACCCAGTTGCAGCGCCTCGGCACTGTCGACAAAGTTAAAGCCACCGCGATTCTCAAACATCAGCCAGTCCTGGTGCAGGTGTTGATCATCGCGTAAATCGCCGCGCACGAGACTCGTGGGGACGGTTGAGCCAACGTTTGAGAAAAAGAAGTCCGGCAAGCCGTCGTGCTGGAGATCAGTGATGGAAATGCCCATCGGGTAGGAAAAATACTCAGAAGACGGGTTGGGCATGTTTTCGAATCTGACGTCGCCGAGGTTTTTCCAGGTCCTGACCTGCCCCGTGTCGTGTGCGACGATTAAGTCTTCCAATCCGTCGTTGTCGACATCGATAAACATCGCCTGAAAAGTATTGTGCTGATAGTACAGTCCGGCCTGCTCGGTCACATTGTCAAACGTGTCGCCACCGCTGTTAATAAACAGCGCACTGACACCGCCGTAGACCTCATTAAAAATGGTTTCACCCTTGACATGCTCTCGGGCTATATACCCCGACACGTACAGGTCATAGAGCCCGTCTCTATTCAGGTCTGCGACAGTGACGGACAGTGGCACTGTTTCACTGTCGAGCGCAAGGTCAAGCTGCTTGCCGCTAAAACGGCCGGCATCATTGTAGTAAACAAACACACCCGTCTGACGGGTCACCAGCATGTCGTTATCACCATCCGTATCCAGATCGAGCGACACGGCACTGAAGGTTTTATCCTCAACCAGCTTGTCCCAGCCAGTGGCAGCGGTAATATCCGTGAAGGTATTGCTGTCGGCGTTATAGCGGTAGAACACATCAGGCTGATTGATACCACCGCCGAAAAACAACTCTTCTATGCCATCGCCGTCGATGTCGACAACCGCACCGGCTGTAAACGGCAGGGTATTCTCGGCGTCGTATCCCGGCGTGAAATCAATCGTGTGCTCGGTAAACTCAGGTATAACCAGGCCCTGCAGATCAACAGGATAATAGTCAGCCCTGTCGCGTGAGGCATACCAGACCAGCGCCAGCATCAAAACAACAACTATTAAAAACACTAACCCTATGATGGTTTGCAACAGTCGCTTCGCGCTCATAGGTACGGTAACTCTTCGTAATTGCGCATCGCCGAAGGACGGTGGGCTTCAACTCGCTGACGGGCGCGCGGAGTGAAAGACAACTTCAGTGACAGCGCAAAGAAAATAAAGAATGCAACGTTCAGCGCAATCGGCATCAGGTGCTTGCCAATGTCTGGTGCCATAATAAACATAACGAAGCTGGCCACAATGAGCAGGATCGGATTGAACAATGCCATCCACCGAGGATACGCAGAGCGCCCGGTCAGAATCAGCCATACCAAAATGCCAGACAACAACAGGGTGGTAAGCCTTGTTACCTGTAATAAGGTTTCGTAGCGCAATTCGTATAATACGATTAAATGCTCAAGCTCAGGTGTGGCCGGCAGTTGCACCAGTGCCGACACACTGGCGCGCGACCCTATCCACACGACACCGACAATAAACCCAAACGTGGCAACGATAAATGCAGTCATGGCCCAGCGATGATCTGCCGGCCGCAGCATTAAGTAGATGTGATAGCAGCCAACGGGATACAGGGTAGCGCCGATGACACCAAGAAAATGTCCGGTCGTTGCGCGCGCATCCGAAATACCCCGCATGAACTCGTAGCCGCCGTTGCCAAAACGCGCCAGTGCGTCGTAGTGCAGCAAATATTCCCCCGCACCGACCAGCAGTGCAGCAAAAAGCCCTGCAAGCGCAGTGACGGTCATCAGTCGGGGCACAGTTTCTCCGAACGGTGTATAAATCGTTAGCGTGTTGTGGAATCTGACACTACGAGTCTTTGCCCCCGGTTAAGTTCCCGCACTGTGCAGGCGTGTCTATCTGTCTACGCCACCAATGTGTCGCAATTATGATATTTCCTGCAGACTTTATGCGTTCTGTTATGCGCACCTGTGGCTACAATCGACTTTGTGGTTACCATCGACACGTGGGCACCATCGGTAACACAAACGCTGCAGTCTGGCGCCACCAATAAGGGGGAAATCATGTCCGTCGATCACACAAACCCGGATCTAAACATCGCACAAACAGACCCCGTGCAGGCCGGCACTGTACAGGTTGGCTTTGAGCAAACCGACGCTGGTCACCAGACACAGCACTTTCGAGATAACCGCAAGATAGACCCTTCTTTGGGTGCATCCCTTCCCGACGGCTCGCCCAACGACAACGACCGCATTGAAATTGGCCCAACGCAACTCGCGTTTACCGAGTGGTCCGCTGCCGGCCTGACCCTGCCGAACCTGGCCCGCATGCGCGAGTATCGATGGCAGCGCCTCACCAGTCATATTGTTGATCGTGACTATGGCGGACTGCTGATGTTTGACCCGCTCAATATCCGCTACGCCACCGACAGCACCAACATGCAGCTGTGGAACACACACAATCCGTTTCGAGCAGTACTGCTTTGCGCCGACGGCTACATGGTGATCTGGGACTATAAAAACTCACCGTTCCTATCTACCTTTAACCCGCTTGTCAAAGAGCAGCGCTCCGGTGCTGATCTGTTTTACTTTGACCGCGGCGACAAAGTGGATGTGGCTGCCGATGCGTTCTCGCGCGAGGTCAAAGCGCTGATCGCAGAGCACGGTGGCAGCAACAAACGGCTGGCTGTTGACAAGATAATGCTCGACGGTCTGCGCGCGCTTGAAGCACAGGGGTTTGAGGTGCGGCACGGCGAAGAAGTAACCGAAAAGTCACGCTCCGTCAAAGGCCCGGACGAAATACTCGCCATGCGCTGCGCGGTACATGCCTGCGAGACCGCCGTTGCCGCTATGGAATCATACGCACGTGAAAAAATACCCGCTGGCGGTATATCCGAAGACGATGTATGGGCCGTACTGCATGCAGAAAACATTCGCCGCGGCGGCGAGTGGATCGAGACTCGGCTGCTGGCGTCCGGCCCCCGCACTAACCCGTGGTTTCAGGAGTGCGGGCAACGTGTTATTCAAAACAACGAAATGATCAGCTTCGATACCGATCTGGTCGGCAGCTACGGTATTTGCGTGGACATGAGCCGCAGCTGGTGGATTGGT
The DNA here is from genome assembly GCA_964389335.1 of uncultured Granulosicoccaceae bacterium. Taxonomy (GTDB): domain Bacteria; phylum Pseudomonadota; class Gammaproteobacteria; order Granulosicoccales; family Granulosicoccaceae. The sequence continues at coordinate 4,039 of CAYMFQ010000233.1, forward strand.
GATGAATCACCCCGACAGGATATGATCGATGCAATGCGCCATGGACACGAGCACATCATGACCAACATGGAGATGCTAAAACCCGGTGTGAACATTCAGGAACTCAGTCGCAACACTCACGTATTGCATCCACAGTATCAGAAGCAAAAGTACGGTTGCCTGATGCACGGCGTTGGCCTGTGTGACGAATGGCCGTTGGTGGCCTACCCGGACAAAATGGTGCAAGGTGCGTTTGATTACGAACTTGAGCCCGGCATGGTGTTATGTGTGGAGGCGCTGATCAGTCCGGAGGGCGGAGACTTCTCAGTCAAACTGGAGGATCAGGTACTGGTCACCGAAGATGGTTACGAGAACCTCAATACCTATCCTTATGATGAACGTTTGATGGGGTTGTAGGACTGCGCCTGCTCAGCTGCCGCTCGCGATAGATAACAAACAATCCCGCTGCAATCACCAGCGGCAGCCCCATCCATACGTTGCTGTCCGGGTATTCGCCAAACGCAAAGATGCCGACAATACTGGCAACGGGAAATGTTAAATACTCAAACGGCGCCATGGTTGATGCCTCACCATAGCGCAGCGACTGTGCAATACACAGCTGTCCAAACCCACCCGCAAGCCCGCACACAGCAATTGCCAGCCACTCTATTGCCGATGGGTTAGCCCAGCCCCACACTATCGATGCAAGGCCTAACACCATGGTTGCAATCGAAAAGCTCATGACCGCTGATCCACTACTTTCGGTGTTACTGAGCCTGCGCAAAAAGATTTGTGCCAGCGCCCATAGTGTTGCCGAGCACAACGCCACCATCGCACCGATCGCTGCACTTGAACCATAGTCTGCTCCGGCGCCAAGCCGTGGCCAGATGATAATACCCACCCCGAACAACCCGACCAGTACCGCCAGCCAGCGAAACACACGTACACGCTCACCCAACACCAGCCACGCCAGCGCAACGGTGATCAACGGCACAACAAAGCCGATAGCAGTCGCCTCCGGCAGTGGAATCAGTGTCAGCGCCGTAAACCACAAAATCATGGCGCAGGCACAGCTAAGCGCCCAGCCAAGATGGCTGCGCGCCGACACTATTTTAAATGTTTGTCGAAACTCCCCGCGCAGTGCGTACACAATGAAAACGGCATTAAGGCCAATCAGTGCGCGAAAGAAAATCGTTTGGCCAAGTGGTACGCGATCATCGAGAAACTTGACCATCGCCATCATGATGACAAACAGAAATACCGAGGCTACCTTGTAGCTGATGCCAAGTAGTGGACGCAATAGAATAGCCGTGGTTGATGGACCGACGCATGGTAACAGAATTCAGGCTGCCTGACCGACCTCACCATTTGCACCGTTTTCATCGTTAATACGGCCAACGACAAGCGGCACATCAGCCGCCGGTAGCGGCCTGGAATAGTAGTAGCCCTGCACCAGATTAATACCGAGAGCCCGCACGTGGTGGAGCTGTATATCCGTTTCGACCCCCTCGGCCACAGTGTGGAAATTCAGCGAGCGTGCGATGTGTGCAATGCTCTCCAGCAACACCAGTTGATTGCCATTGCTGTCATCGAGCTTGGTAATAAACGAGCGGTCGATCTTCAGGGTATCAAGTGGCAGATCCTGCAAATAACTGAGTGACGAGTAACCGGTGCCGAAGTCATCCAGCGCCACACGTACACCGAGTTGCCGCAGCGACTGTAGCTTTTGCTGCACCCGGTCCATCTCTGCCATCGCAACACTTTCGGTAATTTCGAGCTCAAACTGTGAGGCATCGAGAAAGTGCAACTCCAGCGCATGACGCACTATCTTTGCAATGTCACCGTGTAAAAACTGATGCACCGACACATTAACCGACATGCGCACCCGCAGATGATCTCTGTCTCTCCACTGTGCCGTCTGCCGTGCCGCCTCTTCAATTACCCAGCGTCCAATCTGTGGTAGCAGGCCGGCATCCTCTGCCACTTCTATAAAGTGGTGCGGCGAGACAGCGCCACGCTCCGGGTGATTCCAGCGTAACAGTGCTTCAAGCCCTTCAACGGCACCGCTTTGCATGCCAACCTGTGGCTGGTAGTGTAACTCGAACTCGCGGTTCTCGATGGCACGAGTCAGATCCGCCATCAGTATCTTTCGTTCCTTAAAGGCCGAAGCGATCGTGCGATTGTACGCCTCGATAGTGCCGGCACCTTTTAGCCTGGCATGATGAATCGCGAGGTCGGCCGCCTTGCGCAGACCTTCCAGATTACCGGCGTCACGCGGGAACAGCGAATACCCGACACGCGCCGTAACATTTACGGACTGATTACCAAGATAAATGCGATCGGTAACCGCGTCCGCTATGTGCTGCACCAGGGCGAAGGCAGAGCGGTCGCGCTGATATCGCTGCAGCACCGAGAACTCGTCCCCTCCCATACGTGCCACAACGGCGTCACGCCCTGCTGCGGACGCTATACGTTGCGCGATCGCCTGTAAAAACTGATCCCCGGTAAGCTGCCCGAGGCTATCGTTAACTGCCTTAAAGTTGTCGAGGTTTATCACCACCAGTACATAGTTGTGCCGCCGTGCCGTCGCTTCTTCCAGCCTCGACTCACACTCTGAGGTAAACATACGTCGATTGCTGAGCTGCGTCAGATCATCGTGATTGGCCTGATAGTGAATTCGCTGACCGACCCACAGCGCCCCGAGCATCAGACCAGCGCAGCTTATCACCAGCAACACATCGATAAGCAGATTACGATTCGCCGTACGCAGTTTGGCCTGTATTCTCTGCGTTGACACATAATCAGCCCGATCAAAAATGTGCATCGTCTGTGTCTCCAGCGACTGCGCCAGTTTGCGCCACTCCCAATTGGTGTAGGGAGCGGGCGACAGCTCGCCGATGGCGCGTGTCATACGCCGAACCTCAGGGAAATAGGTATTGCCAAACCAGTCGTTTAGCTCGATGGCCTGTTTGTGTAGCTGCTGATCGACACTGTTGTACGCATCGATGTTTTTGATCTGATCCCAGTGCCGATCCACACTGCGCTGCATGTTTAAAGATCGCTCATAGGCAGAGCCAAGCGCAGTTTTACCCGAGGTGATGTAGCCCTCAAACAGTGCCGACAACAAGTGGTGCGACAGATTAAGGTTCCATGCCGCATTGCTGATCATCAATCCGGTCTCGACCTCCGGTGCCAGTCGCACGGGTCGGAAACGAAAGGCTTTACGCAGCTCTTCAAGCTGAGTAATCAGATAACCGTAGTAATCAAATATCGACAGCTGCAGACGCTGATTGCGCTCATCCAGAGGCAGATTGAGGTCGTCGATGAGTTCCTGGCGACGCTGCGACAGATCGTCTGCCCGACGGTGTAAATCGTCGATGAGTTGTCGTATAAACGCAGGCTGAAAAGTTAGCTGACTGGAAAAACGGCGATTGGCCAGCGCGCGTTCGAACTCTTCAAACGCAGCGCTTATCGCATCATCTGTGCGAGAGTGAGGGCGCTTCAGTGAGTACCGGGCAGAGAACAGACCATCCAGCCCTGTCAACCAGTGCGACGCCGCCCGCTCTTCCGCAACCGCCGTCACAGTTGCCCTGATGACTGTGTCGGTTTCCAGCGATCGGGCCAGAAACTGTGCATCCTGTTTTGCGGTGTACGCCTGCATCAGGAAACTGACGCTTAGCCACAAAAGCAGCAGCGACAATATCGAGCAAAAAAACAGAATACTGCGATTGAAGCTCAACCACGATCTCATGCTTATCCCTGTCTAAGGCAAAACGCAGGGGCATCCGTCCCCCGACCTTTAAATTCTGGCGGCAGTGCTTGTGCAAAATTAAGGAATAGATGGTGTGGTATTAAACAACTGCTATGAATACATGAAACCAGACCCGAGTCTCAGGCACCGCGCCATACTGGCTTGCGTTTCTCCAGAAACGCCTTAACGCCTTCGTTGAAGTCAGCCGACTTGAGCAGTGGCGTCTGTTCCAGCCCTTCCTGTGTGATGGCATCGCCAAAACTCATAGCACCCACCGACCGCAGCAGACGTTTGCAGCCCGCCATCGCCAGCGGTGCTGTCGTGTTAAGTTTTTCTGCCCACGCCATCGTGACCGGTTCGAGTTCATCACCACTGACAACCTTGTTGGCGATGCCGCTGGCCAGGCACTCCTGCGCATCCAGTTTGCGACCCTCAAGCACCGCCTGCAGAGCGCGATGGTACCCAAGATACTGCAACAGCAATTGCGTGTTGCCACCATCGGGAATCAGGCCTATGGCTGCAAACGCCATGTAGATGTAGGCATCTTCAGCCATTACGACGAGATCACAGTTCATCGCCAGTGCTGCGCCGATACCCGCTGCCGCACCATGAACCTGCGCGATCCATAACTTGTCCGACTTTTCTATACCCGTCAGAAACGGCTTGTAGTCACTGTCGAGGTGGAAACTGATTGGCTCCGCCATCTCCCCGCTGATATCAGCGCCGGCCGAAAAACTGCGTCCGGCACCTTTAAGAATAACCACTCTGACATCATCGTTGTCATTCAGGCGGCCAACAGCATTGCGCATCGCGAGCTTTAAATCAGCGTTGAACGCATTCAGCCGATCAGGTCGATTCAACGTGACGGTTGCAATCGACCCTTCTACCGACACCAGCAATACATCTTCTTCACTCATGCGATTTGCCTTTAGGGTTGTTAGTGAGTTGGGAGCAGTTAGCGGTCTGCAATGGAATTAGACGGTCGTACTATGAGATGTAATCATAACTGATAAATGCTCGATGCATCTGTGGGACACAACCCCGTTGGGGGAACTGGGCCGAGTTTGGGGGTGTGGAAACGAACCAGTTGTCTAACAGCAAATACAGGCCGCAGATTGTAGG
>CAYMFQ010000234.1:0-5210 GCA_964389335.1 uncultured Granulosicoccaceae bacterium
TGCAGAAGCTTTGGCTACCAAAGCCATCACTACCTAAGCTGTTATTGCTACTGTCGCAGGGCATGTTATTGCCGTGTCTGATTTTAATCAGTCCATCAGTGCACGCGCAGACACAGGTTAACAACCCTTTCATCGGCGCACAGGGCTACATTGACCCGGACTATGTACGCAGCATAACCGGCTCCATCGAACTGGCGGATGCGACCACCGCCGAGATGATGAAAGTGGCAGCCACCATGCCCACCGCGGTCTGGCTCGACAGCATAGCTGCGATCGATGGCTCACAGGGGCGTCGTTCAACACTTGAGCAACATCTGCTGAATGCCGTTAAGCAAGGACAAGCTCAGAGCAATACGCCCGTATTGATACCGATCGTTATCTACAATCTGCCCGACAGAGACTGTTCTGCAAAAGCCTCTAATGGCACATTACTTGGTGAAGCCGGGCTGGTTGTGTATCAGTCAGATTTTATTGATCGTATCGCCACACTGTTTGCCGACCCGCGCTTTGCGTCGTTGAGAATCGTTGCGATTCTGGAGCCGGACTCATTGCCTAACCTGGTTACCAATCAATCGGTGTCCGGTTGTAAGTCTGCTTATCAAAATCGTATCTATACCCGTGGTATTGCCTATGCGTTAAAGCGCTTTGGTGAAATCGACCATGTATACAGTTATCTGGATATGGGTCACTCCGGCTGGCTTGGCTGGGACGACAATATCAACCGCGCTGTGTCGTTGTATGTTGACGTCATCAAGGAGAGTGGCTCTGTAACTAATGTGCACGGCGTTGCAACTAACACATCCGGCTATGCGCCGGTAGAAGAAATACATCTGCCCGACCCGGACAGGCAAATTAACAACAAGCCGGTTAAGTCAGCACGCTTCTATCAGTACAACCCGTTCTTTGACGAGAAAGACTATGCCGGTGCACTGAAAGCAGAGTTCAGCGCTGCCGGTATGCCGGATAACTTTGGTGTGCTTATCGATACATCAAGAAACGGCTGGGGCGGCGCGGATCGACCAACACAGCCACCACCCAACACCATTGCCAATGCTAACGCGTATGTGGTGGCAGCAAAAATTGACCGGCGGCCGGCTCGCAATAACTGGTGCAATCAACGCAATGCAGGTATGGGTGAACGACCGACGCCTGATCCGTATGGCGATGGAATCATCCATGCGTTTGTGTGGATCAAACCACCGGGTGAATCGGATGGCACCAGTGATTCCACACAGACCCGGGCCGATGCCGAAGGCAAACGCTTCGATGCCAACTGTGACCCCCGCGGTAACGATGGCAAGCCAACCAATGCGCTCGACAATGCACCGGCCGCCGGGCGCTGGTTTCACGAGCACTTTGAAACACTGGTACGCAACGCCTACCCGCCACTGATTAAATAGCAACGATTAACCCGCTACTTGACGAATAACCAGATGATGGACGCGCCAGTTCTTTCTTTTGTTGTTGCGGCACTGGCACTGGCCGGCAGCCCGGGTCCAAACACACTCAGTGTTGCGGCCACCGGTGCTGCGTTTGGTCGCGCAGCAGGGTTTCGCTATATGCTGGGCATTGACGTCGGTATGGCTATTGTCATTGCCATGGTCGGCTCCGGCGTTACCGGCTTCTTACTGGCACTGCCGATGGCGGCACCAATTATCACAGTGATGGCCGCACTCTACTTCGTATACCTGGCCTGGCGTATTGCTACCAGTCCGCCACTGGGCGACAGCGCTGCATCCGGTGCAGAACCGCGCTGGTTCGAAGGTGTATTGCTGTCACTGGTCAACCCGAAAGGTTACGCGGCCATGGCCGCCATGTTTTCCACCTTCACGTTGATACAACACAGTACGCTATATGATGGTTTGCTGAAGGCAGCGCTGTTGCTGTCAGTTATTGTGTTTGTCAATGTGTGCTGGCTATTCACTGGCATTGCGTTGACGCGGCTCATGCAGGACCAGCGTATTAGTCGTGTGCTTAATATTGTATTTGCAATTGCACTTATTCTATCGGTGTTGCTGACGCTTCGACTGTAGCTGCGCTTTACCAAAGCGTGCACCCGCCACGGTGCGGTGACCAAACCTTAACCGACAGGATTTTTCTTGCCGATTTCCGACCACAAATTGCCGGTAACTTTCGCACACGGCGCCCCGCATCTGCTATGTTAGAGCTGCCATGACAGACGATGAAATTCAACAGCCACTGCCCGACAATCCGCCCGACCCGGCCGAATATGACGAGCAGCTTATCAAGGCGCTGGACAGCGTTGTATCCGTGCGCACGCGCATCCCTGACGACGCCATGACCGCAGATATTCTGGGCACCGAGCGCGAAGGTCATGGCGTCGTAATCAACGATCAGGGCCTTGTACTCACCATCGGCTATGTTGTTACTGAAGCCAACAGTGTGTGGCTGGTCGACGGCCGCGGCAATACACTGCAGGGACACGTTGTCGCCTACGATCAGCAGAGTGGTTTTGGCCTGGTCCAGGCGCTCGGCAAGCTCAACCTGCCGCCGGTAGTGCTCGGCAAATCTGCCAGCTTAACACTGGGGCAGCCCATGTTACTGGCAGGCTGCGGTGGCATCGAGGCCACACAACAGGTGCAGGTTGGCGGCATTGACGAATTTGCCGGCTATTGGGAATACCTGATCGACTCCGCCATCTTTACCGTGCCGGCGCATCCGTTCTGGAGTGGCGCTGCACTGCTGGGCGAAGATGCCATGCTGTATGGCATTGGCTCACTGATATTACAAACAGTTGATCAGGACGACACCGTTAACAGCGCCAACATGGTAATACCGATTGATCTGCTGCCTCCCATATTGAACGACCTGCTGCTGTACGGTAAGCGCAATCAGCCGGCCAGGCCCTGGGTGGGCTGGTTTGCTCAGGAGTCAACAGAGGGACTGGTCATCTCCGGTGTCAGCGACGATGGCCCGGCCGACCGCGCCGGTCTGCACAGCGGTGATCGCATCGTAAAGGTGGAAGGCCAAAGCGTCGAGACACTGGCCGAGCTTTTCCGCGCGGTCTGGTCCGCCGGCGAGGCCGGTGTCGATATATCAGTGGTGTTTGAACGCAACGACATTACCGAGTCCACCCTGATCTCCACCATTGACCGCAACGCACGCCTAAAGTCCGCCAGCATTCACTAATGACAGTTAAATCAGAATACGCGTTTGACGTCGACACCACGGCCACACAAGTGTCCGATGATCACTGGCAGTTGATGATGGTCGGCGACTGGAACATCGGCACCAATCCAAACGGTGGTTATATACTTGCGTGTCTGCTGCGCGCCATGGCAACACAGGTACCGGACACCCCCGACCCGATTGCCGTCACCACGCATTACCTGCGCCCTGGTCTGCCTGATAAAACGGCAGATCTGCGCGTCTCTGTTGTGCGCCAGGGTCGTCGCACCGCCACCGTAACCGGCACCATGGAGCAGGACGGCAAAGCCAGAATCACCTGCACCGCGACCTTCGGCAACCTTGAGCCCGGCCAGATCACCACTGCGGAACGCAGCATTACACCGATAGCACCAACGCTGCCACCACCGTCCGAATGTACCACTCGCACAGAACTGGCTCAGGCCGTCGAACTGCCGATCATGGACAGACTCGATGTACTCATCGATCCGCAATACGTTGTTTCCGGCCAGCACAAAGACGCCACCATTTCCGGCTGGATTCGCTTTCGCGATCAACGCCCGATAGATTGCCTGGCGCTGTTGCTGTTCTGCGATGCTTTTCCACCCTCGGTGTTTACCCTTTACGGGCCCATTGGCTGGGTGCCCACCATTGAACTGTCGGTACACATTCGACAGCGTCCCACCACCGACTGGATTAAAGGCACGTTCAACACCGCTGATCTGAACGGCAATCTGTTTATTGAAGATGGTTCACTGTGGGATGAAAACGATCAGTTACTCGCTCGCTGCCGACAGTTACAACTGATTCTGAAGTAACCCAATCAACTTAACCTGCCCTTTCGCCTTCGCCGGCAACAAATCTTTACCTTAGCCCCTGTTTCTGGCGCACATGCTGCCGCTGCTATTAATACCGTACCTGCACGTGCATCGTTTACTGCCCAGCTGAGCAGATTCCCGGCCACTGCCGGGAATTTGTTCTACATTTACTTCAGTGGGTTGACTACAGCATCTGCGGTGCAGTTGAAAAATCAGCGAAAATTCCATTCCCGGCAATAGCGCTGCAGTAGTCGATTTTTGTTTAAACAGGCAGAAGCAATGATTAAGTTGTCAGAGAAATACCCGACGCGTACACGCGTCGCCAACGGGGTTAATACAGCTCTATCGAATCAGGCTGTACCTCAAATCAAACCCGGCTACCGCATGTGCGCAGCTCTGCTGTTAACCACGTTAACAGCCGGTGTGGCAGTCGCCTCCGATGCAGATAACGACGGCATCGACGATTCAGTCGAAGGGTTCTTCAACAATGGCGCACCACTGCCATTGATCGCTAATGCGAGTTTTGAAGCACCAGCGATAAGCTCCGGCTTCAGTCAGCCCGACATAAACGATATCCCCGGGTGGTCAACCGACGGTGCTTGTAACTGCGCCGAACTCTGGGTCGACCAATTTAACGGTGTTGGCAGCTTCGAAGGCGGCCAGTTTCTTGAGCTGAATGCCAGAGCGACATCAAACCTGTTTCAGCAGGTCACGGTACCAGCAGAAGCTTTCACCGTGACATACTCGTTTGCACATCGCGCCCGAAATACAACAGACTCAATGGAGTTGCTCATCGGCGAGACCGCTGCAACTGCAGCACTTGTTGATACGTTTGAAACGGGTAATGCAGCCTGGGAGGTGTATGAAGGTTCCGTTTTCAAGCCTGCGGGCGTAACCACGCTCCACATAGAATTTAACTCGCTTGGCGGCGACGGCAGGGGCAACTTCATCGATGATGTTGTCATCAACGGTGTGTCACTGGATACCGACTTAGACGGGACACCTGACTACCTTGACGAAGATTCTGATAACGACGGCGTAGCTGATGCAATCGAGACCACTGTGGATGTCGACGAAGACGGCATTCCGGACTTTCAGGATTTCGATTCCACGGGCGGCTCGAGTGATGGCGATAGCGACAGCGATGGCGACACCGATGGTGGCAGTGATGGCGATGGCGATGGTGACAGCGACAGTGATGGCGATCGCGATGGGCTGACAGACTCAGAGGAAGTCGAAGCGGGT
>CAYMFQ010000234.1:5310-8875 GCA_964389335.1 uncultured Granulosicoccaceae bacterium
CGACAGTGATGGCGATCGCGATGGGCTGACAGACTCAGAGGAAGTCGAAGCGGGTACTGATCCGGCCAATCCTGACAGTGACGGCGATGGCCTTACCGATGGCGAAGAAGTCCTCGAGACCAACACCGACCCGACTAACCCTGATACCGACGGTGACACACTGACTGACGGTGAGGAAATCAACGCTACCGGTACTGATCCGTCACTGGCTGACACAGACGATGATTCACTGGACGATGCCGAAGAGCTAAACGTACTCGGTACCAACCCCAACAATCGGGACACTGATGGCGACAGCCTCTCCGATGGCACCGAGCTGGGCCTTGAAACCGACCCGCGTGCCACTGACTCAGATGGAGATGGTTTAAACGACGGCGATGAAGTCAACACTCACGGCACAGATCCACTCAACCCCGACAGCGACAGCGGTGGTGCCCCGGATGGTGACGAGATACTAACCGGCGGCAACCCTGCCGACGGCACCGACGACGTAGTCGATCTGGACGTTGATAACGATGGCATTCCAAACACGGTAGAAGGCGGAGACGACCAGGACACAGACGGTATCGCCAACTATCTTGACCTCGACTCAGACAATGATGGTATTTCAGATCTGGTTGAAGCCGGTGGTGTTGACGCAGACGGCAACGGCACGGTCGATAACCAAACCGATGCTGATAACAACGGCCTTGATGACACCGTACAGGCAACGCCGCTGCCATTGCCGGATACAGACGGTGACGGGCTGGCCAACTATCTGGACACAGACTCTGACCAGGACGGCCTGACCGATCTGTTCGAAGCGGGTGGTACCGACACTGATGACGATGGTCGCATCGATGGTTTAGAAGATGCCGATGCCAACGGGCTGGATGATCGACTGACTGGTGCACCACTGCCTGATACTGATGGCGACGGTGACCCTAACTACCTCGACCTCGACAGTGATAACGACGGTGCGGCTGACCTTGTTGAAGCTGGTGGAACAGACGCGGATAACGACGGTATGGTCGATCTGTTCCTCGACGAAGACGGTGATGGCATTCCAAACCAGGCCGACATTGATTCCACCGAGGGTAACGATGACGACGGCGACGGTATCGACAATATTGCCGATGTGGATCTGACCGCAGGCGATGACGTCAACAGCAATGGAATCGATGATGCATTCGAAGCCGATCCGGATGCCGATGGTCGTGCAACGGTAGTTGCCAATGACTTAAGCACCCTGCCCGATGCCAATGATAACGACATCCCGGATGTACTCGACAACACGGTAGGCACTGGCACCATCGGTGGCAACAGTGGTGGTGAGATAATCACCGGTATTAGTGGCTCAGCAGCCGGTTGCTCTATTGGCAACAGCAACCGCACCGATCTGTTTTTCCCGGTGACTCTGCTGATGCTGGGCATGTTGTTACTGCGACGCAGACGTCAGTAATACAGCAAACGTAGTAGTGCTACCTGCGAACCCAACAGCGTTAACGCGCTGTTGGGTTTTTGCATTTTAGACCCGGCACTTAGCCCCAGCCACACTATGGTTGCAGGTGCTCGACGATATCAACCACCAGCCCCGCCGGGTCTTTGACCATAAAGTGCGCCACGCCGAATTCCTCTTCGCGGTAGTCGAGAATCATCTCAAGCCCTGCGCTGCGCGCTTGCTCATAAGCATCTTTTGCCGCTTTCACTTCAAGACTGATGACCATGCCATCCACGCCTGCGGGCCGACGTAAAAACTCGGGCTGAGACGGATGGTTCGGCACCATAAACGCCAGTTGGGCGTTACTGTCGGGCTGGCGTAAATGCAGGTAAAAATCTTCCTGAAAGTAGTCTGCAACAAATCCGAAGTGTGTCTCGTAGAAGGACTTCACACTGGCAATATCAGTAACAACAAATACCGGGAACATCGCAATTGATTGAATCATGAGTCACTCCGTTCAGTCGTTTTGAGGAGTGAACAGATTAATCAGCGCCACTTACCGATTATTGTACTTTTCGGCCATCCTGCGAATTTGCTTCGGCGTGCAACCGGTAAGCCGCTTTAGCTCGCGTATGCGGTGCGAATCGTCGTAGTACAGGTCCAGCAATTGCCGCGGCTCGCAGCGAAAGAGCTCCGTCAGTGCCGACTGCAGCCGCAATGTGTTTTGCAGTTGTTTCGGACTCAGACCGAACAAATCACCCGATAGCCTGCGGAACTGCCGTTCACTGATACCGAGCGTGTGACTGATCTGCGCAATACTGCCGGCCCCCGCCGTTTCTTCAAGCGCCGTAATCATCTGGTGGTGACTGATTCGCGTGTGTGCAGCGCCCTCTTCTGAGCCCGAAACAGAACCAGACCGTGCCGCTGCATTATTTTCTGTAAGGCGTGACTGCCAGAACGCGTTGGCAATCGCCGCAACACGACTCGGGTCGGTTACCTGTTGCAGGCTGGCGACCAGTGCATGAATGCCCAGCGCATCGATGGTCTCGACACCCATGCAAAGCTGTCCGAGTGACTGAAAAGGCTGAGCGAGAATCTCGGCGGCACGCTCTGATCGAAAGCACACACCGGAATAATGAATTGGCCCTTCCAGCGCAATTTCAAACGGCTTCGACACTGGCAGGTACAACGCTGCAAAGTCGGGCAGGTCGGGAGACATCACCAGCTCGACAGCGGTGTCGGGAATCACCTCCAGCCGTAACTGCGGCTGATCGATAGACAGCACCCAGTAGTAATCAACAAACGGCGTTAACTCCTCCGCTGGCGCGGCCAGTTGGCACTGGCCGCCGTCGAGTTCCAGGTGATAGAGCTGCCTCGAATTGATCAACTGATGCTGAGCGCCAAGCACAATGATCCTTTGCGTGTTTTCATGCGTCTATATTAAGCAACCGCGGATTTAACCTACTCGCGGGGGCTGCACTGCCGGCAATGCTAAAAATAACCTAAATAGCCAATATTTATAATAAAGTTCTAACAGAACACGGAGTTCAGAGAGTGTTCAGACCCGGGCCACTATAACTTCATGGCAGACTACGGACCGAAACGCAGGAACTAAACATGAAAACGACCGGATTCAAGTCCATTTTCACAAGCCTTGCGGCTGTTGTTATGCTGGCAGGCGCGACATTCGCCAATACTGCAATGGCTGACCACAACCGCGGCAAACACTCCGGCTGGGGTGTCAGCATTCAATACGGCAACCAACACCGCCACCAGGGCAACCGTCACTTCGGACATGTTAACCGCGGCAATCGGCATTACCTGGGGCATCGCAAACCACGCTATTCTTCACACAACCATAGACGACAGCATCGGCAATACCGACCGTATCGCCAATACAGACATAACCATCGATACAGCCATCGGCACAACTACTATCGCGGACACATACACCATCGCAGTAACGATCTGGTCGGCGCACTAGTCGGCGGCGCTATCATCTATCATATCGGTCGCGAGCTGGCGCGGCACTAATCAATATCCCATCGACCAGGGCTTTAGTGAGTGCAGCGCAACGCAACGCAACGCAGCAAATGAGACATGCTGTATTTCATGGTGCGGTTCGTTGCACTCACAACACCCTAC
>CAYMFQ010000235.1:0-8837 GCA_964389335.1 uncultured Granulosicoccaceae bacterium
GTTCTAGCCATTAAGTTCTCCTGAAGAGTTATAGGCGATTGGATTATAATCGTTAATCGATTGATTTCAATAAGAATCAATAGTTTTACAGCGCTTTTTATACAAAAATGGCACCACATGAGTAAAAAAAGCGCCTCTCAGCATAAAAAACTAGCGAAAAATACATTAATCAGTGTTAATTGATACGCTAAACCTTGTTAGCTACCTGTAAATCAATGATACATCGGTACCAGTAACAACATGCTTGAGTGGTTGATACGCACGTGCACAAGGTAACGTAAACACTTCATAGCCTCACAACATCAATAGCTGCTGTAGTGATATTCGACAGCCGCAACGTACTATCCGCTGACAAGCACGCGCTGCAACCAAACATTGATCTTTCGCCTCTCAATTACGCGTTGCACAACCAGACAATGATCCAACACCGGCCGATCTGCTGAAAGTAACCAACCATGACTGAAAAAAACCTTCCATCTGCTGGAATCATTCGTCGACTAGCCGCTATGTTGTACGACACTATGTTGCTTGTAGCGGTGTTGTTTGTGGCCACCGCAGTTGCTGTGGCAATAAACAAGGGCGAGGCCGTAACACATCCCATCTATTACCTGTCTTTGCTGTTAATTTCTTATGGCTTTTTTGGCTGGTTCTGGACACACGGAGGGCAAACACTCGGCATGCGCACATGGCGTTTGAAGCTTGAAGCTGATTCAGGACAGGAGATTGACTGGCCTATGGCCGGTAAACGATTTGTTTTCGCCGCGATATCACTACTGCCGTTCGGTGCAGGGTTATTCTGGCAACTGTTCGACCCGGAAGGTAAAGCGGTACACGATCGGCTATCCGAAAGCAGAGTGGTCTTTATACCAAAAGAGCTGTCTCTACCTGGCGACGATCCCTGAAATAGGTGATCGGCGACGGCCCACTAGGTTATACGCCTCAACCCAAGCACGGCCAGTAACGAAAAAACCACCAACGGTATCAGGGTACTCACGGCCGGAGTTAGTCCATTTGCCAAACCCAGATGGGTAAAAAGGCGATTGAGCAGAAAGTAACCGATACCAAGCAGGATACCGATAAACATCTTCTGACCCACACCACCCGCTCGTTGGGATGCAAAAACAAACGGCAGCGACAGCATTAACATCACCAGCGTGGAGAGCGGGTTAGTGATTTTGGTCCACAAAGCGAGCTCAATGGGGTCACTGTCCAGCTGGTTGCGTCGCAGGTAGCTGATCTGAGCCAGCAGATTTCCCATCGACATAGATTCAACCGGTACCGACAGCCCCTGTAACAACTCTGCGTTGACAAGGTTACTTCGCACTTCGGTGGCCATGACTTCGGTATCGAGCGACGACGGGTTAAAACTCGATTTGGTCAGATCGGTTAGTTGCCACTCGCCACCTGCAAGCTGCTGCCCCTGCTTGGCATTGGTGACACTGACGAGGTCATCGCCATCAAATTCGTAAATATTGATGTTGATAAGCGTCATATCAGGCAAGACTGTCTTTATATTGATGAACTGCGAGCCGGATTTTGCCCAGTAACCGGTTCTTGACTTAATAGAGACTCGCTTTGACAGTGCCGCGAGTCTGACCTCGTGCGCGCGGCTTTCACTGGCAGGCATGACAAACTCACCAATAATCGCCACCACGCCCATTAGTAGCAGACCACTCAATGCAACCGCGCCGGCCAGTTGGAAGATCGACAATCCGGCCGAACGCATGACGGTCAGCTCACTGTTGGTAGCGAGCCCGCCAAGACCAAGCAGACTACCGAGTAGCACCGCTGAAGGAAATAATTCGTAAGCCGTGCCTGGCATTTTCAGCAAAATATACAACGCTGCCGAGACCAGTGAATAGTCACCCTTACCAACGTCATCCAGTTCGCGAATAAAGCTGAACAAGCCGGTTAGCGCCACCAGCACCAACAATACCAGCAGCGTATTGAGCAATACGGTGCCGCCGATATAACGCACGATAAGTTTCATGATGCAGCCCCCGTTAGCCGGGCTCTAACCCAGCTAAAGCCAAACCGCCGCACGGTAAAGTAGATCACCACACCGATGAAAAGCACATGCACCCACCATAGACCAAACCAGCCCGGTACCGTTCCCGCACTGAGCCACTTTCTGGCCAGTACCAGAAGGTTGGCGTAGGGAATGTAGATAAGGATGGCCAATACAATCTTCGAGTACCTGCCTTCACGAGGTGAGGCATGCGACAGCGGCACCGCCAATATGGCGAGTAGCAACGCCGCCAGTGGAATAGATATGCGCCACTGAATCTCTGCACGCGACTGGCTGTCGTTGGCCTGCCATAACTGCTGCATTGTTTTGGCCGAATTTTCCAGGGCACGACTTTCCAGCGGGTCGCGCGGCAACAGTATTCCATGACGTTCAAAACGAGTGCGTCGATACTCATCACCACCGGCTTTGCCAACCAGACTGACTCCGTCGACAAAGACAATGTACTCTTTTGCAGAGCCATCACCGGTCGGGCTGTCGATGCGCTGGTAATAGGCTGACTTGGCTGTTTCGACTTCAAAGCCGCCGTCTTCGAGATCGCGGTGAACAAATACACGCTGAAACTGGTTTTTACTTTCGGATAATGATTCAGTGAATACCACTGCCTCACCGTTGAGTATCTCGACAAACTTGCCGGCGCTGAGCAAACTGGCGACCGACTGACTGGCAACCCGTTCATTAACGTCGCGTTCAAAGCGCGCAGCCCACGGTGACGCCCACAGGGTCAGAAAGCCAATCAACACCACACCGATCAGGCCATTTAACACAACGGGGCGATAAAGAGAGCGGACACCGGTGCCACAGGCGGCAATTGCGGCCATCTCGCTATCGCGATACAGGCGACCAAAGGCGAGCAGCACACCGAGATAGAGGCCGAGGGGTATCAAGGTAACCAGCAGATTGACAACCTTCAGCCCCACCAGCAGCAACAATGCATCGGCGGGCACGCTGCCAGCGGTAACCTTGGCCAGCGTACGCGTTAGCACATTGGCCACCATGATAATCAGCAGCACGGCGGTAACGGCGAACCAGGTAAGCGAAATCTCGCGGAAGATGTATCTGTCGAGGACGTTGAACATTACGCGCCTGCCGCGGGTTGCGATTGTGCGAATTTCGTTTCAGAGGCAGACAGATTGCCCCCAAGGTGATGCGACAGCATAGCAAACCCGGTAGCATTGAGGTTTATACAGTCGGTACACTTAACGCAACGCGTTTTGCCAACGGCGCGTATCAGGTCATCCACCAGGGATTATCGTTACGAAATTCAGCGGCTGGCGGCTCGTGGCACTGCCCCTGTCAGCCCGCCTGTAATTCATCGACACGAATATTTAATCGAAAATTCAGATTCTCTCGTAATCCGCAAACTCGTAACCCGTAATAAAAGAGGAATACCTTTGAACATCAACGTATCGAACGCAGATCCGGTCAAAATAAAAACTGGCTGTCTGGTGGTTCCGGTTGTCGATCAGAAAAAGTTAGCGGGTTGTGCTGCAGTACTGGACAGTGCTGCCGACGGTGCAATTCGAGAGGTACTCAAGCAGGGTGATCTGGAAAACAAGCCAGGGGCAACGCTGATGCTGCAGCGCCTGCCAGGTATCGCTGCCCGACGCGTACTACTACTCAGTTGTGGTGACAAGCCCGTTGACGCTGGCGCTTTCGACAAACTGGCAGCGGCAATGGCAAAGTCACTCAATCACCCCGCCATTAAGGATGCAGTAACCTGCATGGCTGAAGTCGACGTTACTGATCGGGATTCCAGCTGGAATGCGCGCTCGCTGTCGCAGGCAGTAGTTGCACACAGCTATCGGTTCGACATGCACAAGTCGACAGCTTCGACCGCCGCACACCTGACCAAACTCACACTGCATTGTGAAGATAAAAAGTCAAACAAAGCCATTGAACAAGGTATCGCTCAGGGCGTTGCCATCGCTAATGGCATGCAGACGGCACGCGACCTTGGCAACATGGCGCCCAATGTCTGTACCCCCACGTATTTGGCAGAGCATGCGCGTGATTTGAAAAAAGCCCACAAGTCACTAAAGGTAACCGTGCTCAGCGAAGCACAGATGGAAAAACTCGGTATGGGAGCGCTGCTCAGCGTATCGGCCGGCAGCGAGCAACCCGCCAAACTGATTTGCATGGAATATAAAGGGGGCAAAACGAATCAGAAGCCGGTGGTTCTGGTCGGCAAGGGTATTACGTTTGACACGGGTGGCATTTCCATCAAGCCGTCTGCCTCAATGGATGAGATGAAATACGACATGTGCGGTGCAGCCAGTGTGTTTGGTGTTATGCGCGCGGTCGCAGAACTGGCGTTGCCAATCAACGTTATCGGCGTTGTTGCCGCCGCCGAGAACATGCCCGGTGGCAAAGCCACCAAGCCGGGCGATATTGTCACATCGATGTCGGGTAAGACGGTAGAGATTCTCAATACCGATGCCGAAGGCCGACTGGTGTTGTGCGACGCGCTCACTTACATTGGCAAATACAAGCCTGACGTTGTCATCGACATTGCCACACTGACCGGCGCCGTTATTATCGCACTCGGCAACCACACCACCGGTCTGATGAGTAACACGGATGAACTGGCAGACGAACTTTATCAGGCAGGTATGGATGCCGGTGATCGATGCTGGCGTTTACCGATCTGGCAGGAGTATCAGAACCAGCTCTCGAGCAATTTTGCTGATATACCCAACATCGGTGGCAGAGCGGCCGGCAGCATAACCGCCGGGTGTTTCCTCTCGCGCTTTGCCGAGGACTATAAATGGGCACATCTGGATATTGCCGGTGTCGCATGGAAACAGGGCAGCGCCAAAGGAGCTACCGGCAGGCCGGTTCCACTGTTAATGGAGTTTCTGCTAAAACGCACCTGACCTGCATCTGTCTGCCAGACGCTGATTCCCTGCAACAGTGCGGGGAATAAGCAGAGCTGGCATGGAATGCTCGAATCATTTAACGAGCAGCGTGCTCGCACAACGCTGACCCATGACAAACATTCAATTTTATATTCTCGCCAGCGATAAACTTGAGGATCGCTGGCACTATATCCAGCGACTGGTTGCACAGAGCCTGCAGCGTGGTAAAAGTGTGCACATTCACACCGCTTGTCCGCGCGATACGCGTACGCTGATCGAACGGCTGGAAAATTCAACCAATAACGCTACCGACGAGCTGGTCTTCGTCGACCACAAAGGCGAGCCCGAGGCCGATCGCGAGGTGCTGATCAATCTGTCACAGGAAGTACCCCATTTTTTCAGCAGCTTTGAAACAACGATTGAAGTAATTCACGACGAACCGGATGTAAAAGCTGTTGGCCGGGAACGATACCGCTACTATCAGGAGCGCGGGTACCCGCTACGACACCAGGAAATACAACTCGAACTCGCCATCCTGTAGCTGCCTGACGAGGCATTAAACACCACCCTGTGCAACAGCAGCACCCGGCGCTGACCCGTGCATTCCTGCCGATGCTCAGCGCAGGCACCGCGATCCTGCTACTATTTTATTATTGCCCTCTATTTATATACCGCGTGACAACATCTGATGGATACAACCTACGATCCCGCCGCCATTGAAAAGACCTGGTACGACTACTGGGAGAACAAGCAACACTTTGTACCCAGTGGCACAGGCGACCCCTACTGCATCATGATTCCGCCGCCCAATGTGACAGGCACACTGCACATGGGCCACGCGTTTCAGGACACGGTAATGGACACCCTGATTCGCTACCACCGCATGCGAGGTGACAATACGCTGTGGCAACCAGGGACCGATCACGCCGGTATTGCGACACAGATGGTCGTGGAACGACAACTGGCAATGAAACAGCAAAGCCGACACGACCTCGGCCGCGAGAAGTTTATCGAAAAGGTTTGGCAGTGGAAGGAAGAGTCCGGTGGGCACATCACGCGCCAGTTGCGGCGCATGGGTGCATCACCTGACTGGACCAGAGAGCGCTTCACGATGGACGAAGGTCTGTCCAACGCGGTTAAACAGGTATTCATTTCATTGTTCGACGAAGGCCTGATCTATCGCGGCAAACGCCTCGTCAACTGGGACCCGGTGCTGCACACCGCACTGTCAGACCTCGAGGTACTGAACGAAGAAGAAAGCGGCCACCTGTGGCATATGCGCTATCCGCTCGCCGATGGCAGTGGACAGTTAATTGTCGCCACCACCCGACCGGAAACCATGTTGGGTGACTCCGCTGTGGCTGTGCACCCGGATGACGAACGTTATCAGCACCTGATTGGAAAAATGGTCAGGCTGCCACTGGTTGACCGGGATATACCGATTGTCGCCGATGACTATGTCGACCCGGAATTCGGCTCAGGCTGCGTAAAAATAACACCCGCTCATGACTTTAACGATTACGCCGTTGGCCAGCGTCACGACCTCGAGCTGATCAACGTATTTACCCCGAGTGCCGAGATAAACGATAACGCACCGGAGAAGTACCAGGGTATGGATCGATACGTCGCGCGCAAAGCTATTGTGGCTGATTTGGAAGCGCTCGACTTAATGGAGAAGATCGATGCGCACAAACTTATGGTTCCGCGTGGCGACCGATCCAACTCCGTTGTCGAACCCTACCTGACCGATCAGTGGTACGTTGATCTGACACGCGAAACACTCGATGACGGTCGACCCGGCGGCAAAACGCTGATTACCAATCCTTCGATAGAGGCGGTTAAGAACGGCTCGATCAAGTTCGTACCTGAGAATTGGTCAAAGACGTACTATCAGTGGCTCGATAACATTGAAGACTGGTGCATCAGCCGACAGATCTGGTGGGGACATCGTATTCCCGCCTGGTATGACAACGACGGTAATGTTTATGTTGCCGACAGCGAAGAGGCAGTGCGAGAAAAGTATCAGCTTGCGGCGGATTTGCCATTAACACAGGACGACGACGTTCTGGATACCTGGTTTTCATCGGGCCTGTGGCCGTTCTCGACACTGGGCTGGCCTGAGCAAACTGATGCACTAAAGACCTGGTACCCCACCAGCGTACTGGTTACCGGCTTCGACATTATCTTCTTCTGGGTCGCACGCATGATTATGTTCGGCGTTAAGTTTATGGATGGCGAGGTGCCGTTTAAGGAAGTGTATATCCATGGTCTGGTCAGGGATGCCAACGGACAGAAAATGTCAAAGTCCAAGGGCAACGTGCTCGACCCGCTCGACATTATCGATGGCATCGATCTGGAGAGCCTGGTTGAAAAGCGCACCGGCAACATGATGCAGGAACACCTGGCTGCAAAAATAGAAAAGCAAACCCGTAAGGAGTTTGCCGATGGTATCAGTGGCTATGGCACCGATGCCGTACGCTTTACTTTTGCAGCGCTGGCTTCAACCGGACGCGACATTCGCTTTGATTTAAAGCGCGTTGAGGGATATCGCAACTTCTGCAACAAGCTATGGAATGCCACACGCTATGTACTGATGAATACTGAAGAACTGGCAAGCGCTGATGCCGCCAGAACCGATGCCGTGGAACTGTCACTGGCCGATCGATGGATTATTTCGCTACTTCAGCAACTCGAGCGCAAAGTTACCGACCACCTGGACCACTACCGGCTGGATCTGGCTGCCAGTGATATTTACGAGTTTGCCTGGAATGAATACTGTGACTGGTATGTGGAATTTGCCAAGCCAGCGTTGAATGGCAAAGCATCAGAAGCCGAGCAAATGGGCACGCGGCAGACACTGGTACGGGTGCTGGAAGCACTGCTGCGACTGAGCCACCCGGTCATGCCTTACATCACCGAAGAACTGTGGCAAAAGGTTGCACCACGCGCCGGCAAGATTAACGAGGGTGAAGATCAATCAATCATGCGCCAGCCATGGCCCGTTGCGCAACCCGAGCGCATCGACGACCACGCGATGGCAGAAATCAACTGGGTGAAGGAATTTGTACTCGGGGTACGCCGCATACGTGCCGAAAACGATATCGCACCGGGTAAACAACTGTCTGTGCTGTGCCAGAACGTATCAGCCGAGAACGCTGAGCGCATCGACAATCAAAAGGCACTTATACAGGCAATGGCGCGAGTAGCCGATGTCACCGTGTTGTCAGCCGAGGACGAAGCACCGGAATCAGCCACAGCGCTGGTGGGCGATATGCGTATCCTTATTCCGCTGGCAGGCCTGATCGACGTTGAAGCAGAACGCGAGCGCTTAACCAGAGAACGCGGCAAACTCGCCAAGCAAAAATCAATGCTGGAAGGCAAACTCGGCAATGCAAGCTTTACCGAAAAGGCACCTGCCGCTGTAGTAGAGAAGGAGCAGAAAAAGCTTGCTGATATCCTGACTGCACTGACACAGCTTGACGAACAGCAAAAGAAGCTTGATGCATTGTAGTGGTATAGCTCTTGTGGTATCGCTCTTTTGGTATGGCTTGTTGCGCTGAAGGTTAGGTAACTGGCTTGTGTTGCTGTTCGTTGTACTCACAAGCACCCGACCGTAGGGTGCCATGAGTGGTGCGAATCGCACCAGCTGACTACACAGCTTGCCACTCTTTATTGTCTACGTTTATTGGAACGATTCGCAACGTAAACTTGCGGAATTACCTGTATACACAGCATTGAAGAGTTTGCGGAATGACTTATGGTGCGGTTCGTTGCACTCACAGGCACCCTACCGTACGGTGCTTTGAGTGGTGCGAATCGCCCCAGATGACCGCACAGTTGTCACTCTATCGTTGTCTACGTTTATTGAAACGCTTTGCAAAGAGAATTTGCGGAACCGCCTTCATAACAGGCACTGAAGAGTTTGTGGATTAACTTGTGGTGCGGTTCGTTGC
>CAYMFQ010000236.1:0-8817 GCA_964389335.1 uncultured Granulosicoccaceae bacterium
AGCCAGCCGGTGGCCGCGAGCGGCTGCAAAGCAAGGAAGATCGCGAAAAGCTCGATGGCCTGTACGAGTGCATCATGTGTGCGTGCTGCTCAACCAGTTGCCCGAGCTACTGGTGGAACGGCGACAAGTACCTCGGCCCTGCAGCACTGCTGGCAGCGTACCGCTGGATTGTTGATTCACGCGATGAGAAAACCAACGAGCGACTGGAAGCACTCGATGATCCCTTCAAGCTGTATCGGTGCCACACCATCATGAACTGTGCAACGGTTTGCCCCAAGGGCCTGAACCCGGCCAAGGCCATCGCAGAAACCAAGAAAATGCTGGTGCAGAAAAATCTCTGAGCAAACCTCCACCGACGCAGCGACAGTAGTAGCGGACGCACGGCCAGACAAAGCCCGACTGAAATGGTTGTGCAGACGTGGCATGAAAGAACTCGACACGGCGATGTCGGCCTATCTGGAGCATCACTACGATGCTTCCGATACGGCCGAGCAGCAGTTGTTTGCAGACCTGTTGCAGGAGCAGGACCCGCTGATTATGGGGTGGCTCAATGACCCCGACTCAGCCGAGCGCTACCAGCCAGTCATTCGAAAAATCCGCGATACCCTTAGCGCTCGCACGTAAACCGTCACGCGTGTTGCGCGTGGCTTCTGCGCTTTGCCACGCAGCGGCCGCACTGGCGATACTGCTGGCGGCAATTCCACTCAGCGCCACAGTTATTGCCCTCGCCCTGATCGCAGCCAGCGCATTCTATAACTATCAACAGGACAGCCGACCGCAGGCCCTGATCTGGAGAGCCGGCAACCGCTGGGTGATTGAAGCGACCGGCGAACAGACAGACACTTCCGCTGAACTACACCGCATTGATTTTTTATCGCGCTGGCTGGTTATACTGACGCTGCGCAGACAAACCGGGCGCACGGTAAAGTTTGTCATACCGTACGATGCGCTGAGCAAAGATACGTTTCGCCTGCTGCGTGTGCGTCTGCGCATTGAAGGGTACTTTTTGCTCAACCCGCACAAAGACCCGCATCAGGGTCCGCACTAAACTCCTGGCGCAGTTACCACAAAGTTGCGCACACTGTTGCAGTGCGCGACACTGCCCTCGTATCATGCACCTGCCCCTTTAGTAACACACCTTCAGGACCACATCCTCAGGAGCAAAAGTTGCCCAACCCTATTTTACTTGGTGTCAACGTCGACCATGTCGCCACTGTGCGGCAGGCCCGCGGGGTCAGCTACCCTGACCCGGTACACGCCGCACTGCAGGCAGAGATGGCCGGTGCTGACGGCATTACCATGCACCTGCGTGAAGACCGTCGCCACATTCAGGACGACGATGTCGAGCGTTTTGCCGCCTGCACACAGACCAAGCTCAATTTTGAAATGGCTGCCACTGAAGAGATGCTTGCCATTGCTCTGCGCATTAAACCACTGGATGTTTGCGTGGTACCGGAAAAACGCGAGGAGCTCACCACCGAAGGCGGCCTGAATGTGGCGAACAACCTGAACGCACTGACGGAACTATGCGGCGAGTTCAACAGCAATAACATCCGCACCTCGCTCTTTATTGACCCGGACCGCGCGCAAATTGATGCCACCGCAAAGGCTGGTGCGCCCTTTATCGAGTTGCACACCGGCGCCTATGCAGAAGCCAAAACTCCAGCCGAGCAGCAACACGAGTTAAACAAACTGCAGGATGCCTCGCGCTATGCCGCAAGCATTGGTCTGGTGGTCAACGCGGGCCATGGCCTGACGCGTTTTAACGTTGCACCGATTGCCGCGATACCCGAAGTCCACGAGCTTAATATTGGTCACTCATTAATTGCCGATGCCCTCTTTATGGGGTTACAGCCAGCGGTTAAGCAACTGCGCCAACTGATGCTTGAAGCGCGGCAGCACAGCAGCCAATGATTATTGGCACGGGAATCGATCTCGTTCATATCCCCAGAATCGAAAAAGTATTCGACGCGCGCGGCGATCGATTCGCGCGTCACGTGCTGCACGACAAAGAGTATCCCGAGTTCGAAAGCAGCCGTTATCCGGCGCGGTTTTTAGCCAAGCGCTTTGCGGTAAAAGAGGCGGCAACCAAGGCACTCGGTACCGGCCAGGCGCAGGAAGTACTGCTGCGGCATTTTTACGTTCTGCACAATGAACACGGCAAGCCTGAACTGCACGCTGATGAAAAAGCCAGAACGCTGGCTGATGCACTGGGCGTCAATGCCATGCACGTATCCATCAGTGACGAAGAAGAGTACGCGATGGCAAGTGTTATTCTGGAAAAGAACTGAACACTAATGACCATCGACGAACAACGAAGCCCGTATAACACCCTTGGTGGCGAGGCTGCCGTACGGCAACTGGTTGACCGCTTCTACGACTTAATGGATGAGCAATCCGACGCCAAAACCATCCGCGATATGCATCCGCAAAGCCTCGACGGGTCGAGACAAAAGCTGTTTGAATTTCTCAGCGGCTTTTTAGGCGGTCCGCCAATCTACATGGAAAAACACGGACACCCCAGACTGCGTATGCGCCATGCGGCCTTTGCTATTGACGAAGCAGCCCGTGACAACTGGATTGCCTGTATGAACCAGGCTCTGGAAGAACAGGTTGACGATAAAATAATGCTAATGCAGTTAAAGAGCAGTTTTTATCGCACCGCACATCATCTGATCAATGTTTAAGTTTCAGGTCTAAGGTCCAGGAGCAACACCGCGCACCGGAAGCAAGCAGATCATGACCACCACAATCAATCGAATCATTATTTACGCAAAAAATATAGACAAGATGGCTGCTTTCTATCAGCGGCATTTTGGCTTTACTGTATATACCGAAGAAGACGACAGGATAGTCGAGTTGATACCACCTGACGGAGGCGCACACCTGCTATTGCATCCGGCCAGCAAAGGTATGAAGGAAGGTCAGAGTTGCGTGAAGCTGGTGTTTAGTGTCGAAGATGTCGAGGCATTCAAGGCCCGGTGTGCAGCCAACGGATTAAAGTTCGGCGCAACGCATCAGGCCGATGGCTATGTGTTTGCCAACGCCAGAGACCCGGGTAAAAACCCGATTCAAATATCCAGTCGTGCTTTTCGAAAAACGGTTGCACATCGAGGTTAAGGCAAACAGGCGGTCTACCGAGCCTGTCAGTGCGGTAGTATCGCACCCGCATGCGCAATGACTTTAAGCGCCAGTGCGTGAGCTTGCTGCGCCGCGCTGGTTGAGTCGCTGCCGGCCAGTCGGGCATTCAGATAGCCGGCATTAAAACTGTCACCAGCGCCGGTAGTATCGACAACCTGTTGTGCACTCGGTGGCGCAGGCAGCGGCTGTTCGTCGTCGTGCAGGAAAACACGCGGGCCCAGGTCACCGCGTTTTAGCACCAGTTCCGGTACCTGATACGTCAGCAATCGTTGCACGGCTGCAGACTCGGAGGTATCTCCAAACAGAGCCATCTCGTCATCGACGGATGGAAAACCATGCGTTGCCACCGACCACATCTTTGCTACGGTATCGCAGGCAATCTGCTGGCTTTCCCACAAAGCTGGTCGATAATTCGAATCAAAGGCAACCTGCCCGCCATTGGCTTTAAACGAAGACAGATAGTCGATGAGTGTGTTGCGCGCCTGCGGATCCATAATTGCCAGGGTAATGCCACTGAGATACACGGCGTCGACACGCTCCAGGTCTTTCACGGAAAGACCGGACTCGGGCTGAAACAAAGTTCTGGCGGCAGACTGATTGCGCCAATAAAGAAAGCTGCGTTCACCACGGCTATCGTTTTCAATCATGTACAGGCCGGGCAAGCGGCTGTCGTGGCGTGTAACCAGCGAGGTATCAATACCATTGTCGCGCCACGCGGACAGCATCTGATCAGAAACAGCATCCTGCCCCACCACACTGACAAAAAAAACGCTATGCTGCTTTGCTCTTGCCAGGTACACGGCCGTGTTTAACGTATCTCCGGCAAAAGCTGATGCAAACTGATTGTTGCCACTGGCGCGGAGTTCAACCATACACTCGCCTATACATGCAATACGGCAGGTAACACCGCGGGAATCGTGGCCGGCAGGAGAGGTTTGCATGCTGTCGGGCGGTAAGTTATTTGCCACCGTTACTCCACGATAAAAGGTTTAATGAGAGTGGTGCTGTTGTATGTTGAGATTGACGACAAAACAAGGATAGCCGCTGACTCATCGGTGTGTCGCTGCCCTATTAGAAACGTGCAGGCATTCCAGTGTCAACCGGTTCGACTACTCAAACAGTTTTTCAACCTGCCGATCATCATCTGTCATACCCGCATCCAGTCGACGTTGTCGATCGACCTTCAGAGCGTAACCAATCGGATCGAAGCCGGTCCACAGCGGCGCGGTCGCCAGCAGGCTTGCGGCCAGACTGCCACTACGAAATACACTTGCCACCACGCCAACGGTGATGGTTGTCGATACGGTAAACATAGTATCGACGACAACCGTATTCTGCCACGCATACTCACTGCGCCACTCATCCACGTCGTCGGCAAAACGCTCCAGAGCCTCGGTAAAACGAACGTGTTGCTGCAGATTGTAAGTCACCGGGGCTACAACAATCTCTGTTGCCCTGAAAGCCTGTTCAACATCAACGACCTGATCGTCGATACGCGCTTCCACCAGGCTCTGTTCGTTGTGTTGAATGACCTGCATAGTGCCGGCAACGCGAGCGCCTGCCGGCTGTGTATCTACCTCTGCAAACGGGTGAAGCCAGCCGGCTTGTGCGGCTGCCTGTCCAGCTGCATCCAGGCCAGCAGATACAGACTCGGAAGTTGCTGTCGATGCCGCAGCGCCATCCGTTCCTGACCGTTCAGCGGAGGCTTTAGAGGAGATAGCTTCAACCAGGCTCGTTTCTACGATGCTCTGCTCTGCAACAGACGCTAACGCGATGCTGCCTGAGCCACCGGTACCAGCGGCCCGATCAATTTGAACCACCGCGAGTTCCGCATGATCGAATGCCCTGTCACTTGTATTGATGCCTGCTGTCGATACGTCGACCGCCACAGCGGTGGATCGGTCTGCAGGTACTGCAAATGCCGGGTCGAGTGGCGGCTCAATAAACACCTGTACAGTCGCAGTGGAAAACATCCCATCCTGATTAGTTATGCGATAGACAAATGAGTCGCGTAAATGCATTGAACCGTCGTGAACGTAGCTAAAGCTGCCATCTGCATTGAGCTCCACAGCACCATGCTTTGGCAGCATTTCCACACTGACGGTGAAATCGTGGTTGCCCGACAGAACAGCAGAGGCAAGCTGGCTTGCGCCGGAGTCAAGCCGGTCTCCACTGCGCGAGAGAAACGCCTCGCCAAACTTTATCGACAATGAATCACCGGTCAGATCAGGCGCCGGGTCAATGACTTCAATGATCTCAAATTCCAGCTCCCCTTTCACCGGAGACACGTCATCCTGAGCACCATCAGACAGGCTAAACTGCAGTTTATCTGCCGTGGTCTCGGATCCATCGTGAAGATACTCAATACGACCCTCGATCACATCCGCCAGGGTAAACTGAGCACCGACTGACAAAGCCAGACCGTTGAATGTGACAACTCCATATTGCGGTGCCGCGTTAAGCGTAAACCGAAGTTCTGTGGCGGTACTGTCAGGGTCTATCGCATCCAGGTGAGTTGTTCCAAGAACTGCTGTATCACCTTCGTCAACGGTGAGTACGCCAGTTACCAGTTGCGGCGCATCGTTAACTCCAGGGACATCAAAGATGACAAAATTCTGCGTTTGATCAGTATCAATGCCGCCTTTGTCAGTACCACCGTCGTCGATGACGGCAAAACCAACACCGTTGAATGTACCGGTGCGATCGGAAGCCGGCTCAAACACGAGGCTGCCATTGTCTATCTGGTCCGCGGTAATAACATCACCGATTGCCACCGCCCTGCCCTCAACCTTAACAAGACCGGCATCGGGCAGTAACGACACGCGAATGCCCAGCAACTGGTTTGAGTCGACCGGGTCAGTGAATCCAAAATCGTCACGCGCAAAGGTGTATCGAGTATCTTCTGCGGTAACCACGACCGAGTCCTGACCTTGCGGTGCATCATTAACCGCGGCGATATCAATAATCATTGTCGCCGTGTTACTGATATCGAAACCGCCATTGTCCGAGCCACCACTGTCCTGAAGGCTAAACGTAAAGCTGTCAACACCAACACCGTAGCCGTTGGCAGACGCAACATACCGAAGCTCTGCGCTGGCAATGGCGGTCGCACTGACAGTATCGCCAGCGACAATCGGCACTCCATTCAGTAACAGTTGCCCACTGCCGGGTAACGAGTTAACAATGACCGACTGCAGATCGTGAGGAGGGTTATCTGCTGCATCACTCATCACAAAATCTGCGGGTGTAAGCACAAGTGCAATATCTTCTACCCCCTGCAGGGTTCCATCATCGGCAATCGGTGCATCGTTTATACTAACCACATCAAACATCAGTGTGCGAGCTATCGGGTCAGTATCGGCGCCACCTCCGGTGGTGCCGCCGTCGTCCTGAACGCGAAACGTCATTTCAGCATATCCCACCCCGTGTGTCCCGGGCTCGGTCTGATAGACAAGCCCCCCGGTGAGAATGTCTGCAACCGACACCACCGTGCCATCGGTAACCAATATGCCATTCAATAAAAGCGCACCGCGTGCCGGCACCGTATCTACCGCTACGGCACGCCATTGATTATTGTCGTGCGGATCGGTATAGCCAAACTCGCTGCCATCAAACCGATAGATACTGTCTTCAAGCAACGTAACGTCGCTGTTGCTACCGACAGGGGCATCGTTAACTGAACTGATATTCAGTGTCAGCACATTTTCAAGCGGATCAGTATTCTGGCCACCATAGGCAGTACCTCCATCATCCACTACCTGAAAACGCAGCTCGGCTGCGCCGTGGAAATGTGCTGCAGCATGGTAAACCAGCCCTCCGCTATCAATGTCCGACACATTGACACGGTCACCGTCCGACACCACTATTCCATTCAACCGCAACGTGCCAATATCAGGCGTCCGTGCAATAAGCACACTGTCAAATCGATGCATGTCAGTATCGCTAAAACCAAAGTCTGCCACTTGCAGAGTCAGCGATGAATCCTCCGACAGCGCCCGTGAGGTGTCTGCGCCATCAGGTGCATCATTAACGGCTGCGATTGACACATCGGCCCCGCCAATAGACACCGTTGCACCGCCGCCACTACCGGAATTGCCATTATCGGTGAGAGAAAAACTCAAACTATCGCCGCCATATTGATTCGGGGCGCCAAGGAAACTTAAGGACCCGGGCACGGCAGCCCAGTCGTTGAGTGATACTGCAGTACCACTGACGCTTACAACGCCAGTGCCGTTTCCATTAACGGTGATACGGCTGTCGTTGGCGACCACCAGGGTCCCGTTGGCAGCAGTAATCTCAAGCGACAGCAAACCACTGCCACTGTCCGGGTCAACGATGTCCAGGGTATCAATGGCGACCGGCGTCAACGTGTCTTCGAATGTGCTGACAAACGCTGGTAACCTGCCATTGTTTCGAGGGGCATCGTTAACCGGTGAGAATGCTATATTTGCATCGACATTGCTCGACGCACCGAATTCATCCGTTGCGGTAATTCGGATAACGGGCGGATTTTCGCTGCCATCATGAACCAGTGCAACCGTCCCGCTGGTGATATCGTTCATGGTAAATGTAGAGGGATAGCTTGCAAGGTGGTCAGCATCCATGGATATCGTCACAGGTATAGCGGCATCAGCGTCTGTGACTGACAGCAGGTTAGGCGCAAGTAGCAGTGTTCCCCCTTCACTGATGGGAAAGTCCGCGATGGTCATCTGCGGACTATCATTGACGGCACGCACGGTCACCGTCAGGCTTTCGGTTATCGACAGTGGCGATACGACACCAAACGAGGTGCCATTGTCAGTAACGGTAAAGCTAAACGTCTCCGGCCCGCCGTAGCTGTGCGCCTGAGTGCCGAAGCGCATGCCATTCAACTGCGCAAGCGTATACAGACCACCCGCTGTAACCACGGTAGAGTCATCGTCCAGCAGGATGTTACCGACCGATGGATCCGGCACCTGCGTTACCTGAAACGTCAGAGCCTGACCGCTCTCATCATCACCACCACCAGGCCCATACTGCAGGTTTTGCGACCACAGTGGCGTAATTCCACTGTCTTCTTCAACCAGCAGATCCTCAATCACACCGCCTGTCCGCTCCGGTGGATCATTAAACTCATGCACGACACTGACAGGCACGGTGAGGTAAGACACCCCGCCTTCTGAGTCAGTCACTGACAAGGTAAACGAGGTGCTGCCGAGCCAGTCGGGATCATGCAGCGTCAATGACCAGAAGAAACTACCGCTGGTGATGTAGACAGTGTCGAGATCCACCGCATTGGATTGCGAAACATCGCTATAGAGGGTGGCATTGTCGGGTAAATCCACCACCCCAACGCGATAGGTACCAGGAGAACCGGACACACTGATGTCTGAAACACTAATCACCCAACCGGCTGAAACAGCTGCCCCCTCCACCAGCGTAATGGTGGGTCCAGAAAGCTTGGGCAACGGGTTATATTTAATAATCGTCGTGGCTGTCGCAATGCCTCCGTCAGACGATGTAAACATCAGCCGAAGCTGCGTATCCATCGCGGATACAATGTTGGTACCACTATTTTGGAATGTAATGTTGCGTAGGGTTGCGGACACAGATTCCGCTGTTGCGGCATCATTAAAAGTAATACTAAATACAAGAGTGTTGCTAACTACGCCGATGGCCTGCCCCTCGTAGCTCAGC
>CAYMFQ010000237.1:0-5060 GCA_964389335.1 uncultured Granulosicoccaceae bacterium
TCAGCAGACCGATATAGGTAAAGAACTGGCTGGCGCCGGTTATTTCGGCAACCTGTTCTACCGGCGTGAGTCGGGCAAGCTCGGCGTAGTACAAACCTACCCAGCCGTTACCACTGGCGCCGGCCAGGAACACCACGAAATAAACCAACGGCAATGGCCAGTTTTGTGAGAACACGCTGCAGAGCAACAGTGCCATGGCCAGCACAATGCACAACCCGGTGAGTATGGCGCGCGCGGAGGTCAGGCGATCAGCAATGAGCCCAAGGCCAATGCGAGCACTGATGCCAGACAGATGCAGACCAGCAAATACAAGAGCTGCTGCGGCTTCTGAAAAGCCGACTTCGCGCCACAGATAAACCACTAAGTAGGCGGCGAGACCCATCTGAGCCGTGGCCAGCCCTACAGCTGCGATGGTTAGACTGCGAAGCTCTGTGACCTGCCAGACTTTCTGCATGGAGCGCTGTGTTTTACGCAGACTGAATCGATTGTCGGTTACGGGCGGCTTTTCTAACGATGTGGCTTTAGGCGCTTCGGGTAAGCGAACAATAATGGCAAATAGCACTGCAACCGTGGCAACCGATACCATCGCCCAATGCCAGTTAAAGGCTAGCATCAATGGCGGCAACAACACACCTGCCAGTACTCCACCGGCAGGCGTTGCACATTGCTTGAGTGAAAACACCAACGCACGCTGCCTGACCGGGGTGACCTGCGCCAGCACCTGTGACCCGGTCGGGTTCATTGGGCCTGAGGCGATACCCACCAGAGCCGCCATCAGCACTAATGCGAGCGGTGTGGAAACTAACAGGATAGCGACTGAAAGTGCTGATAAAAGCAACATCATTCGAAACAACCAGGATGCACCAAACTGCGTTACCAACTGACCGGAGAACAACCCGGTAACGGTGCTGGTTATATACAGCGCCGCCATATAAAAACCAATCGACTCTGGTGCGACACCTATGTCGGCCGCCGCCACCGGCATGATCACCGGTAACGAGTAGATCGTCATGGTAATCACAGACTGCATGATAAAAATACGGATCAGTGGCTGCAGCACTGATCCGGCAGGCCATGCAATCATTCAGCAAACAGCGCGTCGGTTAAAAGCAAGACGGAGAATATTACGACAATCAATAACACATCAATCAACTGCACACATTCCGCCATCAAGATTGATTGAGGTACCGGTAATATAGCTACCACGCTTTGAGCAAAGGAACGCGACCAGGTCAGCGTATTCTTCAGACTCACCAACGCGCTTTAGCGGAATGCGCTCAGCCATATTCGAATAAAAATCATCCATTGACTGGCCAGCGGCGCGTCGCTCCCACTGCGCGCTTTTAATTAGCCCGATGCAAACCGTATTCACACGAATATTGTCAGCAGCGTATTCATTGGCGAGCGACTTGGTCAGGTTAATACCCGCGGCACGGGTCACTGTGGTTGGCAGCGCTTTGGCCAGTGGTGCCTTGGCGCCACCGATAGTGGCATTGATAATACTGCCGCCACCGGCGCTGCGCAGATGAGGCAGACTAAAGCGGCACATGCGTACCGCGCCCATCACTTTGAGTTCGATATCAGCCAGCCACTCTTCGTCCGTGACGCTTTCGAATGCGCCGGCCGCAGACGCACCGGCATTGTTAACTAATATATCCAGCTGCCCGAAATGCGCGATCGTTTCAGCAACGGCGCGTTCGCAGTCATCCGCACTGGTGACGTCCATCGTGACAGGCAGAATGTCGCCGCCGGTGGCTTGCCGGAGTTCATCCACAACCTGTTGCAGATGATCGGATCGTCGCGCACACGCCGCGACTTTTGCGCCCTCTGCGGCCAGTCTGGCTACCGTGGCTCGCCCCAGTCCATCACTGCCACCGGTGACCAGTGCGACTTTACCTTCCAAACCCAGATCAAACATTTCGCTCCCCCTATATTTTCTATGCAGCATTGTGTGCGTGTACTGGGGATGATACTTCAGTTAACACCAGCGGCGCGAACCGATTCCAGAAACTGACCGACATAGTGCGAGAGTTCGTCAAAGCGCGGATTGTAGGTCGAGACACCATAAGGGCCGCCATCGGGTGCGCTCTTATCCCACGGACCGAGCCACAGCGACTGTGCCTGTTCACACTGATGTACTTCGGGACGCGGGCGCGGACCACCACTGCCACAATTACGATACGCCCCGTTAACGCCGTAGTGGTGGTTGTCGGGCGACTGATGAATGGCTACATGGGTGAGACCGCTGACCATAGCCTTCTCATCGTAGCCTGCCAGGTTGATTAAGCGTGCATCCGAATCAGCCACTTCTTTCAATTCATCAGCACTGCCATAGTAGGTAATCACTCGACTTACATCGTTGCCCGAGGCTTTAGTGAATAGCTCACGAGTTCTGTGTGTGTCGATCACGAGGTCTTCTTCGCTTTGTATAATCAGCCAGGGTTGAGTAACGGTGCCACGGCGCTTCAGTGTGCGATGGAACCGATCTTTGGCTTTAACCGTCTGCGCCACAGCCACGGTGGGTATTGCTTCATAGCGATAGGTATCATCCGGCTTTTCTTTGTCGAGCCAGGTTCGCAACGGATAAAGGTATTTCGTCAGATCTGCCCATGGCGAAGTTGACAGGTAAAACGCGGGCGACAGAGACACAACTACATCGACCGCAGAGGACTCATTAAGCGCATGGGTAAGGGTTAACAATGCCCCCAGCGAAAAGCCGGCTACAACGACATGATCGTGCTCCGCCGCTGCCTGCTTAATCAGATAGTCAACGGTAGCTGCCCAGTCTTGCAGTCGTACTTGCAGCAAATCACCGGGGCGGGTGCCATGACCCGGCAACAACGCGGTACGCGCCAGATAGCAGTGTGTTGCCAGCAGCTGCGCAAAATCACGCATTGAAAAGGCGCTGTCCGACAACCCGTGCACCAGCACGGCGATACCGTGTGTTTGTTCGCAGTGATCAGCCGGCTTAAACTCTGCCGGAGCGGCGAAACCTGCCTCCGTGCGATGGTTTTCCGGGACAAACGGCACTCGCGCCGCTAACACTTCGCCACCGACTCGTGCGGCGTAGTCTTTGAAGGTACAGCCAGCAAGTGTGTCCGGCACACGCTGCCAGCCAACGGTTTCCAGCATTTCCGGAATCACAACACCGCTTTTATTAAAGCCGCAGCCACCGAGTGCTGTCAGTAGCAGCACAGCACAGATAAGGGTCAGATGCCGCAGTAGGTGATTGCTGCGGGTAACACGAATATAGACAGTGGGCATGGAGGCGCAATACCGGGCTTATTCTTACTACCGGTTTGATGCGCCGCATCAACAGGAGTTCGGCCGTGTGTGCGACACGAGTTGTCGCACGCTGCAGGCTATGAACAACGCTCTTACACCCCTCTGATCTCACTTCTGAGCGAATGCGGCTGCCAAGCCTCAGCGATTGTCAGTGATTGACCAGCTCCGGTTGAGAAAATAGCGACTTGTCGCGACGATGCAGATCCGCTCTGCGCAGTAACATCAGAAACACCAGTCCGGCAATCATCATCAGGATGACGCCGTAAATGGGCAACTCAAAGCTACCTGTCTGCTCCGCCACCAGGCCGCTGAAGATGGGTGAGAGTATTTGTGCAATACAATAACCGAGCGTCAGCCGCGCCATAATCTGGCTCGACTGCGCCACGTAACGCCTGCCGACAATCGCCAGTGTCAGAGATACAATGCCCATAAAACTGAAACCGAATATAACTGATGCCACTACGGTGCCACTCATTGTCGGCACACTAACCATGATCAGGTTGCCAATCGCATTCAGTAAAAACGCAACGATCAATGCATCCAGATAACTGATACGGCGCGCCACTGCTTCCCAAATCAGCGGTGCCGGCGTTGCAGCCAGCCCCACGATCAACCATGCCTTTGCGCCAAAGCCGGGTAACGGCTGCAGCTCTGCCATCAGTGAGGTGAATGTCGCGTTCATCGTATTACTGAAGCCCGCGCAGAAATAGGCTGCCTGCATCAACCACAACCACAGCATGGACGGTGTTCCCTCAGCGTTATTCGCAACAGCCACCTCGGGTTTAACCTCGTCGTAACGTGGTAGTGGCAACAATATCAATGCGAACAGCAAAGGCGTTAAACCGCACGCCGCCATCGCCGCCCACATCCAGCGGTAGTGCAGATTCAGGTAGGTGCTGAGTATTTCCACGGTTAGCCCACTCAGTACAATGCCGAGCCCAAGACCGCAAAAGTAGATACCCATACGAATGGGGTGGCCATGATGATGCAGCCAGTTAACAATCAAACCCGCACCGAATAAAAAGCCTGCGGCAGCACCAATACCGGCGAAGAAGCGACTGGCGCCCCACACCAGCGGGTGCTCGTTCGCTGCCATCATGGCCGTTGCTATAACCGACACTATAAGCGCGTAGCGAAAGAAGAAATCTTTGGCGCGGGTATTGGAGATCAGCCACACAACAAACAACCCGGTGAGATACCCCATATATCCCCAGCCCGCCAGCCAGCCCGCGGTGCTCTCAGTCATGCCGACCTGATCATGCATGACCGGAATCATGGGGGTAAACGCGTAGCGACCAAGCCCCATGCACACAACCAGTGAGCACAGCCCCGCCAGCATCACCGTAAAGCGATTAGCCTGCAGCATGATTTTCGTCCAGTAGTTTTTCCAGTCGCGCTACCAGTTCGGCCGCGGTGGTGCTGTGTCGCATGGCGTCGACAAGATCACCATCCTGATCCACGATAAAGAATCGCGACGTGTGCAGATAATCCGCCGGCTCATCTCTGCCGGAGGTGCGTTCGTAGAATGCCCCGTAGCGATTGGTGACTTCTTTTATCTCTGCAAAGTTACCAATCAGGCCGCTGATCTGCGGATGCCACGATTGTGTATAGTTCTGCAGCTTTTGCACATCAGTCAGACCGGGATCGATGTTTATCATCAGCGCTTGTATCTGCTGGCGCTTTGACTCCGGCACCCGGTTGATGGCCTTTTGCAGTGTCAGCATGGAGGTATCGCAAAAGTTATTGCAGCCTAAAAAGCCAAAGTACACCACCAC
>CAYMFQ010000237.1:5160-8794 GCA_964389335.1 uncultured Granulosicoccaceae bacterium
TGACCCAGATGGAGCCGACAATCAGTATCGCCACCAGCACCACCACAAACGCCGCCGAGAATACGTTCCACCATTGCTCGGAGCTGGTATTCATGTGGAGAAAAAACACCAGCTGCACCAAAATCTGCGCGATTGCTGTAGCAAATATCGTCACAACAATCAGGCTTTTTGACATATCGGTATACATCACCAAAGCAAACGGTATTGCCGTGAGCAACAGCGATAGCAGCAAGCCGATCACATACTGCCTTACACTGCCGTGTGC
The DNA here is from genome assembly GCA_964389335.1 of uncultured Granulosicoccaceae bacterium. Taxonomy (GTDB): domain Bacteria; phylum Pseudomonadota; class Gammaproteobacteria; order Granulosicoccales; family Granulosicoccaceae. The sequence goes on from CAYMFQ010000237.1 coordinate 5,426, forward strand.
GATATCGTTTAACGCGTTGTCGCTATGCGTTAGTTCAGTCATCAGAGCATCTCCATGAGGTACACCACGCTGAACACGCAAATCCAGATGATGTCGAGAAAGTGCCAGAACAGGCTCAGACACATCAGCCGGGTGGCGTTGGTGGCGGTGATACCGTCTCGCATAAAATGCAGCACCAGCACGACCATCCACACCAGCCCTGCAAGCACATGCAGCCCATGTGTGCCAATCAAGCCGTAGAATGCCGACCATGAACCTGCCGACCACGGCGTGGCACCGGCGTGACTCAGGTGGATAAACTCCTTAACCTCCAGGAACAGAAAGCCGGCTCCTAGTAAGAACGTAACCCCCAGCCACCGGAGCATGCGAGCCATCGACCCCGCCTGCATACCCAGCACCGCCATGCCGAACGTGAAACTGCTAAACAACAACAGCGCTGTCTCCACCGCGATATAGTTCAGGTCAAAGAGATCAGCCGCCAGCGGAGCATCGACAAAGTTGCCACGCAGTACTGCATAGGTAGCAAACAAACAGGCGAACAGGATGCAGTCAGATAATATGTATAGCCAGAAACCAAACAGTGAATCACCGTCGGCATCATGGTGCGACTCCTGCTCCACGTAGCCGGTATAACCGGCCGGTGGCTTAACCAGCAGATTGCTTTGCATCATCGTGCTCCCTCCGGTACCAGACCGCCAACGGCAATGGTTCGATCACCCGGCTGATTAACCGCTGCAGCCTGCGCCAGGCCTTCTTCATAGCGCCGCCAGCGCTCGCCTTCGATTCTTTCGATCTCTTCAACGCTGACCCAGTAGTCTTTATTGCGGCTAAACGACCACACAAGAAACGCAGCAAACATGGCAACGAATGTTGCAACCGCAAGCCACCACACCCACCACACCATCGCCAGACCAAAGCCGAGTGATAACATGCCAATAACCACACCAGCCCAGGTGTTGGCGGGCATATGGATTGGCTCATACTTGGGCGGTGGTTTGCCGTCGAGCTTGTGCTCCTTCAGATAACTGAGATGGTCTCGGTCACGAATGTCCGGCAGTACCGCAAAGTTATAAAACGGTGGAGGTGAACTGGTTGCCCATTCCAGTGTACGGCCACCCCACGGATCACCGGTCAGGTCGCGATTTTCCTTATGATCGCGAATACTCGCGAAGATCTGATAGAACTGAATCAGAATGGCGACCAGTATGATGGCCGCACCCGCTGCTGCCACCAGCAACCAGAAGTTCCACACCGGGTTGTCGTAGTAATTCATGCGGCGTGTCATGCCCATAAACCCGAGTACATACAGCGGCATAAACGCGACAAAAAAACCGAGCGTCCACAATGCCGCAGCCCAACGGCCGAGCGTTTCATTGAGCTTGAAGCCCGTGGCCTTTGGAAACCAGTATGCGATACCGGCAAACAGGCCAAAAATAACGCCGCCAATAATTACGTTGTGAAAGTGCGCCACCAAAAACAAACTGTTGTGCAATACATAGTCAGCCGCCGGAATTGCCAGCATTACACCGGTGAGTCCACCGAGCCCAAAGGTCGCATAGAAACCCATGGTCCACCACATGGCTGAGGCGTTGTAGTCGACCTGGCCTTTGTACATGGTAAAAAGCCAGTTAAAGAGTTTAACGCCAGTGGGTATCGCGATGATCATTGTCATGATGCCGAAGAACGCGTTGACGTTAGCACCACCGCCCATGGTAAAGAAATGATGCAGCCACACCACAAATGACAGCAGCATAATGCAGGCTGTCGCATACACCAGCGATGTGTACCCGAACAGCCGCTTGCGGCTGAACGTGGCGGTGATCTCTGAAAAGATGCCAAAGCACGGCAATACCAGGATATACACCTCAGGGTGACCCCAGGCCCAGATCAGGTTGACGTACATCATCTGGTTGCCACCGCCGTCACCGGTAAAGAAGTTCATATCCAGGTAACGGTCAAGCGTCAGCAGCGACAGACAAACGGTCAGTATCGGGAAGGCCACCACAATCAGCGCATTGGCGCACAATGATGTCCATACAAACACCGGCATTTTCATCAGTGTCATGCCGGGGGCACGCATGCGTAAAATGGTAACGATGAAGTTGATACCGGACAGCAGCGTACCGATACCGGAAATCTGCAGCGCCCACAGCCAGTAGTCCACCCCAACCCACGGGCTGTATTCCTTGCCTGACAATGGTGGGTAGGCAAGCCAGCCGGCAGCGGCAAATTCACCCACAAACAAAGACACATTTAACAACAGCGCCGCAGACACAAACAGCCAGAAACTAAGGGAGTTCAAAAACGGAAATGCGACATCGCGAGCGCCAATTTGCAGCGGCACCACCAGATTCATCAGACCGACCAGCAAACCCATGGCGACGAAGAAAATCATAATCACGCCATGCGCGGTGAAAATCTGATCGTAGTGTTCCGGTGGCAGATAACCTGCACCGGATTCACTCGCCACAGCTACGGCCTGCTGCGAACGCATCAGCAATGCATCAGAAAAACCTCGCAACAGCATGATCATCGATACGATGATGTACATGATGCCGATGCGCTTGTGATCCACTGAGGTCAGCCACTCATCCCAAAGATACTTAAGCTTGCCGAAGTATAAAACCGAACCCACAATGCCAATGGACCCCATTAACACCACGGCAAATGTGGTTACCAGTATCGGGTCTTCGTAGGGAATGGCGTCGAAGGTAAAACGCCCCCACAGGGGATGCGCTTCGGTGACGATAGATTCGCTGCTTATGGCCATTATGGCACCTCATTCAGCATGGCTGATTGCTGATCTTTAGGCTTGATGCGCTGCTTTGAAATTTGACCAAGGCTGCCGGAGTAGCGGTCGATTACGTCGCTAAATAACAACGCATCACCAAGTGCAAAGTGCATGGGGGCAACGTCACGGCTTTTTTGTCGAAGTGATTCATACACTGCATCATCAAGTGACTCACCACTGGTTTTTACCTTGCGCACCCAGTCGTCAAACTCTGCCGCCGTAGCCATAGCATGTGCCTTAAACTTCATACCGGAGTGACCATACCCCGAGTAGTTGGCAGAGAAACCGTCGTACACACCGGGCCTGTCTGCCATTAAGTGCAGGCGATTTTCCATCCCCGACATCGCATAGATTTGCGAACCGAGGTTGGGAATAAAAAACGAGTTCATCGGTCCATCGGAGGTGATCAGAAACTGCACCGGCTGATCAACCGGCATCGCCATCTCGTTGACCGATGCAATCCCTTCTTCCGGATAAATAAACAACCATTTCCACTGCAGCGCGACCACCTGCACAATCATGGTCGGCTTGTCAGATTCAATGGGGCGCCTCGGATCAAGCGCGTGCGAGCTGGTGTA
>CAYMFQ010000238.1:0-4767 GCA_964389335.1 uncultured Granulosicoccaceae bacterium
GCACCCAGTTCTCGCTATCCTTTAACAGCAGTTCATGAACAGCCTGTCCGGCTTTGCGGTGCAACCCCGATGCATAGCGCACGACTGGTTCCGCGTGACTGGCCAGACTCAACAACACAGTTTCGTCAAGATTGTCGTCGCTCAACAGTGACAAGGCCGTATTGACGTCCTCAGTTGCATTACCGGTCAGCGTCGCCTCGCGAGCGCGCCTCAGCGGTTCGAGTTGTCGGCGCGACAGATGCGGGTTTTGCATCACCTGTTTCTGCACCGCCTCACTCTTGTCCGCGGACAGCGCACTGACGACATCATCCGGCAGACCGTTACGAGACGCTATCGCCTTCCTGACAGTCATCGTTGCATCACGGGACAATGCAAGCAGCATATCTTCAGACAGGTTTTTGCTACGCGCGAGGGCCAGTCGACACCGATGGTTCTTGTGTGCGGCAAGCAAGTTATTGATTCGTGTATCTTCGCACTCAACCAAAAACGCTATGTCCTGCTTGTGGCCATGATTGAGGACAGCGCCGAAAATTGTGTCTGCCAGTTGATCGTACAAGCAACTGCTACCAAGATTGAACACCAGGTTTTGGCGCCCGAAGACCTCGGTTCTGCGCGCCCAGGTCTCCCACTGCTTATTTTTATCAATTGTGGAGTCAGCCTGTAGCCGACGCGCTACACCCGGGCAATCGACCACCCAGTCAGGCAAATATTTTGTCGCAAATAGCAGTGGCTTATCAGGGCAGCTGTCATGATGTAGCAACGACTTGCGGCAACCATCAGACAGCGTAGCGTGATAGAAAAACAACGCCTCAAGGAAATTCTCATCAACCTTGGGCTGTGAAAGACAGGCCGTTACTTCACTTTCAGCCACCGTATTTATACGGTCGGCAACACTATCTTCGCCCTCATCAAACTCCGCTACACTCTGCATGCTGGAACTTCCTCAGTTACTTACGCTGCCAATTTCTTTAGCAATTCAGGAAAGCGCTCGACATAGTACTCCGGAGTTGCATCACCGTAGTCACTGATTCGATTAACGCCATAGTGTTGCCCTTCCACGGACAATTGCTTGAAGGTGCGCATCTCTCCGGGCTTTGACGTTGACTCTCGTTGTGCTTCCTCAAGCACGCCCAGCTCCAGGAGTTTACGGTTGGCTTTCGCGGCACCCATTGGCGCATTATTCTTTTTCAACAGCGCTGTAATTGTTGCTGTTTCCCGATCGCGCAGCCTCGCCAGATCCACACCGCGACGCACAAGTGCCTTTTTAGCCATGCCACTGATGTCTCTGTCCTTGTCCGCACCGAGAATGAGCAGGACCTCATCGGACAAATCATCACCTTCACGGTCTTCAATTTCGGTACGATAAAGCAGTCCTTCCCTTACCAGTGGATCCTTGTCTCTGGCCAACTGCTCAAGCGCCGGGCCGGTAACAGCCAGGTTTCTGCCAAGCCCTGCACGTACATCAGCGTGCGCATGGTTTGCCCCGTACCGGATCTGTTCTTCCGTCGGCTTCTGGTACTCCATAAGGTATGCCAGCGCCTGGCTTACATCAGGGTCGTTCCGTTCGTCCTGTTCTTGACACTTTTTGAAAACCCAATCGATAAACTGCTGTGGCCAGACACCCATTGGCATCAACCACGCGAGGCGTGATATTGACAGTTTCTCTGCCGCTTTAATGATCAGCTCTACCGGCAGCTTCGATGCCTGCACCCCCAGCAGTACCAGACACCGATCATCAAAATCAAGCAGATCATGCATCTGTTCAATACTGAATGTTGCCTCGGAGCAGCGCTCCTCACCTGCTTTGCGAAGCCATGGATAGCCTTTGGCTTTAACCACTTCAATATAAGTCGCGGCTGACTTCAAAAGGTGCAGAACGTGCACACTGCCATCAATGACATCGAGCAGACTATTAACCTGTGCGGGTGTCAACTGAGGATTCGACGCCAGCCCCAGGCACCAGAGACCACGCTTGCTGCGCTTCGCATCAAACAGCATCCGATCAACAAGATCGGGGCTTCTCACTTTGAACGCCACGGCACGCCTTTCCGAGGCCAGTCTGCCCGACAGGTAAAGTTTCTCAATCAGAGCGTAATCGTCAGTGCCATGAATCGCCAGCAATAGCATATTGCTACTCGACTCCGAGTCGCTCAACACACGTTTAAGCAACTGCTGATACTCTGCCTGCTCAGCCTTATCCTTCTCAAGGTCATTGAGCGTCTGCATGGCTCTCAGTGCCACTTCCTGCACCTCATCAGAAGCCAGTGTCAATAACTGCTTAAACGACAAGTCACTACGTACTGCCACGGCTCTACGTACATCAGTGACCTTGTCCGAGCACAACCGTGCCAGAATGTCCGGGTCTTTCGTGGCAGTTGCCAGCTCCAACCTTGCGGCTTTGTTGCCAAGCTTGCGTTTGGCAGGTGGGTTGCCCGTAGGTGACGGGGCATCTTTTACCACTACTAATCCGCGTTGCGTAGCCAGTTCACTGGCCTGCGCCTGAACGGTACTGTCTTTATCATTCAGTAGTCTTTGCACAATCGACTCATGCAAGTGAGGATTGTTCAGTAACTGCCTCCTGACCACAGCACTGCCGCTGTATGATAATACCTCAGTCACCAGCCGGCTTTGTCGGTTCGGTTCCAGTCGCAAAAAGCGTTTTTGGGTAGCGCTGTCACCATTCAGGACAATCTGATCAAGCAACGCTACATGGACATGGTGGCAATTAACTGCCGGCCGCAAGTGCGACAAGTTATCGCTCTCTGTCGCTTCATTAGCCAGAAATGCGTGCGCATCTGCCTCTTCCAGTCGCTGTTTGGTCGACGAGTCAGAATACCGATATCCCTTTCCGCGAGCGACGTATTTAGGATTGTGGTCTACATCATCTCGCAGGTAACAGGTGAAGATGTCACGCAGATGCTTTGTGCAATTAGGGTGGCGGGCAATGGCCCTCGACACACAAAGCTGCCGGGCTTCAAAATACAACTCGTACAGCGCCTGACCTTTGGTCGACGGGTTTAGCGCCTCCAGCAAACTCAGTTCCCACTCACTGGTCGAGGGCTGTGTCTGTAGTACCCGGTTAATTACTTCAGTGTTACCAACGAAGCCACCCGCAAGCGCCAGTCGCACCTGATCGTCAGTTGTTTTCTCCAGCAACGCCAGCGCCATCGCTGCGGTGATATGAGTATTGCAGGCCAGATGTCGCAGAATATCGATATCATCTGACTGAAACAGTTTATCGAGATGCGTTTGATCGGAGCTGTTACCGGCAACTGGCGCATGAACCCACTCGACCGCATCATCAATCAGACGGTTGTAGACAGATTGCCCGGCCAAAGGGTGTAATCCGGCAGCACAGCGAATCAATGGTTCACTGTGTTCGGCAAGCGCATGCAACTGTTTCTCGCACAGATTCTCTTCACGCCAGAGGATCAGCGACTGCTTTATAGAATCCGCACCGGAACTCTTTACCCCTTTTTTTACTTTCGTCTCTCGGCGCTTGCGCAACGCGTTAATCTGCTCTGGCTTGATGTGCTCGTTCTTAAGCAATAAGTCCTGAACAGACTCATTTTTGTCCTCCACGAGAATCGCAACAATGTGCGGCGGTAACTTTTCACGTTTAGCAACCGCTTTGCGCACACTGGCGAGTTTGTCCCGCGCGAGTATCGGGGTTATATCAGCGCTCAGGAACTTCGCTCCTGCCACCGCCACTCGACAGCGATGGTTAGGGTGAGTGGCCAGTATGTGTTGGATGCGGCTGTCGTTGCAGCCTGCCATCAGTTGTATATCGCGCGCATCAGCCTGTTCGAGCAGTACTTCGATGAAACAATCCGCCATGTCAGCTAAATATGCAGAACCACGAACCCAGTTCTTATCGCTAAACGCCTTGTGCAGCCAATCGAGCTGGCTCGACAGACCAAGCCGATTAAATCGCTCGGTACGTTCCCGCCAGCTAAGCTGATTGTCACTGCCAGCCATATCCTCCAACTGCCGCATGGCAAGCCCCGCACACCCTTCCACCCACTGAGGCAGGTGGCGGCCGGCAAACAACAGTGACGAGTCCGGACAGTTCTGATGATGCAGCGCCTGCTTGCGAGTGTCCTCCGACAGTGTCAGATGCTTAAAGAAGATTTCGTGCAAAAATCTTTCACTGACATCTTCCATTGCCAAAAACTCAAGCACCTGCTCTTCACTCAGGCTGCGCAACTGCTTAAGCACATCACCACTCTGCGCTGTAATCAGCGGTAGATGATCAGTTCTCATTTCGGCTCCAATACCTCACGCCGCAAGCGGCGGCATTCTTATTGTCCTGCCAAACGGGATGTCACTCTCTTCCACACCGTCATCCACCAGCACCCACAAGGTTTGAACCACCGGCGAGTGCTTAGGAAATTCACCATCGCCGTCAGTAAAATAGATAATGCAATCAGGTCGATCGGTAAGAGTAAGCTTTTCAATCGCCTTGAATACCGGTACAAACGATGTACCGCCAAACCCGACTGGACTGGCTTCGATCTGAGGCTTCTTCCCGCTCAGTGAATAGGGTCCGTCCACCGATGCATCGCAGTAGTAAAGACTGATGTTAATATCACTGTACAACCCCTGTATTTCCTCAAGCTCGCGCATGAACATGCCAAGTTCCTGATACGAAATTGACCCTGACGTATCTACGGCAATTGCGAGTGACAAGCCGTCGACACGCAGTTCCTCCAGATACAGTCCACGATGAATATGCCGTGCATCAAACTCGCTGTAGTCCGATTGACG
>CAYMFQ010000238.1:4867-8781 GCA_964389335.1 uncultured Granulosicoccaceae bacterium
TTCGGCGCCACCGGCCAGCGGGTCGCCTCAACAATTATGTGGTTAATGACAATATCCGCTGCCAGATTCCACACTTCAATATCCCTTCCCTGTCGACGTTTGTCATGCAGCAGCGCTAGATGCAACACCTGATGCATCAAATAACTGAAAGCTTCCTCGTCAGACAGGTTGAGGATAAAGTCAGGATTGACGCGAATTTCCACACCCGTTGTTTGCGCCAATTCGATTTTTTCATCAGGCACAAAGCGGGTGAACAGAGCAATACAGGCAAAAAACGGGTTTAACTGCCCCAGGCGAACAACAAACTTACTCCATAACTGCTCAGGTGCCTGTTGCATCAGGCTGCCAGTTTTACAAAGTCATTTATAAACTCGACGGCTCTGGCGTCTTTGACGATGGAAGCAGAGAACTTCTGAAACAACCCTTTTTCTCGCAACTGCGGAAACAAATCGGTCGCCAGTAACTGCACCCACTCGGCTGATGCGTTTTCAATGGACCAGAAAAAAGCGTTTTCTGCATGTTTGGCGGTTTCCACATGCGTGACCAGTGCAGTTACCGTCGCATAGGCAATAGACGGTTCGTCAGGAAACTTGAGTTTTGATTTACCTGACACAATGGCAGCAATGTCCGGTAACTGCTCCTTCAGCTTAACGTAGGCTCCGAACTCGATCGCAACACCGTCGCCTACAGCAGAGTCCACCGATAAGTCCGCATATAACAGTGAAGATGCCATCTCCCAGGTGCGCGGCGAAGGCCATGCGCTGTTATTCGGATCAACTTTGTGCAGTAACGACGGCTTAAAAGACAGAAACCCGATCACCGAATCGTGCAGCTTGTTGCTGTAGGCATACTGCTTAAAATCATCCAGGGATATCGACACATCAACGTGCAGAAATCGATTCGCAAGCGGACCCGGCATCTCATACACCGCTGCCCGGTCGTCCGCACGGTTACCCGCCGCCCAGACAAACCAGCCATCGGGGAGTTCGTAGTCCCCAACCCGACGGTCCAGAATCAACTGCTGTGCGACCCCCTGCAGCGCTGGTGGCGCCATATTAATTTCATCGAGAAAAAGAATACCGCTGCCGTCGTGTGGCAAAAACGATGGAGGCGCCCAGTGCGTGGTGCCGTCGGTAGGTACCGGCACACCGCGCAGATCACTTGGCATGAGCTGGCTCAGTCGGACATCAACAAACTCAATGTCTCGGGACTCAGCCAACTGTCGCACAATGCTCGACTTACCGATACCCGGTTTGCCCCACATCATCACCGCATGCTGAACGTCGTTTGATATTAACTGCTCAAGATACGCGTGTAGTTGCCGCGGTCCCATAACCCGATTCCTCGCACCAGACTTCCAGCCCGGTCATCGCAATGCGAACTGTATTCGCCGGGCCATTTTTTATTTTTTGTGTGCCATGCTATCGGCAGTCAGACACAAGCTGAACTACTGATATTTACATTCCTGACACAGTTACCAGCGGTATCCCACCTGTTTCACGAAGCCTGCTGATGCAGAGTTTCGATACTGCTCAAGTTCGTGATTAACGCCCGGTCGCCGACGATTTCAACCACGTGGTTGCAGGTGAACTCAGCAATAGTATTGACGCGCGTTTCCGGGTCGATGTACTCAGCACGGCTTTCCACAACCACTTCAGCACGCTGACCGCTGGCATCGATGGTTTTAGAGATCACCGTACTTTGACCTGAGTACCTTGCTATCGGGCTATATAAAATCTTCAAGCCCAGAGCGTACGCTTTCAAACCGATGGTAATCGCCTGTGACTGACCGACGTGAGTGGATGAGAAACGAGCATCCGCACTAAAGTGTTTCAGCGATTCTTTGACATCAAGCTTTGCCTCCGCAGCCTGCATATCGGCAAAGATCCGGTCGAGCAATGCGTCGTCCAGGCGCGCCGCCTGATAGGCCCTCTGCCCCTGACTGGCACTGCCACCAGAACCCAGCAACACACTGAATACATCGCTTATTAACGCTGAGCCCAACGGGTCTACCTCCCGTGGCTTTATTTTCGAATGCTCTTTCGAATAAGGCCCGGAAAGTTCTGCCTGTACACTCGGGTCTTTGAACAGCGCGTGGTTCCGAACAAGTATTGAAGCACTGGATCGACTGGTACCGATCTTTTTCGCACAAGCGATAAACACCGCCGCATCATCCGTTCGTCTGACAACCTCTCCCAGTGTTGCGACGTCGTCTGACGTCTCTGCCAGAAGTGCAAGGCACGGTGACGCCAACTTTTTGTTTTGAACCAGCGCGCGCGTAACAAGTTCACTTGGGTCTGTTGCCAGTTGTTGCTGCAGGGCATCGTCGTCCGCATAGCGTGCCCCCTCCGCACGAATTTCCGCATCCTCATCGGTACAAATTCGCTTGAGGATAACCGGGTCATAGCGGAGATCCCGATCTTCATACTCGTAAAAAACACGAGATCTTGCCGCCATACGGCGCACCTCAACCACTGCATCACCAAGCAATTGAGTCATCGTGTCCTTACACCGGCACCGGCGAGCAACCGCAGTTCGAACCTTGGCATCGCGGTCGCCTGCGAGCTCTTTCAAGCGCTGAGGATCGGTATACTCGTTTTCCACCAGTGCAACTCGCACACTGGCAGCCCGATCAGTTACAAACCGGTCGAGTGACTTAGGCGTTTTGAGTTTCTTTACCACTCTCACACGCTCTGTCGCCGACCCCTGGTTGGCGGTAGCAGCCCTTGCTCTACCGGTTCTTTTTGCCGCACCGGTTGCATTTTTACTGGCGCCCAGCCGCACAGTTGTCGCGCCATCATTTGCCAGCAATGCCACCGCCGCGCCAGGCGCCGCCCGGTTGGACGCCACGAATTCGCGCACACCCGGCTTCGTGTCCCGCGCCAGTACTTCGTACATTCCTCGCGGCAGATCCGTTCGTTCCGCCAGACGCTTGCGGGTGTTGGTATCAGCATCGGTTAGTATTGGCCACAGGTGACACACCAGTGTTGAAGGCGAACTCACCGCACGTGTGCGATTCTTTTTGTGATCGGACTGAATAAAATAGTTGGCCACCATGCCCGGAGCACGTCGCTCCGTAAACCACATGTCTACCAGCCATTCGCGAAACGCCAATGGCTTTACCGACTCTTTGCCCTCCAGCAGCGCCCATGCAGCCGTCGGGTTGTGCTTATGGTCTCTTGGAATATAGAACGCGTAGTGTTGAGACAGCTTCTCCGGGCACTGTTCATGGCGCGCAATAATGCGCGCTGATGACAGTGGAATACTCTTGTAACCCGCCTTTAGACCTTTAAAGTTATTCTCTGCCAACTGATCGCGCACTTCCTTAAACGTAACCCGCCACGATCGATCAGCACGCTTCTGTTGTTTACCTGTGCTTTTCCCGGGTTTCTTTTGCTTAACCGTCTCAGGGTCCGCCTTCATATGCTCAACCAGCTTATCCCACACTGACGGATAGTCTGTTGACGCCGCCAACTGCTCCGCCACTACATCACAGGCTGTTTTAGCTAACTGCAGTTGTTGTTTCTCGGACAGTGCCGGGTTGCCGGCCAGGCCGAGTTGTACATCCCTGGCTGACGCCTTGGCACTGGAGAGCAATTGCTTTAACACCTTTGGTGTGATGTTTTTATTAAAGGCGAGTCCTGCCGTAACCCATGCTTCACTTTCGGCAAGCAGCTTAAGTTGCGACGCTTCAGTCAGGCGCGGATGGTTGCCGACGATAAATCTCACACAGGGCTCTGTGTGCTCCGCCAGTTGGCTGAGTGTTTCTGCATCGGTATCGACATCAGCCGCCCAGGCAAACAACTGCGCAAAGTCTGCCGCACCCAGGTCTTTTGCTTTGGCTTTGTCCGCTCTGTCACTAATGGCCCGCGTGCGTCTGGCAGCCTGTGGTGTCTGCGGGTTTGCCAGTGCAC
>CAYMFQ010000239.1:0-5191 GCA_964389335.1 uncultured Granulosicoccaceae bacterium
TAGCCACTGCAAATCGGCAACCTGCGGTGACTAGATTTTTTCGGGTAATCGGTAGCCCTGTCGATAGCACGCCCGGATGCGCTCAATTGCCTGCTCGGTGGTCATGTCATTGCCAAACCGGTCTGCATGTACGATGGGCAGTTGGAAGTGCGGCTGGCCGTTGACCATCCAATGCGCGAGAAACTCGCCGGATCCACCGCCGGTGCCGATACCAACATTAAATCCGGAGGCCAGCCACAGACCATCATAGCCAGCACCGACTGGCCCCAACAAAGGCAAACCATCCGGTGTCCAGCACATCGGACCGTTGTTAATGGTTTTTATGCCAGTTTCAGCGAATGCCGGTACGCGCTCCATCAGCCGTTCCAGGTGTGGCAACAGTCGATCTGTGTCTGGTGGAAACAATTCCTCGGCGAAGTCTTTGGGAATTCCGTCGAGCGCCCAAAATACCGGATCAGTTTCATACACACCAAGTAAAAAGCCCTGGCGCTCCTGACGCATACTGCACGACACAAACGAGTCGCGATAAGCCGGCACCTCGTGATCAAGCTCTGCCAGCGCCGGTACTGTTTCGGTGATGAATTCATGATGATGCGTGGCGTACAGCGGCACATTAAGCCCGAGTGGCGATAGCAGTTCACGCGTCCAGAACGATGCTGCCATCACCACATGCTTCGCCCGCACCACACCGTTTTGAGTGTGCACCAGCCAGGTGGCACCGGCAGCCGAAGTACCACCTGTCGATATTGACTCCAGCGACTCGACAGGACACTGCACCTGCACAGAGGCCCCAAGCATTCGGGCGGCCTTTGCCAGCGCATTTGTTGCACCACTGGGATCAACATGACCATCAGTGGGCGTATGAGCAGCGCCATATAATCCGTCTGTGACAATACAGGGATGCAGCGCTTCTATAACATCGTTATCAACCACACGGTACGGAATATCCAGTGCTTCGTAATTGGCCTCAAACTGATGAAACAACTCACGTTCACGTGGCGTTGTCGCGACCCGCAATGAACCGGTTTGATGAAAGCCAATTGACTGCTCGCTCTCTGCCTCAGCCTGCTGATAGGTTCTGATTGAACCGGCAAACAACCGCGTCATTTCCGCATACGGACCAAAATAGGTTGTGTTGCCCGCGGCATGCCAGGTAGAGCCGGATGTCAGGTTGCGGCGCTCCACCAATAAGGTATCGGTCCACCCAAGCCTGGCAAGCCAGTACAAAACGGAGGCACCGACAATGCCACCACCAATCACAACTACCTGCACGTCAGATTTCATAGAGTTTGCTCGTCGTGTCTTTGTTATCGTGCTCAGATTAACACTGAATACACATCACTATCGCACCTATGGCGACCAGACTACTATGCCTCAAGATTGACATAACACGACGGCTCAAAACGTGGCGTACAAACACAATAGAACACCAGGTCAACATCGCCATTGTTCGATATTCGTTGCGCCACACCCGCGGGAATCACAACCGTGTCTCCGGTTTTAACTGCATGTTGTTCGTCACCCACTTCCATTAAGCCAGCACCCTGTGTCAGCACATAGGTCTCGGCAACACCTTCAAGCTTGTGTCGTTGCGTGGTAACACCGGGCTCTACCCTTGCCTGTGCTACCGATACCTGTGGTGACTGTGCGCAATTCAGCAGCTCGGTGATATAGCATCGCTCATCAGTGTAGAACTCCTGCTGCCCGCCGCTTGCCGGTATCAGCCATTCCGGTTTTACCATCGGCACTCTCCTCAAAGTTATAACTCTGTTGAACCTACCACAAACAAAGATCAACAGGCGCGCAGCGAGTGTTTTCGACACTGACCTTTGCTAAGGTGTGATGACGCTTTATTTCATAGCACCTGAACACTGATGAACGATACGACACACGCACCCGTTGACACTCTGCTCAACCTTAGCGGCAACACGGCCATTGTGACCGGTGCCAGTGGCGGCATTGGCAGCGCCATCGCGCTCCGGCTTGCCGAAGCGGGTGCCGCTGTCGTCGTACACTATCACCGCAATGCTGAACAGGCAGATTCTGTGGTCAGGAAGATACAGCAAAACAACGGCAATGCAGTCGCACTGCAAGCGGACCTGTGTGACGACAACGCCTGCAGTGATCTGCTGGCACAAACCGAAACCACCTTGGGCCAGCCCAGCTTGTTGATCAACAATGCCGGAGCACAACCCGTAAGTAGCCTGCTGAATATGAGCGCTGAGGAAATACACGAAGTGCTATCAACCAACATCAGCGCCCCGATGTTACTCACCAGAAAATTTGCCGCGCTGCATTCTAACAATGTCGCAGAAAATCGCAGGCGCAACATCAGTGTGACTAACATCGCCTCTATTGAGGGCTTGCAGCCCGCTGTCGGTCATAGCCACTATGCCAGCTCTAAATCAGCCCTGGTGATGTTTACACGCGCTGCAGCCGTTGAACTCGGGGAGCTCGGGATACGAGTCAATGCGGTGTCCCCCGGCCTGATCGATCGTGAAGGACTCAACGAAGCCTGGCCGGAGGGCGTTAACCGTTATCAGTCAGCGGCCCCGCTTGGGACAATCGGCTGCGGCACTGATATCGCCAACGCGGTGCTGTTCTTAAGCTCTTCCGCTGCAAGCTGGATTAGCGGCACTAATCTGGTTGTGGACGGCGGCGTGTCCTGCGCACCGGTTTGGTAACAAGCGCCTGGCGCCTGAAGCACAGAGCCAAAAGCCAAGAGTACGCAGGCCCGCACAATACCGTGCCACGGTGCAGCCCTCTCGTTGCTTCGCACCCCCTGCTCTGCTACGGTTGACACCACGCTGGAGTACGCACACAGCCGGCAATCGCTTACCGGTTACGCTCCGTTCTGCTGCTAATCAACCGCTGCTAAACAAACGCGGCTAAACTACCGCAGGCACACACCCCCGGGCAATGCCGCAGGCAACTGCCCCCCGGGCCAACCCGCAGGAAAACACGGGACACCACATCTATGAAATACCTCCGCTACAGTATCGCCCTAATAACCGCGCTGACCGTGCTTTATTCGCAAGCGCAGGCAGCCGATATCAGAGTCGGTCTCGTCACTGACGTTGGTCGTGTTAACGACCGCAGCTTTAATCAATCCGCATGGCAGGGTGTTATTGAAGCCTGCGAGCAACTCGGCGCCAAAGAAGGCAAAGACTGCAAGTACATTGAAACGCGTGATGCCAAAGACTATGCAGACAACATCGGTCAGTTTATAGAAGCAGAGTTTGATGTCGTGGTATCCGTAGGCTTCGCACTGGGCGAGGCAACAGCAACCGCCGCTGCAGAAAACCCCGAGACCTTTTTTATCGGCGTTGACCAGTTCCAGGGCGAGGCATTACCCAATTTGGCCGGGCTGATCTTTAACGAAGATCGCTCCGGTTTTCTGGCAGGCGCGCTGGCCGCTAATCTATCGCAATCAGGCACCATTGCCTCGGTGCTCGGCACGGATCTGGTACCGCCGGTAGTCGCATTTGGTGAAGGCTTTATTGCCGGCGCCAAATACATCAAGCCCGACATCAATGTTATTACCACCTATCACCCCGGTGAAATTTCGCAGGCCTTTACGGATCCGGAATGGGGCGCGGCGACAACCAAGCAGGCTATCGACAAGGGCGCAGACGTCATCTTCGGCGCAGGTGGAATCACCGGTAACGGCGCACTGCAGGAAGTAGCAGCTAACGAAGGCCTCTATTGTATTGGTGTTGACACTGATCAGTGGCTAACACTGCCGGCTGCTCATCCGTGCCTGGTATCAAGCGCTATGAAACTCATTACCCCCGGTGTGGTAGAACTTATATCAACGTTCGCCGGTGGCTCCATGACCAGTGGTAACTTCTTTGGCGGTTCGGCGCTGGCACCATTTCATGACTTTGATGACAAGGTACCCGCTGAAGTGAAAGCCCAGCTCGATGAAATCAAAGCGGGTCTGGAAGACGGAACGATAAAAACCGGTTACGGTCAATAACACACCGATGCATCGCACCTGCGCTATACAGCGCAGGTGTCATACTGGTGCACACCTCCCTTCCCTTCGAGCAATCCTTTCACATCGTCTAATGCCCGTCTGCCTAGTCGCCATCTACCCGCCAGCACATGCCTGAGTCTGTCAGGCGAATTGCCACTGCGCTGTTGATTCCGCTGCTCGCGCTGGTCGTTGCTTTTTCACTTGGTGCACTGGTGATGGTGCTGTTTGGGGACGATCCAGTCGCCGCGTATCAGGGCCTGTATGACGGTGCCTATGGCAGTGCCAAAGCCTGGGCACGCACGCTGTTAAAAACCACGCCGCTGATTCTGACCGGACTGGCAGTTGCCGTAGCATTCAAAGCCGGACTGTTTAACATCGGTGCCGCCGGGCAGTTCATCATGGGTACCGTTTGCTCTGTTGCGGTTGGTATTCACTTCGAAGGCGCACCGATGCTGCTGCATCTGCCAGCAGCACTGTTAGCAGGTATTGCTGGTGGCATGGTGTGGGGCGCAATACCGGGCTTGCTCAAAGTTTATACCGGCGCGCATGAAGTCATCACCACGATCATGCTCAACTACATCGCCTCGCTGTTTGCCGGCTGGACTGTTTACGCCGGCGGACGACAGGGTCAGTCACCCGGACCTTTGTGGGACCCGACGGCGCGCGCCATATCAGAAACACCGGACGTACTCGCCAGCGCACAACTACCACTGCTGGGTAACCCGAGGCTCGACATACATCTGGGAATCATCATCGCGCCACTGGTTGCATTCTTTATCTGGTGGCTGATATATCGCACCACCTTTGGCTTCGAGGTTCGCACGGTAGGCCGAAATATGGAAGCATCGCGCTATGCAGGTATGTACCCGCGACGCACCATCGTGCTTTCAATGGCACTGGCCGGCGGACTGGCAGGCCTTGCCGGAGCGATAGAAACGCTGGGCCTCAATCATAAGTTTGCACCCGAGTTTGGCGGCAGTGTTGGCTTCGAAGGCATTACTGTGGCGCTGCTTGGGCAAACCCATCCATTGGGTGTGGTGCTGGCCGCTTTTCTACTGGGCTCGCTTGAAGGCGGGGCCAGCCGTATGCAGTTTGAATCCGGTGTGGCAGCCGATATCATCGATGTCATTCAGGCACTGGTCCTCATCTTTGTTGCCGCACCGTTGATTATTCGGTCGCTATGGCCGCGACGTCGCGAACCATCCAAACCAG
>CAYMFQ010000239.1:5291-8717 GCA_964389335.1 uncultured Granulosicoccaceae bacterium
CGACCATGGCGCTGGCTGAGTGGACGCGCAACGGTGGTGGCTATACTCGCCATCGCCTTTGTGGTGACTGCCATCTGGGTTAACACCACTACGTTCGAGGAAGGCACGTGGCAGGCACAGTGGCTGCCGGTGTTCTTTGGTATCAGCGCATTAAACTTCATGCTAAGAGCCGCAGTACCACTGATACTCGGCGCTCTGTGCGGCATTCTTTGCGAGCGCTCCGGCATCGTTAACATAGGCATTGAAGGCATGATGCTGGCGGGCGCATTTGCAGGCTTTGTCGCGAAAGTGGCCACCAATCACTGGCCGCTCTACTCCAGCCTGTCGGTGTCAGTCATGGCGGCGATGGCGGCCGGCGGCTTGATGGGCTGGCTGCATGCGACGTTTTCAATTCGCTTTCGCATGGATCAGATCATATCCGGCACGGTGTTGATCATCCTTGCCATGGGGCTAACGTCCTACCTGTATGACAGAGACGCCGTCGCACAGGGGAAGTTTTCGGCCATCGCCATACCTTATTTATCGGATATTCCCGTACTTGGCGAAGTGCTCTTCACTAACCCACCTATCACGTTCGTTGCACTGATACTTGTCATTGTTGTGCATGTGGCACTGTTTCATACGCGCTGGGGACTGCGCACCCGCGCCGTTGGCGAACACCCGAGCGCTGCTGACACCATGGGTGTCAACGTTAATCGCTATCGCTATGCCAATACGATACTCGGCGGTACGCTGGCGGGTCTTGCCGGTGGATTTTTGGTGCTGGAAGCGGTTGGCCAGTTTCAGGAAGGCATGACAGCAGGACGCGGCTTTATCTCACTTGCTGCGGTTATATTCGGCAACTGGACACCGTTTGGCGCAATGGCCGCCTCGATGTTGTTTGGCTACACACAGGCTCTGCAAAACGAATTGCTGCTGGCGGGTGTCGTCGGTATTCCCCGACAGTTCGTGAGCATGATCCCCTATGTCGTTACCATTATTGCCGTGGCAGGACTGGTCGGGCGTGTGCGACCACCCGCGGCCAGTGGCAAGGTGTACGACAAGGACGGGCATCAGTGAACACGGTGCTCGACCTACAAGGTATCAGCAAACACTTTCCCGGTGTCATCGCCAACGACAACATCGACCTGACCCTGCACCAGGGTGAGATCGTTGCACTGCTCGGTGAAAACGGCGCTGGCAAATCTACCCTGATGAACATCGTCTACGGCCTGCAACAGCCGAGTGAGGGTGAAATACGTATTAACGGCAATACCGTGGTACTGCACTCTCCGGGTGATGCCATTGCACACGGTATTGGTATGGTGCACCAGCACTTTCAGCTGGTACCCAACATGACAGTGACTGAAAATATCATGCTGGGTGCCGAAAGCGTCCGCAATGGCCTGCTTAACCGCAAACAGGCAGCACTGCGTATTACTGAACTGTCGCAACGCTATGGGCTGGATGTCGACCCGGGCGCGATTATCGAAGACCTGTCTGTTGGCGAGCGCCAGCGAGTGGAGATTGTAAAAACCCTGTACCGCGACGCTGAAATTCTTATCCTCGACGAACCAACAGCCGTATTAACACCGCAGGAAGTCGACGGTTTATTTTCGATTATGCAGCGGCTGCGAGAGCTGGGTAAGTCAATGATCTTCATTACCCACAAGCTAAAAGAGGTCCTGTACATTGCCGATCGTATCAGCGTGCTGCGCAATGGCCGCGTTGCCGGACACGCAACGCCTGCCACCAGCAGTGAGACCGAACTCGCCACACTGATGGTTGGCCGCGAAGTGAACCTGACGTTTGAACCCGCTGACAACAGCACCGGTGAACTAATCCTCGATGCCCGCGATCTATCCGCCCGGGATGATACCGGGCACCTTGCAGTGCGCAACGTCAACCTGCAGGTCAGTGCCGGTGAAATTGTCGGCATTGCAGGTGTTCAGGGCAATGGCCAGAGTGAACTGGTAGAAGTACTAACCGGCTTGCGCCGCAGTACCAGCGGCACAGTAAGCATCGATAACACTAACCTGACTAACCAGCCCCCACGCGCGTTCACAGAAATCGGTCGAATATGCCACATCCCCGAAGACCGCCACCTGCATGGCATGGTCGCAGACTACAGTGTGGCAGATAATCTGGCGCTGAATAGCTACCGCAATGAACCGTTCTCAAACAACGGGGTTATTAACCGCAGCGCCATTCGCGCACAGGCTGAAACACTGGTACAGGCTTTCGATGTTCGAACCCCGACTATCGAAACCACCGCCGGCAGCCTGTCAGGTGGCAACCAGCAAAAAATGGTGGTCGCTCGCGAGTTCAGTCGCGAGTCACGTCTACTGATTGCCGCTCAGCCAACCCGTGGCATAGACGTCGGCTCGATAGAATTTATCCATCGTCGCATCGTTGCCAAACGCGATGAAGGGGTCGCCGTCCTGTTGATCAGCGCAGAGCTGGACGAAATACTTTCCCTGTCAGATAGAATCATCGTTATGTATCAGGGCAGTGTTGTCGCCGAAGTTAATCGCCGCGATGCGACAAGAGAACAGCTCGGCCTATATATGGCCGGCGCCCAACAGTCAGGCAATGCAGCACAGTAGAAAGCACACACCACATTGTGCATACACGTTCATCACGGCTGCTATTCCTCGTACTGTGCAACAAACGCTTTCAGCTCAGCTATGGCTTCATTCTTTATGTAGCGCCGATACCGGTACAGCAGGTAACACAGACCGGCGGCAATCACACCCCCGGCAAACATCAGCGCCCCCACCCACGGTAAAGACACACCCTGCACACCATCGAACAACGGAAAGGCCTGTGCAGCGAACAACCATAACAGCGCACAGGTAACAAAGCCCCATGCAAAGGTCCACAGCAACGCAGCCTCTGACGCTGGCTCCAGATCGGCCCGCTTTTTTAAACGAGACAAACGCTCGCGATTAACCGGGGGTTTCAAAGCACTACTCATAACTACATACGCTACCGGTCGAGAGTGGCCGTGTGTAACGCAAGCTTTTGCAACAACTGCTGCAACGTTTTGCGTTCCTGTTTATCAAGCACATTCAGCACCTCCTCCTGTCGCGCCTTCAGTGCCGTGGCGATGTTGTTGTGCAGCGCGCGACCGGTCGGCGTTATGCTGAGCCTGGCCTGGCGACCATCGTCAGGGTCAGGCACGCGGTCGAGGTAACCCTCGCTCAACATTCTGTGTACTGCCCGGGAAATGGAATTTCGCGGTCGTCGCGTCATCACGGACACATCCTGCGCTGTCAGCACCGGAAAATGCGCCAGGCACAGCAACAGTAAATACTCCGCGCGAATAATACCGAAGTCTCGCTTTATATCGTCATAACCCGGTACGACAATCGCGTTCGCCAGATACGATATTCGGTACGCATCCTTAAACTCTACCTGTTCGAATATACGAGTAAGATCAGGCGC
>CAYMFQ010000240.1:0-8703 GCA_964389335.1 uncultured Granulosicoccaceae bacterium
CGTTTGCGTCGCAGTGCCGGTGTTACCAGCACTGTCTGTGGCACTCCACGTTATCGTGGTAATACCCAGTGGAAACGGACCTGTGTTATTGGCTGTAGCTGTGACAGCACCATCAACGGCGTCAGTGGCAGTAGCACTGCCAATAGCCACTTCGGTGGTGGTGCCGGTTGCCTCGGCGTTTATATTGGCAGGTGGCGTTACTGTTGGTGCACCACCATCAGTAATAGTGACCGTCTGTGTGGCAGTGCCGGTGTTGCCAGCGTCGTCTGTAGCTGTCCATGTAACGACTGTGACTCCAACCGGAAAAGGGCCTGTGTTATCAGCCGTCACTGTCACCGAGCCATCAACTAAATCAGTGGCGCTGGCAGCACCCAGACCAACCGCAGTTGTTGTGCCGGTTGATGGCGCACTAACGTCGGCCGGAGCATCTACGCTAGGCGGTGTGCTGTCTGTGACAGTTATTGTTTGTGTAGCTGAACCCGAGTTACCAGCACTGTCAGTGGCAGTCCATATAACCGTGGTTGAGCCAACCGGAAATGGCCCACTGTTGTTGGCAGTGGCGACAAGTGCACCGTCAACCGCATCGTTGGCCGACGCAGAGCCAATCGGTACCGCAGTTGTTGCGCCGGTCGCTTCGACGCTGATATCAGCCGGTGGCACCACCGTCGGCGCGCCACTGTCGGCAATGATAATCACCTGTGTATCAGTGCCGGTATTACCAGCGCTGTCCGTAGCGCTCCAGGTAACAGTCGTGGCACCCACCGGAAACGGCCCAGTGTTATCTGCTACTGCGGTTAACGCACCATCAACAATGTCTGTTGCCGTGGCAGTGCCAATACTGACTGCCCCTGTCGAAGATGCATTCACTGTCGCCGGTGCTACTACTTCCGGTGGCGTTGTATCCACGACTGCAATACTCACAGTATCCTGTGCGCTAACAGTGCCATCATCAACATCCAGTGAAACGTTTGATGTACCCACTGGCAGCGTCACTTCAACGGAAGGTCCACTCACTTCACCAAACGCGCCGGTCCAGGTAAACGTAAGCGGATCGTCGTCGCCGTCGGAAGAAGCACCGGCATCAAGAGAAATCAAAGCACCACCGGCAGATGTTGCTTCAACAGTCTGATCAGGACCTGCATTAGCCACCGGCGCGACATTAACAAAATCAACCGCCATCACAACAGTAGCCGTGGCACTCGCACCATTGCCATCCGTGATGGTGTATTCAAACGGATCAGCACCGGAGAAGTTGGCCGCAGGTGTATAAAGGATTGCGCCGTTGCCGTTGTCCACGGCAACGCCGTTAGCAGGCGCTGCGATTTGCAGTATAGAAATACTGTCGCCTTCCGGATCGCTATCGTTCTGTAGAACAAATACTTCGATCGGTGTGTTTTCAGGTGTCGATACCGAGTCGTTAACTGCGATAGGCGCATCGTTTACGGAAGCAACCTGAACGGTAACCTGAGCCGTTGCGGTCAGGCCACCGGAATCAACTGTCGTGTAGGAAAATTGATCAACACCGCTGAAATCAGGGCTCGGCTGGTACTCAATAAGCACACCATTGCGAATATTCGCGATGCCGTTACCTGGTCCATTGTTAATTGATCTTATTGATAGTGGCAGTGCATCAGGATCACTGTCATTGTCGAGCACTCGCAGAATATTGCCTGTTGAATCTTCCGGTACTGTGAAGGTATCAGCCGTTGCCACCGGTGCTGCGTTTTCACCGGAAAAAACTATCTCCACACGCACCGGTGCACTGGGCGGATTAACACCATCACTAACGCGGTACGTAAAGCTGTCTACATTGCGACCGGATGCATCAGCTGGTGGCAGATCGCCAAACGCCTCGTAACGAAAACTGCCATCTTCAGCAAATGAAGCGGCAAATCCACCAGCATTCGACGCAAACTGCGGCAGATCAACCAGCTCGGCGCTCAGGCAGGAATTGGTGATATGTTCATCGTCATCGTCATTGGCCAGTACCCCGTTTAGATTGCCCTGTTTATCGCAGCGCTGATCAAAAACAACACCACCGATTTGCAGTACGTTTGGATAGATTAACTGAAAGGTATCTGCGGCTGGCTCCGGTGCCATATTCGGACCGACGTTGAGACATAACACTGTGCTAACTGGTTCTGACTCCGAGCCATCTCTGTCCACCAGCGTTAACTGATACTCAACCCCGACCGGCGCATAAAGCGGCGGCGGAAATACATCGATACCGTTTAGACCGGGAAAGAAATCCACTGCACAGGCAGGCTGATCAGCAAGGCATGCCTCGATAAGCGAGTTCGCGATCGGCACACCTTCAAACTCGCACTGCTGCAACACACCCTGTCGCAACAGATTCGCAACAACACTGGCAATACCGGAATCATCACTGGCGGGAATAGTAAAGACGGCACCCGAGGTATCGAGAACCTGTCCGTCATCCAGTTGCAGTACCGGACTGGTGTTTTCGCCTCTGGAACTATTGTCACCAGAGCCGGAGCCGCCGCCACCGCAAGCAGTGGTCAATGCAGCAACCAGACCTGTGATCATTAGTTTGAACAGCGGATTTCTGCGTGGTTTGCCGCGCGGGCTCCGCAACTGACTTACATACATGATTTTACTCTCGGTTTATCTGCACCGCACACGCCCTGGCTTTGGGGGTGCGGATAGCATACGTTTGGCGTCATGACGTTTTTCACCGGCTCATTGTTGCATTGTTTCACCGCAACCTGTGAAACATTTTGTGAAGACGGATTTACGATTACGTCACATTATGCACGCACCTGCTGAGACGCCTGAATGGTAACTTCTGCGCTGGAAAAAAAACGCGTCCCGCTGGCGGTTTCGAGCATTAGGTGCCCCTGTTCATCTATCCCCGCCGCAAGCCCGGTGATTGACTCGCTGTTATCCGTATGAGCAACTCCACTCAATACAGTCACCTGCTTCTGCGACAGTGCGTCGTACCGATGCCAGTTTTCAACAAACGTGGCACTGAGTGGCAGAGCATCTGACAGGCTGACAAACACCTGTCTGCATAAACGGCCAATCAGGCGGGAACGCTCAGGTGGGCTGCCATCGAACAACCGATCAAGATCGATGATGGTGCGATCGATCAACTGAGCTTCTGCACCGCTTCGATAGTTGATGCCAATACCAATTACCAGTGTGGTTGTGGTTTCAGTGTGCCCTGCCACTTCCACAAGAATACCAGCGAGTTTCGCATCCCCCACCAGAATGTCGTTAGGCCACTTCACCGCAACGTCGGACAACCCAAGTTCGTGAAGTGTTTCACACACTGCTACGCCACACACCAATGAAGCACCGACAATTTTCGTCAGAGGTACCGGTAAAGTCAGCTTGATTGAAAACGTAATACCACGTGCCGGCGTCTGCCACACGTGCCCGCGGCGACCCCGACCCTTTGTTTGCAGTTCGGTTACACAAATTTCGAGTGCGTCTTTATGTTCGCGCTGCAACAACCAGGTATTAGTTGATTCAAGTTCATCGAATACATGTACACGCACATCGGAGAGTGCCTCACTGCACTCCAGACTGATCAGCTCACGTTTTATAGGTGTCGTTTGCGACAATTGATTGTTATCGGGCTCACTTGTCATTAAAAATGCAGCCCGATTGCAGATCAAGTTCTGTCAACACTACGCCGATATGATTGTTATTCAACATCTTACCTTTGGGTTGTCATGTAATGTCTAATGGAAAGCCAACATTCGCCACTCGGGTAAAGCATACCGTGGGTTATGTGATGGTTTGCGCAGCGTGCTGCATACTCGCATTGCCGGCAACAGCAACAGACCGAACCTATGTGTACAAGGAAGCTGATGGCACGCTTTGGTACACCAACGTAACGCCGACTGCTCAGGACCTGACACAGTTCACACTTATTGAAGTGCGCGGCCGCGCACCTGCCACTGCCAGCTGCCGTGGCATGAATTCCCGAAAGCTTGAGCACCGCGCCGTGAGCTTTAATTCTACCATTGAACACATGGCCCGCGAGTTCCGCGTCGATCCGAAACTTGTTAAGGCAGTGGTCAGAAACGAATCGTGCTTTGACAAGATGGCGCTTTCTCGTGCGGGCGCACAGGGGCTAATGCAATTAATGCCGGCCACCGCCGAATCACTTGGCGTAAGTGACCCGTTTGATGCGGTTCAGAACATTCGCGGCGGTACTCAATACCTAAGCCAGCTTATGAAAAAGTACAACAACAACCTGGCACTGTCGCTGGCAGCCTATAACGCCGGGCCAGGCTCAGTTGCCAAGTACGATGGCGTGCCACCGTTTCCCGAAACGCAGCGTTATATTGAACGCGTCATGAAAACCTACCGCCAGTACCTGCGTATTAGCCTCGCTTCGGGGTAGTAGCCAGCGGACACAAAAAACCGCAATATCCTCGGAATATCGTACACTAGCCAGCTTTCCTACAGAGCTGCGCAATGTCCTCTTCTACCACTGTTTCCGCCGGGCGGTTACTCGATGTTATCGAGCATGATGTACTCCCGCTTACCGCCGACAGCGTTGCTGCCGGTAACAAAATATTCGGTGCAGCCATTCTTCGCAAAAGCGATTTCTCGGTCGTCATTGCTGAAACCAATAACGAACTAGAAAACCCGCTGTGGCATGGGGAAATGCATGCGCTAAAGCGGTTTTACGAATTGCCGGAGTCCGAACGTCCTCCGACTGAAGCGCTGATTTTCCTGTCAACTCACGAGCCCTGCAGCCTGTGCCTGTCGGCCATCACCTGGGCCGGGTTCGATAACTTCTTCTATTTTTTCAGTCACGAAGACTCGCGCGACGAGTTCGCCATTCCGCATGATCTCAAAATACTGAAAGAGGTTTTTTCCGTCGAGCCCGGCCAGTACAACAGACAAAATGAATTCTGGCAGGCGCACAATGTTGTCGATATGGCAGCAGCCGATGACAACGCCGAAGTGCTGGCCGAACAAATCAAGCAGATCAAACGCCGATACGAACGGTTGTCAACACAGTACCAAACCGGTAAAAGTGATAACAATATCCCGCTAAAGTAGCGTCAGTCGTATTGGAGCAAGCCATGCAGACCATCAATATTCAGTTCACCCTGTTTTCAGCGTTCTACAGCCCGTTGATTGCGACCATTGCATCAGGCCTGCTGCAAAAAGAAGGGCTCGAGCCGCAATGGACCGTTGCGGAGCCCGGCACCACTGCACTGGAGGCACTCAAAGATGGCTCTGCTCATGTCGTGCAATCCGCACTGAGCCAGGGTTTCAGCGGAGACAACGGCGACATTCGGCATTTTGCGCAGGTTAATGAGATGGACGGCTTTTTCCTGACTGCACGGGAGCCGGACCCGGACTTCCGCTGGGAAAAACTTCAAGGCTCGCAGGTTATCCTCTTTGGTGGAGGCCAGCCGCTGGTGATGTTTAAATATGCCTGCCATCGTGCAGGAATAGACTATTCAACAATTGACGCGATCCATGTCGGTGGCGCGGCTGCAATGGACAAGGCGTTCAGGGAAGGCAAAGGCGCCTACGTGCAGCAACAAGGACCGTTCCCACAGCAAATCGAAGCCGATGGCGAGGGACACATCGTTGCAGAAGTCGGGCATCAAGTCGGGGTTTGCGGATTTTCTAGTCTCGCGGCTACTACAGAATGGCTGGAATCCGACATGGCGAGCGCATTTATACGCGCCTATCGCGGGGCGCGCGAGTACCTCAATAACACGGACGCCAAAACGATTGCGACGCTGCTGCAATCGTATTTTCCCGATATCAACCCCACCGTGCTGCAGCACTGTACTACGTCGTATCAACAGCTCGGATGCTGGACTCCCCATGTCGATATTACCGATGCGGCTTATAACGCAACGCTGGACATCTATCAGCAATCAGGTGGCCTGGAAACACGATTACCATACGACACTGTATGCAGCAGGCCTCCGCAGGCGTAGGTCGCTCCCGCTGCTGAAGCACAGTTGAGCTAAAGTTTGTAAAAATTCGCCCGATAT
Organism: uncultured Granulosicoccaceae bacterium; assembly: GCA_964389335.1. Taxonomy (GTDB): domain Bacteria; phylum Pseudomonadota; class Gammaproteobacteria; order Granulosicoccales; family Granulosicoccaceae. The sequence goes on from CAYMFQ010000240.1 coordinate 6,000, forward strand.
CCGCGACAGAAAAACATTGATGGTTTGGGCACTGGCTCGAACCCGAATCAGGCGGAGGGATACTCAGTGAGGAACGTATTGCGGGGTGCGAATTTAGCGGATACGGACACTGTTGATTGTCCCGGCCATTCGGCAAACGATGAACACTGCGAAAGCGTTGCAGATCGAATGGCGCTACCGATGTTTTGCCTGTCGCTACTATTTCTCACGCTCGTCGCCATTCTGATCACTACTCAGTTATACGCACCACGACTTGCAGACTTCGCGGCGTCTGGCAGCTCAGCAGTTGCGCACAACCAGCAGACAACAGCACAACTCACCTATGTGGCGGGTGCCCTGTTATTAATTATCTGGCCGATATTCTGGCTTGAACACGGGTACAACGCACACCGCGCCAGTCGTGCAGATGGCCGCAGCGTTCAAACCAAACGCATGCTCAGTGTGTGTTTGTGTCCGCCGTTGCGACTGGGGGCAACCTCACCTGCAAAAGACAATCAAATCTGGCTGCCCGGCATGGGTTGGAACAAACCGGGCAGAGCGCTAGTTAAAGCGCTGCAACAAAAGCTCAGCCTGCCAATGCTGATTATCGCGCTGACAATCCTGCCGGTGCTGCTGATTGAAAAAGTCTTTGGCGCCGCAGTTGCAGAAAGCGCCTGGCTGCGACTTATGCTTAATGCGGCGACAGGTTTTATCTGGCTGGCGTTTACTGCCGAATTTATCGTGATGGTAAACGCATCGGCTAAGAAACTATCTTATGTGAAAGATAACTGGATAGATTTGGCAATCATATTGTTGCCATTGATCGCATTCCTTCGATCGTTTTCACTGCTTGCCAAACTTGGCAGAGCCTATCGCATGCGCGGCATTCTGATTAAAACCGCGCGCGCGCTAACACTGCTGGAGATAGCGGATCGACTCACCGGCAACGACCCGGTTAAAAAACTACAGCGACTCAATGAACGCTGTCAGGAAAAAGCCGAAGAACTGCAGGAACTACAGGATGAAATCCGCTTTCTGGAGGCACAGGTTGCAGAGCAGGCAATTCCTGACACTACTGCGAAGCCCGTGTAGTTCGTATTATAAAACGCAGCCTGGTGTAAACCAGGCTGCGAAAAACCTGATCAACGCTCAACAGTCATTGCGATCCCCATACCGCCCCCAATACACAGAGTCGCCAAACCCTTGTTCACATCGCGTCGCTTCATCTCGTGTAGCAGAGTAGTCAGCACACGGGCGCCAGAAGCCCCAATCGGATGACCTAACGCGATTGCACCACCGTTAACATTAACGATATCCGGACTCCAGTCCATTTCCTTGTTTACAGCACAGGCCTGAGCGGCAAACGCTTCATTGGCTTCAACCAGGTCAAGATCAGCAACCTGCCAACCCGCTTTCTCAAGTGCTGCTTTGCTTGAAGGTACCGGTCCGGTGCCCATCACTGATGGATCAACTCCACGTGTGCCCCAGGATCTGATCACCGCCAGTGGTGTAAGCGATCGTGCCTGCGCCTGCTCCAGTGACATCAGCACAAGGGCAGCAGCACCATCGTTAATACCGGATGCATTACCAGCGGTGACTGAACCTTCTTTATCGAATGCCGGCCGCAAGTCGGAAAGCTTTTCAGCGGTCGTGCCCGACTTTGGGTATTCATCAGCATCGACAACAACATCGCCCTTGCGCGACTTCACGGTGACTGGCACCAGTTCTTCCTCGAAACGGCCATTATTTTGTGCAGCTTCCGCCTTGGCTTGTGATGCGGCTGCGAATTCATCCTGCATTTGCCGCGTAATTTGCCACTGTGTCGCGACGTTCTCGGCTGTTTTGCCCATATGGTAATTGTTAAACGCATCCCACAGCCCATCGACGATCATCGTATCAATCAGCTCCAGCGAGCCCATCTTTTTACCGTTGCGTATCGGCGCTGCATGCGCCGCCTGACTCATTGATTCATGCCCGCCTGCCACAACAATATCTGCATCACCACAGGCTATTGCCTGCCCCGCCATCGCGACTGCCCGAAGACCGGACCCGCACACCTGATTAATAGTGATGGCTGTGCAACTGTCAGGTATGCCTGCCCCCATCGCTGCCTGACGCGCGGTGTTCTGACCACAGCCAGCCGACAAAACATGCCCCATGACTACATCCTGCACCTCGGCGGCTTCAACCGATGCGCGGCGCAGCGCTTCCTTTATTGCAATAGTGCCCATTGCACTTGCGGATAGTGTCGATAAGGCACCACCAAAACTGCCGATCGGTGTACGTGCCGCTGCTACGATGGCCACGTCTTTCATGTTGGTCCTCACTGTTTGGTAAGTTGTTTATTCATTCGCTCAAATGATTGCACCCACACAGGCACATAACGCCCATTAAAACATAGCCTCCGACAGCACATGGCGCTGGAGCTCGCCAACAAATCGGCAACTGACAGGAGAACATACAAAGCCTGACCGACAGTTTACTGGTTTCAACCCGCTTATCACTGTACGGCCGCAGCCAACAATGACGACAGAAATGTAGTTAAGTGGAGATTGTCCAAGGCTGGCGCGAGCTTAACGTGCTCGAAATGGCCCAAGGTGGACCAGGATTACCGAAACCAAGACTGGTGAGAAAATCAGAGAGTACTGGAACGGAATGATGTTGAAGGGAGAATTGGAGCTGGCGAGAGGAGTCGAACCCCCGACCGGCTGATTACAAATCAGCT
>CAYMFQ010000241.1:0-8646 GCA_964389335.1 uncultured Granulosicoccaceae bacterium
ATTGCGCGGGAAGAAGAAGCGATCGCCGCATCTGAGGCGGGCATGGATATGATCGGTACGGCATTCCGTGCAGACACCAGTCATATAGCCGCTCTGGTACCCAACACACACTTTCAATATGGATTGCCATGGGGTAAACACGCCAGTGCCGAAGCTGCCTTGTTCGATGCGATGGCTGCCATGGAGGCTGGTGCGCAATCGGTCTACTGCGGTATGAGTCCGGCCGTGGTGGAAGTGCTGGCACGAGAAGGTGTGCCAGTCATCGCACATGTGGGGCTGGTGCCACCCAAGGCCACCTGGGTCGGTGGTATGCGAGCCGTAGGTCGCACAGCAAGTCAGGCACTTTCGGTATACCGGGAAAGTAAAGACTTCGAATCTGCAGGCGCCTTCGCGCTGGAGATGGAAGTGGTTCCGGCGCGCGTGGCGGCAGAGATTACCAGGCAGGTGTCGATACTGACTATATCGCTGGGTTCCGGTACCGGGTGTGATGCCACTTACTTGTTCTCTGCTGACTTACTCGGTGAGAACCGCGGACATATCCCCAGGCACGCCAGGGTATACCGAAACTTTGCCGCCGAGCGAGACCGATTGCAGCAGGAGCGTGTCAGCGCATACCGCGAGTACATTGCCGATGTAAACTCAGGCAGCTACCCCAGTGACGATCATGATGTGTCTATTGAAGATACGGAACTGGCGCAGTTTATTGCAAAAATAGCTGGGGACTAACCGCAGCAACTGCCGCCGGTTCTGCGCCCAATGATTGTTCTGACGTCGGTCTCCGTCAACGAGAACTTTTGCGCGATTTTGCGCAGACTAACGCGCTGATACTTGTGCAGCATCAGCATGTGGTAAATATCTTCGTCCGTGATGGGACGTTTGTTGTCACGCCTGAGGTAGCGTCGCTGGGTTCTGCCTGTCATCAGGTTAAGCCGCTTTGGGTGTTTGCTTTGGGTGTTTGCTTTGAGTGTTGCTCTTCGTGTGTGTGCTGTCTGCCACAGATGTTAACGATAATCTCGTTTGCAACGATTAACAACGGCAAACCAGTTCAGGCAGCGTTAGATCCGCTGCTAACCTTATTCTCCAGATACTGCTGTAGCAAATTTGTACCCTTATCATCGATAGCGAGCCCTTTTTTGGACCGTCGCCAGATAATGTCTTCTACGGTTCGCGCCCATTCATGCTCTACGAGATAGTCAACCTCGACCTGATTTAGACCACCACCAAACTTCTGCCCGAGTTGTGAAGTGTTGGAGCAGTTTTGCAGTAGCACATGCATACGCGTGCCATAGTTACGGGCATAGTCAAACAGTACTGCCTCATCCAGCCACGCATACTGCTTACGTACATCGACAAGGAAAGCTTCAAAGTCCGCACCGGGTACATCACCACCGGGCAGCGGCTGGTGACGGGTCCAGTCGTCTGTGGTGGATACAGGCAGGTGCTCGGCCAGTAGTTTCAACGCATCGTCAGCCAGTTTGCGATAGGTGGTTATTTTGCCACCATAAACCGACAACACCGGCGCTTCTTTGCGATTATCCAGATCAAGTTTGTAGTCGCGCGTTACCTTGGAGGCGTTGGAAGAGTCATCATCGTACAGCGGCCTGACACCGGAGTAGGCCCAGACAACATCAGCCGGTTCAACTGTGGTGGCAAAGTATTCACTGGCAGCGTTGCAGATGTACTCGATTTCAGACGGATCTATCTTTACGGCACCGGGCTCGTCATCCACTTCCATATCAGTCGTGCCGAGCAGTGTGTAGTGTTGCTCATAAGGTACCGCGAAGATTATGCGGTTATCAGCGTTTTGAAATATATAAGTGTACGGATGGTCAAACAGTTTAGGCACCACGATATGGCTGCCTTTAACCAGCCGTGTGGAATAGCGGCTGTCGTGTTCTTCATCGAGATCAAGCGTTTTAACGACCCATGGGCCGGAGGCATTAACAATCGCTTGCGCGGTGACTGATGAACTCTCCTGTGAGTTATTATCCCGCAGGTGAACGGTCCACTGCCCCTGTTGCCGCACCAGGTCGGTGACCTCGGTGCGCACTCTGACATCACAGCCACGTGCAGCTGCATCCATCGCATTGAGCACCACCAGCCGGGCATCCTGTACCCAGCAGTCAGAATATTCAAAGCCATGCGTGAACTCGTTTTTAAGTGCGGTACCTGCCACATGGGTTTTAAGATCAACCGAATGTGAAGCAGGTAATTTCTTGCGCCCGCCAATATGATCATACAGAAACAGACCGATTCGAATCAGCCAGCGCGGCCGCAGTTCGCGATGGTGCGGCAAAATAAATCGCAGTGGCCAGATAATATGTGGCGCCGCATCCAGCAGCACTTCACGCTCCTGCAATGCATGGCGCACCAGCATAAAGTCGTAGTGTTCAAGGTATCGCAGCCCACCGTGAATCAGCTTGGTACTGGCAGAGGATGTGTGCTGCGCAAGGTCATCCTTTTCGCACAGCAGTACCCGCAGGCCACGACCCGCGGCGTCGCGCGCGATACCGGCACCATTGATACCGCCGCCAATCACCACCAGATCAAAGTCGCAGTCGGATTTACTCGGAGCGTCAGTCATGTTGAGCCAATGGGAAAACGCATTTATGCGTTGTGACGTGAATAGGGTTAACGAATAAAGATTGTGGTAGGGAGGTGCTTCCTGTGGACCGAATGGCCCACAGGAAGCCGGCTTTAAAAGCCCTGCGCTATTATTGCGCCCACTGCTTAATCAGCTCGTCATAGGCGATGGTCTCGCCCTGAGGCTTCTCATTGTCGAGCTTGGCTTTAGCACCACCTTTACCGAGCCACTCTGAAGCATCTTTAGGCTCATTCAGGCGAGGTCCGCAACCACCGTATACGTTGGCGCCTTCGTCAGCTGCCTGCATACGCGCCATGACCTGATCCATTTCACCGGCCAGACGATCCATGGCTTCCTGTGGAGTGAACGCACCGGAGTTAACGTCACCGATTTGCTGCCACCAGATTTGTGCAAGCTTCGGATAGTCGGGTACGTTGATACCGGTAGGTGACCAGCGCACGCGGTCAGGTGAGCGGTAGAACTCAACCAGACCACCAAGCTTTGATGCCCTTTCAGTGAACGAATCATGACGCACGGATGAGTCACGAATAAACGTTAGGCCTACGTGGCTTTTCTTGACGTCAACAGTTTTAGATACAGCGAACTGCGCATACAGCCAGGCTGCCTTGGCACGGTCGGTGGGTGTGGACTTCAGAATAGTCCAGGAGCCCACATCCTGGTAACCAACCTTCTGACCTTCCTGCCAGTAAGGACCATGCGGAGATGGCGCCATACGCCACAGCGGATTGCCCTCGTCGTCGACTGTGTTGTTGCCGTCCGCTTTGGACGCAACCATCGATGCGGTGAACGCGGTGTACCAGAAGATCTGCTGCGCTACGTTACCCTGACTAAGCGCCGGCAGAGACTGATAAAAGTCGTAGCTTGCAGCGCCTGGAGGTGCATAGTTACGCAGCCACTCGTCCCACTTGCGAATCGCATAAACCGCTGCCGGCCCATTGGCCGCACCACCGCGCTCTACCGATGCACCGGACGGGTTACAGGAACCTGCTTCCATACGGATGCCCCACTCGTCGATAGGAACACCGTTGGGCTCACCCGGGCTACCGGCTCCGGCCATTGACAACCACGCATCAGTCATACGCCAGCCGAGGTCAGGAGCACGCTTACCGTAGTCCATGTGACCGTAGATTTCGACACCGTCGATCTCTTTCACGTCTTCCGAAAAGAACTGGGCGATATCTTCATAGGCTGACCAGTTAACCGGCACCCCGAGATCGTAGCCATACTTTTCTTTAAACGCTGCCTGCAGATCTTCACGATCAAACCAGTCTTTGCGGAACCAGTACAGGTTGGCGAACTGCTGATCGGGCAGCTGATAGAGATCACCATCGGGACCGGTGGTGAACTGAGTGCCCATGAAATCTTCCAGATCAAGTGTCGGCAGAGTTACATCAGCACCCTCACCTGCCATCCAGTCGGTCAGGTTAACCGCCAGTTGCAGTCGTGAATGTGTACCGATCAGATCCGAGTCGTTAACGTACGCATCGTACAGGTTACGACCAGTCTGCATTTGTGTTTGTACTGCCTGTACGACTTCGCCCTCACCGAGAATCTGGTGGTTTACCTTGATACCGGTGATCTCCTCAAACGCCTTGGTCAGAGTTTTGGACTCATAGTCGTGAGTTGGAATACCTTCCGACAGCACGTTGATTTCCATGCCCTTGAAAGGCTCGGATGCCTTGATAAACCATTCCATTTCGGCCATCTGCTCTTCCTTACTGATCGCAGACGGCTGGAACTCATCGTTTACCCACTTTTCTGCGGCAGCCTTGTCGGCATACGCCTGCCCGACCGGCACTGTCAGCGCGGCCGCAATAAAAGTAGCCAGCAATTGTCGTTTCATATCGAGTATTTCCTCTCCGTATGTAATGTATTGGTGTGTAGTTGATGCACTCATAACGCCGTGTGTAATACCAAAGGCACTGCACACGGTACTGCGGTTACACCCACCGAAAAACGGCAAGTGCATAAATTACGGCGACGACGGAACCCCACCACAGCGGCATACTGGTCAGCCCCAGCCACGCCACGTGTATATAGGCACTGCCCAACAACGATATAAACAGCCGGTCACCGCGCGTGGTATCGAGCTTCAGGATACCGGTGCGCGGACTGCCACCGGGTTTAAGTAACTCCCACACAAACATTGTGATTAAACACAACGCGATGAACGCGAAAAAAGCACCGGTTTGCCAGGTCCAGGCCATCCACGCCAATGGTTTCATTGCCACTCTCCCGCGGTTGGTTTTCCTGTACCGATACGTTTGCGAACCATAGCTACACCCGCCCCAGGGCAAAGCCCTTGGCAATATGCTTGCGCACAAACCAGATCACGATGACTCCCGGTATCAGGGTCAGTGCACCAGCCGCAGCCAGCAGTCCGAGTTCATAACCGGCGGTGGAGGCAGTACGCGTCATCACCGCGACAATAGGCTTTGCCGCCACCGACGTAAGGTTCTTTGCCAACAGCATTTCAACCCAACTGAACATAAAGCAGAAGAACGCGGTAACACCGATACCGGCCGCGATGAGCGGCATAAAAATCTTGACAAAAAAGTGCGGGAACGAATAACCATCAATGTAGGCTGTCTCGTCGACCTCACGCGGCACGCCGGACATAAAACCCTCAAGAATCCACACCGCCAGTGGCACATTGAACAGACAGTGCGCCAATGCCACCGCCAGTGGTGTATCGAACAGTTGCATGGCGGAGTACAACTCCACAAACGGCAGAACAAACACAGCCGGTGGCGCCATCCGGTTGGACAACAACCAGAAAAACAGATGCTTGTCACCAAGAAAACGGTAGCGTGAAAAAGCATACGCCGCCGGCAGCGCCAGTGATACAGAAATCACTGTGTTCATCAGCACATACGTCAACGAATTAATATAACCACTGTACCAGGTGGGATCGGTAAAGATGGTCTTATAACTGTCGAGGGTAAATTCCTGCGGATACCAGCTAAAGCCACCGAGTATTTCGTTGGTGGTTTTAAAGCTCATGTTGAGCAACCAGTAAATCGGCAGCATCAAAAACAGAATATAGACAAATACCAGCGCTATCTTCGCCCCTCTCATGATTCTTCTCCGCGCATCATGACGGTGTAGAAGACCCAGCACACCAGCAGCGTCATCAGGAAGTACAGAATACTCATTGCCGCGGCAATGCCTAAGTTAAACTCGCCGATCGCAGCCTTAACCAGATCAATTGACAGGAATGTCGTTGAGTTACCCGGGCCGCCACCAGTGAGCACAAAGGGCTCGGTGTACACCATGAATGAATCCATAAAACGCAGCAGCAGTGCAATAATCAGCACGCGCTTCATCTTGGGCAGCTGTATGTAGCGAAACACCGCAAAGGCGCTGGCGCCATCGATCTTCGCCGCCTGATAGTAGGCGTCGGGTATTGAGGATAATCCCGCATAGGCAAGCAGTACCACAAGTGACGTCCAGTGCCACACATCCATCAGCACCACCGTAGCCCAGGCGGCAAACGGTTGCTGTGTATAGTTGTAGTCAAAGCCCAGCCAGTTCAGCCCGTAGCCAAGCAGGCCAATATCCGGCAGTGCAAAAATATTCCACATGGCACCAACAACGTTCCATGGAATCAGCAGCGGCAGCGCCATCAAAACCAGACACACGGATACCCAGGGTCCCTTGCGCGGCATCGCCAGAGCCACGGCGACCCCCAACGGTATTTCAATTAACAGGATAATGGCGGTGAACATAAACTGCCGACCGAGCGCTCCGTGAAAGCGCGGTGACGACAGTACCTCCCGATACCACTTGGTGCCTTCAAAAAAGAAAACCCCGGGGCTGAAGGTATCCTGCACCGAATAGTTAACCACGGTCATCAGCGGAATGATTGCATTCAGCGCGACGATGAACAGCACTGGCAATACCAGGAACCAGGCTTTCTGATTAACGGTCTTGGCTATCATACGGCCGCTCCCGTTGCTCTTGTTCGAATGGCGCGGGTTCGATGACTCATGTTGCAGCCACTCATGCCGACACCGGAAGTACGCGATGATCGTTAACGTAGATTCCGCAGCGTTCCGGATCAAACACAATCTGATGATCGGTCGCGGCGAGACCCTGCCCCTCCGGCACGATTACATTGAGTGCGTGCTCGGCCAGTCGCACTTTGGCGATGCGGTGCCGACCAACATCGTCTATTGAATCAACCACCACCGGCACGCCTGTTTCTCCCGCTGCGGCAAACCGGATAAACTCAGGGCGCACCCCAAGCTCAACGCGCCCGCCTGCCTGCGCCTCATAGTGGCGGCCAAGTTCAATGCGATGCTGTGATACCAGTGCATGGCTACCCTGCAGTTCGCACGGCACAATGTTCATCCCCGGCGAGCCAATAAAGTAACCGACAAAGGTGTGGTCCGGTCGGTCAAAGAGTTCTTCCGGCGTACCGATCTGCACGACTTCACCCTCGTACATAACCACGACCTTGTCGGCGAACGTCAGCGCCTCGGTTTGGTCATGCGTAACGTAGATCATGGTGTGCTCAAAGCGGTCGTGCAGCTCCTTGAGTTTGGTGCGCAGTTGCCACTTCATGTGCGGGTCAATAACGGTGAGCGGCTCATCAAACAAAATCGCGTTAACGTCATAACGCACCAGCCCGCGACCCAGTGAAATCTTTTGCTTTTCGTCAGCCGTTAAACCCTGTGCCTTGCGCCCGGCTTTATCAGTCAGATCAAGCGTATGCAGCATCTCGTCGACACGCTTGCGAATTTCGTTGCTGTCAACGCCGCGGTTTACCAGCGGAAACTCGAGGTTTTGCGCGACCGTCATGGTGTCGTAGATAACCGGGAACTGAAACACCTGAGCGATGTTGCGTTCTTCCGGCGTTCTTGCCGTTACGTCTTCACCGTTAAAGTGTATGTTGCCACGCGATGGTGTTAATAGTCCGGAGATAATATTCAGCAGCGTGGTTTTGCCACAACCGGACGGACCCAGCAGAGCGTAGGCACCACCGTCATCCCACACATAATCAATTTCCTTTAAAGCAAAGTCTGCATCTGACTTCGGATTCGGGTAGTAGGAATGCGCGAGTTGATCGAGTTTTATTTCTGCCATCGTACTTACCCCGCAACCGCTGCTTCTGCTGTGCTACCCGGATTCAGTGCGAGCGTTGGTACACGAGCCAGAGTTTCATCGGACGCAAACAAATACAGACTGTCCGGGTTTAAGTACACGCTGATAGAGTCGCCGGTGTTTACCCGGTGTACCCCATGCGTCAGCACCACCCACCGATTGTCGGCCACATTGACGTGGATAAATGTTTCCGAGCCGGTTATTTCACTGGTGCCGACCACAGCCGGTAACGCAACGGTGTGTTCGGTCGTTGGTGTCAGCGATAAGTGATGGGGTCGTATTGCGGCGGTGTAGCGACCGTCACCGAGCGGGTTAATATTCTCCGCAACCCAACCCAGTGATAGTTCCTTTGTACTTACAGCACCTCCACTTACATCAACATCAATAAGATTGAACGGCGGGTCTGAAAAGGTACGTGCGGTGCGCAAATCTGCGGGTTGGTTGTAGACGTCTATCGTGCTGCCAAACTGTGTGACCCGGCCTTCGTGCAGCGTTGCAGTGCTGCCGCCCAGCAACAGTGCCTCGTGCGGTTCAGTGGTGGCATACACAAAGATAGCGCCGGACTCTGCGAAAAAACGTGGCAGTTCAACGCGCAGTTCTTCACGCAACTTGTAGTCGAGGTTTGCCAGTGGTTCGTCGAGCAACACCAGTTCCGCCCCTTTCACGAGGGCGCGTGCAATGGCGGTGCGCTGCTGCTGGCCACCGGACAGGTTCAACGGTGTGCGGTCAAGGTATGGCTCCAGCTTGAGCAATGCCGCGGCCTCCCGTACCTTGCGGTCAAGCTCGTCGCGACCGACTTTGGCAAGACGCATTGGCGATGCGATGTTCTCGTAGACGGTCAGGCCGGGGTAGTTGATAAACTGCTGGTACACCATCGCCACATTGCGCTGCCGCACCGATGTGCCCACAACGCTTTCACCATCGACTTTTATATC
>CAYMFQ010000242.1:0-3787 GCA_964389335.1 uncultured Granulosicoccaceae bacterium
GGTGTTGTACGTCTTGGGGGAGTCCCCGCATTTATCCAGCGTACAATAATTTGAGGGTTTTCAATGCGTAAGACAATTTTTGCAGTTAGCACAGCGGTGCTGCTTGCCGGCGGCTGTGCCACGGTTCAGGAGACAGTTGAATCCGCCAAGTCAGCGGTCACCGGAGAGGATGCGGGTCCGACAGTTCGTATAATTTCGCCCGCTGACGGTGCAACCGTTAGCTCACCGGTCGTCGTCCAGTTTGGTCTCGAAGGTATGGGAGTAGCTCCCGCTGGTGTTGACCGAGAAAACACCGGACATCACCACCTGATTATCGATGCGCCACTGCCTGACATGACACTGCCGATTCCGGCAACTGACAACTATCGTCATTTTGGCGGAGGCGAGACTGAAGTGGCTGTCGAACTGGAGCCCGGTACCCATACACTGCAACTGCTTATGGGTAACTTCATCCACATTCCACATGATAAGCCGGTCTACTCTGATGTGGTAACCATAACAGTAAAGTAATTGGAGTTTTACTTACGAGTTCGCTGGTGGGAGCCGATCTCCGATCAGCGAACTCTATTATATGGCACTCGTATAGTTAGCGCCTTACACCAATTCAATACATAGTTAAGTCACACAAAAACGACATGTTCGTGCAACGGAGTTGTCCTCCCACCTAACTGCCCGACAGCCCCTATTGAGTACCAAATTAAACCAACTCAGGCACCAGGTCGTAACTCGTTAAACCGCCGCCGGAATGTTAATGAGTAATCCCTCAAACCTCAGCTCTACTGCGATCTCGCTTGCGAGATCTGTGCTACTCACTCCCATCATATTGTTTTTCGCTGCCGGATGTTCCGTATTCGGAGTAGAGTCTGTAGAGCAGGCACCCTACAGCGTCTTGCAAAAAGATGGTGCCTTTGAGATACGCGAATATGACCCAATGGTCGTTGTCGAAACCCGTGTCGACGCCGGTTTTCGTGAAGCAGGCAACACTGCATTCAGGAAGCTATTCGCATATATCTCCGGTGAGAACACAGCCAGTGAAAAAATAGCGATGACAGCACCGGTAGTCGCAGCGCAGAACTCCGACGGTGAGAAAATAGCGATGACTGCACCGGTGACGGCAAGCGCCGAGGGCGATAGCTGGGTATACCGATTTGTACTGCCTGAATCCTATCAATTGGATACGGCTCCCCGGCCGCTTAACCCTGAGGTAAAACTGCTCGAAGTTCCCGCTACCAGGGTGGCTGCAATCAGGTTTTCCGGTCGTTCCACAGAGAAAGCGCGGCAACGAAAAACTGAAGCGCTAAACGAGTGGTTGTCAAACGCGGGCATTGAAACGACTTCTGATCCGCGCTGGGCGGGCTATAACGCGCCATGGGCGTTGCCACCATTCAGGCGCAACGAGGTGCTGGTTGACGTGGCCAACTGATCGGCCTGCTTTTAGCCTTCTCGTCCATAAAATCCGACTCGTTCTTCATTGCTGAACATCACATCGGGTTTTTCATAATATGAGAACACTGCGATGATTCGAGCTTTATCACCTGTCACAGGTGTTACGCGATGCGCTGTGTTACGACCTTTAAAAACGTTCAAAGTACCCGGCTCAAGCGCCAGATTCACAGGCTTTCGTTTACCCAGAATGACATCTGCGACACCATCATGGTTTGGACTGTCGTCGCTTCGAAGGTCTTTCACGTATTGAAAGTCACCACCTGATCCTGGTGCCTGTAACAGTAGTGTGGTGGTGAACTCGGAACGGTCGAAATGCCAGCCCAGTGCCTGGCCCTCGTGGTATGCCATCACGTTAACCCGTGCCAACGGGTCGGCCATCGTGTATAGCGCAGGTCGGTCCATTACCGCTGCCAGAAACATCGCAAATGGTGGCCACTCATAGAGCCTGATCACAGCAGTCTGACTGATTTGATCAGCGCACACCGTATGGTTTGATGTTTCAAATTCAGTTAACGCAGGGTGGTCCGCAGGCAATCCTTCGACGGTTGGTGAAAAATAGATGTTGTGGCTGCGCGCGTGAATGAATGCGTTGTTTGCCAGTACCGGTTTGAGTTCATCTGTAGCGGCGGTAACAACGTCATCTGACAGGAGGCCAGGCAAATTAAACAAACCATCCTTTGCCAGCCTGGCTTTGCAATCAGCAACCAGTGTGTGCCAGGCTGGAGTGTCAGGCTGGTCCAGCGGGTATCGGTCGAGGTCTATCAGTTGTTGCATCAGAGGTTCCGGGTTTGCCAGCGCCGGCAAAGAGTTTACACAGATCGAAGTGCGTCGCACACGGTGTGACGAGGGTATTGTGCGGAGGAAATTTTTGGTTCTATAATTGCCCGGTAGAGTCAGGCAGCGATGGCGTCGCTGCGGTTCAGTGCTAGTGCTTTCCAAGGGCACGCAATCACTGTAACGGCTCTTTCCATCCTGTACGCCCGGATAGCTCCCGGGTCACTTACTTGTTTGATCCGGATTATTCTGGAGATACAAATGAGTATACCCACCATCAGTCGCCCGCAGTTCTTCACTTTTGAAAACGGCGACAAAGCCCGGCTCCCTTTCACCGACGGTGAATACCAGCGTCGTCTCACTGCGCTGCGACAGCATATGGCCGACAATGGTGTTGATGCCGTCGTATTAACCTCGATGCATAACGTCGCCTACTACACCGGTTTTCTCTACTGCGCCTTCGGTCGCCAATACGCGGCAGTCGTGACAGAGGAAGGCGTAACCACCTTGTCGGCCAATATCGATGCCGGTCAGCCATGGCGGCGCTGCTATGGTGACAATCTGGTGTACACCGACTGGCAGCGCGACAATTTCTGGCAGGCGTTGAAGTATCTTGTTGGAGACAAGCAGTCGCTTGGGGTTGAAACCGATCACCTAACGCTTGATCACTATCAGCAACTGCAGGCGGTATTTCCGCAGTCAACTATTGTGAGTATTTCAGCGGTAACCATGCAGCAGCGAATGGTGAAGTCTGCCGAAGAAATAACACTGATCACCAAAGCCGCGGCAATTGCCGACATTGGTGCAGAGGCCATCCATAGTGAAATAGCGCCGGGCAAACGTGAGATAGATGTAGCTATGACCGGCCGCAATGCAATGGAAGCGGCAATAGCCAGTGAGTTCCCGGATGCCGAGTACCGCGATACATGGGTGTGGTTTCAGTCCGCACTCAATACCGATGGTGCACACAACCCGGTAACCGCAAGAAAACTGCAGCGTGGTGATATCCTAAGCCTTAATACCTTCCCGATGATCTCCGGGTATTATGTGGCGCTGGAACGCACACTGTTTGTCGGTGAGGCCACTGATGCAGAGCTTGCGATCTGGAATGCCAATGTTGGCGCCCATAAGCTTGGCCTGTCTCTGGTAAAGCCAGGTGTCAGTTGTGCAGAAGTCTGTCAGCAGATTAACGAATTTTTCGAGTCGAAAGATCTACTGCAATACCGAACCTTTGGTTACGGGCATTCGTTTGGTGTGCTGTCGCACTACTATGGCCGCGAAGCCGGACTCGAATTCAGGGAAGATATCGACACGGTGTTGCAGCCCGATATGGTGGTCTCTATTGAACCGATGCTGACAATACCTGAAGGAGTAGAAGGTGCTGGTGGTTATCGCGAGCACGATATTCTGGTGGTGACTGACACCGGTAGCAATAATATCAGCGGCTTTCCTTACGGTGCTGAGTACAATATTGTGCAGTATTGATGTATGACGTGCGTAGTGATCAGCCAAATGCGTTGTTCTGGCTGATCACAGCACCATCACTAACAGCACTATCACTAACAGC
>CAYMFQ010000242.1:3887-8634 GCA_964389335.1 uncultured Granulosicoccaceae bacterium
TCACTAACAGCTACCTACGTTTCAGAAAACCACGCTTCCAGTTCCTGATAGTCCATTGCCTCGTTGACAAATTCCAGCGAATGCGTTTTAGCGAAATCTGATATGGTTCTTATCACCGATCCGTAGATCAACTGTGCCATCGAAGACCCTATACTAATTCTTTTCACGCCAATCCGTTGCAGGTCTGGCAGTTCATAGGGGCGGTCTGGAGAGCTGACCACGACATTTACAGGTACATTAACCGACTGCACCAGCATCTCTATGTCGGCAAGGTTATCCATGCCTGGTGAAAAAACCACGTCTGCGCCTGCCTCGGCAAATCTTTGCATACGTCGAATGACGCGATCACGATCCCCCTGATTCCAAAGGAAAGCCTCGCAACGCGCAGTTAATAGAAAATCTCTGTCTAAGGTGTTTTTTGCGTCCACTGCTGCCGCAATACGCTCGACCGCGAGGTCCTCATCAAAAATGGCTCGATCAGGGTCACCGGTATAGTCTTCAATTGAACAACCCGCCACGCCTGTGTCTGCCACATCGTGAATCATCGCGGCGACTGATTCGGGGGTGTCGCCGTAACCTTTCTCAAGATCAGCGGACACCGGTAGATTAGTGGCGGACACAATGTCTTTGCAGTGCTGCAGAGCCTCTTCACGGGTAACGTATCCGTCCCTTTTGCCAAGAGAATACGCCATACCACCGCTGGTGGTTGCCAGCGCTTTAAATCCGCACTGCGAGAATATTTTGGCCGATCCCCGGTCCCACGGATTAGGCATGATCAGCATCTCGTCCATGTTGTGCAACGCTCTGAAGTCAAATGGGCTGTTCACGACGGCTCAGCCTTTTTGCCATGCAAAGTGTCTGCGTCGTTTCGATTCCAGTATCGATTGGGGTTGTCTTTGTCGTCGAGGAGTTTGGATCGGCTGCCGAAGGCTTCCTGAATCCTGATGGTCGGCTCTTCATTGACGTGGTGTTTAAAAACCGATTCGAACAGGCTTTGTAGCAAAGCCATGTCTTGCGGAATTGATACCACGATCTGCGATGCAGCAGTCTGTTGGATGGTGCCTTCGTTTCCAGCGTGTGATCCCTCCAGGCAACGAAATCGTTGGGCGCCGCCGCCATTGGTGTAGCTGCAACAATCGTATGGGCCCTGAGTCAGCGATATGTCTTGCTCCAGCCCCCGCAGTACGGCTTCAACGCCGCCGTCCGGCGTGTCGATGGTGACAAGCCACTCGCTGGTGATTACAGCAACCCGCATGTCCGCGTTGTGCAGTGCTGTCTCGTTCATTCTTCGCCTCCCACAGATATTCGAAAAATGGTAGTGTACGCGGGTACGCGTGCTTTAAGAATCACGTAAATTGCAAATAGCTATTCACATAAGGTATATCTGTGATCAGACGACAGCTACCGCCTATGGGGACGCTTGCGGTTTTTGAATCAGCGGCCAGGCTGCAAAGTTTCTCTCGCGCTGCGGATGAATGCGCACTTTCGCAGGCCAGTGTCAGCCGCCAGATCAGGCAGCTCGAAGATAACCTGTCAGTGCAACTGTTTGATCGTCATCGATACGATGTGACGTTAACTGACGCTGGGCAACTCCTTTACGCAACAGTAGAAAAAAGCCTGACCGAATTGAGTTCGGTCGCAGCTGAACTGCGAAGCCACTCGTACAGAGGTACTCGCTTTACCATTTATAGTGACTTGTCTCTCGCCACGCATGTGCTTACGCCGTTGATCGACACTCTGCAGCGGCGATTCCCGGAGATAGCTTTTAGTATTCATTCCAGTTACGAGCCCATTGAACAGACACAAACCTCGTTTGATCTTGGACTGCAGCCGGGTGGCGGCGCTGCGGCAATGTTCGATCTGAAAACCATTGCCGAAGATCTGATTTTTCCTGTGTGTTCCCCCGATATGGCACAGCGGTGTAAACCTGACCCGACGGCAGCAGATCTCATGGAACTGCCACTGTTGCATCTGGAGTATGAAAACAAATATGTCCATGACTGGTCAGCGTTTCTTGAACAGTTCGACACCAGGCTGCCAGCGCTCCATGAACATCTGGTTTTTAGCTCCTATCAGGTATGTCTGGAGGCTGCTGAGCAGGGGCACGGTGTGGCGTTGGGCTGGGCGAGATCAGTTAAGCATAAACTCGATGAAGGCAAGCTCGTTAGGCTGTCGAGTCTGTTTTCCGTTGTGGCTGACGGTGTTGTTGTATACCAAAAAAAATACCAGGAGCCGCACTCTATCGCTGACGAGGTTGTTCAGATAATCGAAGCCAGTCTGCCCTCGGTACGTTAGGGGGCATAACCGCAGTACGTCTATCAATGGCGTGATAGAGGATTTGCCATGTGGAACTATGCGGTTATTTTCGTGTGATTCAGAGTATCATGTTCAAATGCGTGTCATCCATTTTGAAGGCCTGCCGGGTTCCGGCAAAACCACCGCTGCCAGTCAGTTTTGCGAGGTGCTAAGAAGCAATGGAGTCGATGCAAACTGGTGGAGAGAGGAGGCCAGTGATCATCCGGTCAGAGGCCACGACATAGGTGCGAGTTTGCAACCTGATGATTATCCGCACCACTACCTCAATGCATGGAAAGCGTTCGTTGAATCATCCAGTGGCACAGTGGTACTGGATGGCTATGCCCTGCAAAGCACAGTGCGGTTTATGTTCGCACATCACCTCGCTACCAGGAATATCGAAAACTACTTCAATGCCTGGCAGGCGCTGGCTCCTGACGAGACCATAGTTTATCTGTTAGTCAATAACCCGGAAGAACATTGCGAAGCGGTTTTAGCGGAGCGTGGCCACGATTGGTCAAACAAGCTCTACCGCTACACAGAGAGAACCCCGGTGGGTATTGCCAACGGCTTACAGGGCAAATCCGGCTTTATAGAGTTTTGGTCTGACTACCAGCGGCTTTGTCTCAGGTTGTTAGAGGATGCTGACATCCCCGTGTATTTTATCGATGCACGTTCGTGGAACCGGGATGATCTCGAAGTGTTGGCTGTCGAGACGGGTTATTTACCTGAATAAGAGGGTTGTTTTGTTGCGAGCACTCTGCAGTATTCCAGTGTCTAATTCCATCGAGGACGCATTTAGGTGTCAGGTGGCAACGGAGTTGCATCAGTACGAACTTGGCAAGCCAACACATTCAGGTTAAGCTGCATCGCGTAAAACACGATACACAACGATAAACACCCAACATGATCCTCAATTCAACCACCACGACCACCACCAAAACCACCGCCATGGCGGGGGGAGTGTTGGCGTGCGCGGTTCGATAACCGGATAACCAACACAGCCCCGCCGGAGACGGACGGGGCAATCGATTTTCGTTCCCTCCGGCCCCAAATGGAGATAACGAAAATGCTCAATCCCAATACCTCGAATTCTGCCGAACGCATTCTGCCTGAGAAGCCTGTAGTTGCCGTTGTTGGGGCAACCGGTGCGGTCGGTGCAGTCCTGGTTGAGTGCCTGGAAGCACGCAACTTTCCTGTATCCACATTGCGCCTGCTGGCCTCGTCCCACTCGGCGGGAAAGCCTGTCACTTTCCGCGGGGAAACCCTTGTAATCGAAGAGCTCACCGAAAACAGCTTTGCAGACGTCGATGTCGCGCTGTTTTCCGCAGGGGCAGAACTGTCGAGAAGGTTTGCGCCAATCGCGACCGCCGCCGGTGCGGTTGTGGTGGATAACTCGTCGGCTTTTCGCATGGATGGCAATGTGCCGCTGGTAGTGCCCGAAGTGAACGCTGAAGCAGCATCACAACACTGTGGTGTTGTGGCGAATCCCAACTGCGTTGCCGCGATAGCCACTGTGGCGCTTGCCCCTTTGCGAACCTGTCGGCAAATTGAACGGCTGCAATTGTCAACCTATCAGTCAGCCAGTGGTGCCGGTGTCAAAGCGATGCAGGAATTGCACGTGTCTACAGCGGCTGCACTCCGTGAGGAACACTACGAACCACAGGTGCTGCGGCATCCCTACGCGTTTAACTTTTTCAGCCATGACGCAGAAGTTGATATGTACACCGGCTACAACGGTGAAGAAAGCAAAGTGATCGCAGAGGTGCGGCGTATTTTTGAGCAGCCTGAGTTGCCTGTGGGGGTCACTTGTATTCGGGTGCCGGTGTCGCGGGCACATGGTATGGCAATTAGTGTTCAGCTGGACGAAGCCCTGTCGCCGGAACTGGCACGAGAGCTTTTTGCCAGTGCGCCGGGGGTTAAGGTAGTGGACGATCGAAAGCGTAACTACTTTCCGATGCCGGTTGATGCAAGCGGTCAGAATGACGTACTGGTGGGTCGCATTCGACGCGATCTGGGTGACCCTACCGGTAAGTCTCTCGCTCTGTTTGTTGTAGGGGATCAGTTACTAAAAGGGGCGGCACTAAACGCTCTGCAAATCGCGGAGCTGCTTGTGACGCAAAGCAAGTAGTGTCGTTAACGTTTAATACGGTCGTTTTATAGAGAAGTTTGACGGTCTGATAGTAGTTCAGTGTGCGCGTTATAAAATGCGAACTTTGTGATCTTAGCCGCTTTTCCGCTGTAAAAAAGTATGGCACTGAAGACACGATTATTACGTTGTCGTAGGCGTAGTAAATATTACATTGTTCAACTTGCGTAAACGGACTTGCTGCCACATTCTGGGTAGATTATATGAGAGCATGGCTCGGAGGGAATCATCACTCCGAGTCGACAGGAGTGAGTATGGCGCGTAAACGGAAGGGTAGTAACCTTCGAAAAAACAATAACAATG
>CAYMFQ010000243.1:0-8618 GCA_964389335.1 uncultured Granulosicoccaceae bacterium
ATCGGATTTTTGTTCGCTCAGCTGTTGACGTACGACTATCGGGGAGCACTGCCAGAAGCGCGCATCGACGTCAACGCCCTTCAGTTTACCCGCGGCGAAGCTGGCTCACCGCCTGAGCAAGACTACGGGCACTCGCTTGACTTGCCGTACAACTGGCGCGAGGACGGTCACCCTGACAGCGACAAAGAAGTGGGCACTGGCTGGTATACCGCGGTAATCGATCTCAACGTGCCGCCGAATCGGCTGTGGGTGGTGTACTTCCCGAATATTACTTCCAATTCCACCATCTATCTCAACAACGAAATACTTGGTCGTGGAAAAAAACTTGGCGAGCGACTTGGGCAGATGCGACAGCGCCCGCTGTACCTGAACATCCCCAACGGAATTTTGCATTCTGGTGAAAACCTGCTGCAGATCCGGGTGCAGTCCGGGCGTGCATTTCACGGTTCTATAGAGTCTTTCTATCTGGGGCCAGAACAGGCCTTTAAAGATGTCTACGCCCGTCAGTACTTTTATCAGGTGACGCTGGTTAAAGTCATTGGGGTGATGTTATTTTTCTCCGCGGTGGGTAACGGCGTTATCTGGTTTCTCCGACGTGAAGAAACGTTGAACGGCTGGTTTGCATTGGGGTGTCTGTTGTGGAGTCTGCACATCGTCAGTAACTTCCACGCCAAATCAACCACACTGCTCGGGTACCTGGAATTTCTGTTTCGATACCAGAGCATTACCTGGTTCACCGCCTTGCTGGTGGTGATCGTAAATCGGTATCAACAGATACAGGCACCGCGACAGGAGCGAGTAATATTTACACTGGCGACCAGTATCTGTGTGATCCTGCCGCTGGTACCAACCCTCTATCTGCATGTTATTTCAAACCTGCTGGTTGGTGCTTTCGCACTGTCGATGATTGCGTTCGCCTACTTTACCGTACTGCTTAACAATACCCGCCACAGATCATTAACCGACTTTTTTATTGCGACGTCTATTGCCATTATCTTCTTTTTGTCGGTAAACGATCTGATGGCCACGCTCAATTTCCATGAACGGAAATACAGCGGCATGAGTGCACACTACGGTGCGCCGTTTCTGGTCATACTGCTTAGCTGGAAGCTCATTCGCGATTTTGTTCGTGCCCGTGACGACGCGGAGGAACTCAATCGCACACTTGAGGCCAGAGTTGAAGAGAAAGCCAATGAACTTGAGCGCAATTACACCCGACTGCGGGAAATGGAAGCGAAGAATCTGCTGGCTGAGGAACGCGACCGGATCGTGATGGACATGCACGATGGCCTGGGCGGGCAGTTGGTGTCCGCACTGTCGATGCTCGACCGTGAGAAGATTGACCCGGCTCAGGTCAGTGAAACACTGCGTGACGCACTCACTGACCTGCGAATGATGATCGACGCACTAGACCCTGTGTGCGATGATCTTGCCATGGTGCTCGGCAGCTTCCGCGCAACGCTGGAGAAAAATCTCGCCGGATCCAACATGAAACTCATCTGGAAGGTTGAGGATGTACCTGCCACTGAAGATATGAATCCACACAAAGTCCTGCAAATACTGAGAATTCTGCAGGAAGCGATCAACAACGCGGTTAAATATTCCCAGGCCACCGAACTGACCGTGTCAACCGGAACTGATGAGGGCAAGATCTATCTGCAGGTTGCCGACAACGGCACCGGCATTACCTGCGAATCACAACACGGCAGGGGACTCAGCAACATGCGCCGCCGCGCAGATATGATCAACGCCAGCCTGCATATCACTTCAGCCAACGGAGTATCATTGAGGCTGATTCTATAGCGTGTGGAACTAACCACTATGCGGAAGGTCGAAGCTTTCTCACACTGGCACGGGCTAACAGAGCGTCGGGCTTACGTAATATAGGGAATCGAAGCAAAGAAACTCCACAATCGGCCTACCGACATCAATCAGTCGGATGGAACGCAATTAATTTTTGAGGAAAATTCGTGCAATCGGCGCGACTCATCTATACCAGCGCCGCTGTCGAAAACTGCAGCGCACACCAGATCAAAAAGATTCTGGAAATCTCCATCAAACACAACACGACGAGTGGAATCACCGGCATACTGTACTATTCGAGTGAGTACTTTATGCAGTACCTTGAGGGCAGCCGCGAAAACGTTGAATCGACTTACGCCAGAATAGCGCGCGATGACAGGCACCACGCTCTGCGTGTGGTGGACCGAGAAACCATTCAACAGCGCGAGTTCGAAGCCTGGCAGATGGCCTATGTACCCAAATCCGCGATTCTGACACCGCTGAACCTCCGGTTTATGCGTGGCACCGAGTTTAATCCCGGAGAAATCACAGCAGCGGAAGCCATGCAACTCACGCTAAAGCTGCGTGAACTCCTGCCCAGGGCTCATTACGAAGCATCAGCACCCAACGATTAAACGTTAGCGCTACTTCGCGCATCCCAATGACCCATCTATCCCGATTCCGGTCAGAATTTCGCTGTCTGGTGGTAATACGGTTTTTGAAAGGCAGAATTGTAAACATCGGAACTCCCTCACCAGACGTATGTCATAGACAACGACTGGTGATCGGGTCCGTGTGTGTCATCTGAAGGCCAGCTTTGTGTACGTGTTTCCTGATTACCCATTCAGATGATTGCATGAATAACGTTGGCAACAAAACTCTGCTACTTATCAGTGACCGCAGTATATCGACGCTGGTGCGTGAACTGTGTCGTCACCACAGTGCTGAAATCGAAGCACGCGACCACAGTGATGCATCTGTCGACTTTGCCTGCATCAGTGAATGGGATTTACTGATTCTATACAGCGAAACTCAGGCGTCTGCCATTGTTGAAAGTTGCAGGCATATCAAGGCGAAAAGACCGCTGGGGCAAATCATTGTGGTGGCCGCTACCGACGAGCCGGCATTCAGTGCCCGGTGCCTGCACCAGGGAGCAGACGACGTAATCGCCGCTCCGTGGAACGATGTGGAATTCGCGGCTCGCATCAACGCCGCCATCAGGCGAAGCAAGCAGCTTCAAGAGTTTCAGCAACAAGCGAAAACCAGCCCTCCGATTACGGCGAGCCAGTCTGACGAAGATCACTCAAATTACCAATACGTGGGTGACGTGCGGTTGTGCCCGGTCAAGCGCGAGGTATCTGTTCTTAATACCCTGGTGCATCTGACACGTACTGAATATGTATTGCTCACGTACTTACTGACAAGGCTAAACCGGCCGTGTTCAAGTGTTGAATTACTCAATAATGTGCTGGGTTATGAAGACGAGAATTATCTGCCATCATTGCACTCTCACATTAGTCGCCTGAGGCGCAAGATTAATCAATCCAATACAACCAGCATTGAAACGATCTGGTGTTACGGATATCGAATTACTATTGGCTAGGTCGGCAGACAACTGTGCTAAATACTTCAGCGTCCCAGTGCCTCCGAGAACAGCGCGCCCCAGTTGCATTCACGATGCCAGACGTTAACCGAGCACACATATTCATTGCGAATACGACGGTCCTTCGGCACACCTTGCTGGTCAGAAGCGTCATGATCATCTGCTGTCACACGCCGCCACTGTTGCAATGGCGCCAGTCGCTCGGCAGACGTACGGACCATCACTGCAGAAGTTTTCTCACTGGCTTCTGCGGTCTGCCGGGGAAATTTCTCGAGGAACGTGTCATCGCATGCCGTTAACAGCAGCAATGCGCACAGGGTACTGCCGAATCGGACTAAGGTCATTTCCTGGGAATCCACTTAAACATCACGGGCGAGATTGCTGTGGCACCAGACCGCATATGTATGCAGGTCTACTATCAGTCCACCAAGGCTAGCACCTTAACTCCGCCCTTTTGCTGGCGATTTTCTTACATTTCTAACGAAATTCTGTCTAAATCGCTGTTTTCATTAGATAGTGGAATGTTTGTCGGCACAATCCGTTATTGCGCGCAATAATTATTTGCCAGCAGGCGCGCCGCGCGGGCAGGGTCAGGCAGCATCCCGACGTTGAGCAAGGGTTTCCAGTTGCTTGTGTATGGTCTGGATAATCGCGGGAATGTCCTGCGCCGCTGCAGGCCGGGAGTAAAAATACCCCTGGACCAGATCACAGCCGAGACGCGTTATATGGTCAAGCTGTTCGATTTGTTCAACACCTTCGGCAACCGTTTCCAGCCCCAGGCTTGCAGCCAGCGTCTGGATTGTGTCGATTAACGAAGCTTTCGTGCAGTGACCACCGAGCCGATTGATAAAGCTTCGGTCAATCTTCAGCACATCCAGCGGCAGATTCTGCAGGTAACTCAGCGATGAGTATCCGGTTCCGAAGTCGTCAATAGCGACGCGCACGCCAATCTCTCGCAGTCGTTGCAGTCGCGACACAACCACATCAACATTGTCCATTAAAACGCTTTCGGTTACCTCCAGTTCGAGAAGAGCAGGGGGTGCGCCATGACGCTCCAGCGCCTCAATGATCTGATCACAGAAGTTTTCAAGTTGAAACTGCGGTGCGGCAACATTGATGCTCACACGCAGATTTGCCAGTGAAGTGTGCTGCCACAGCGCCAGTTGTCGAATTGCTTCATTGATCACCCACGCCCCAATCGGGATGATCAATCCGGATGCCTCTGCCACCGGAATGAACTCGTTTGGCGGTACCAGCCCGCGAGTCGGATGTTGCCACCTGATCAGAGACTCCATGCCAACCACGCGTTTGTCGTTACTGCTCACCTGAGGCTGATACAACAGATGAAATTCCTGTCGGTCGATTGCCGCACGCAATTGCGACTCAAGCAGTGTGCGCTGCCTGGACGCCTCGGCAAGCGTCTCGTCGAACAAACAGACACAGCCTTTGCCATCACGCTTGGCCTGATACATGGCTTCGTCAGCGCTTTGCAGCAGTGGCTCTGCGGTTACCCCATTGTGCGGGAAACGTCCAATCCCAATGCTGGCACCAATACTCAGTTGCTCTCGATCAATTAGAAAATTCGATTTAAGGCACTCAAGTAAAGCGTTGGCCGCGTCAGTGCCGTCGGTATCGTCACGCAGAATAACCGCAAACTCGTCACCGCCCATGCGGGCCAGCGCGCTGTGTTCATTGAGTACTGATTTCAATCGAATAGCGACCATCGACAGCAGGCGGTCGCCAATGGCATGACCCAGCGAGTCGTTGACTTCCTTAAAACCGTCAAGATCAATAAAGAGTACACAGAAGCTGCTGTGGTTGAGCTTGGCCTGATCAATGGCATCATCTAGCAGGCGCTCGAACTGACGTCGATTCGGCAGACCGGTCAATCGGTCGTGATACGCCTGGTGCAGCAACTCTTGTGACAACTCCATTCGATCTATTGATGTGGATAGTTGATTGGCGACTGTCTGAAAAATATCAGTGTGTGCCTCTGAGAACTCTCGCATGTCTCGTGTTCGCTGCACCATAATTGCGCCAAACACCTCGCCCTGCTTTTTTAGCGGCACACAAACAGTGCTGCCATATTTTTTCTCAGCGCGCATTGCGTGTACCGCTGCAGATTCTCGGGGGTCTTCCTCCAGCCTGCCAATCGCGGCTATCTGATCGTGGTCTACACACCACTGAGCTATACACTCGCGCACAGCCGTGCTGGACCAGCCCGTTGCGCGATGGATTGACCCATTGGCATAGCCCCAGCTAACGTGTGGATTAAGCTTCCCACTGCTATCGAGCAAAAACGTGCTTGCAAGCCTGGTGTCGACTGAGGGCAGCAATATCTGACAAACGATGTTGCACGCCTCTGCTATATCGTCAACCGAGGTTAAAATCTGGCTCACCTCTGCAAGCGCACGCGTGCCTTTCAATCGTTGTTGGGTAACATCGATCAGACGGGTGTTGGCAATGGCCATGGACGCCATGCCACATATGCGTTGCAGCAGCGGTACATCTACCGCCAGATCTTTCGAGTTGCGGTCTGAAATAACCGTGAGTGCGGCGACTGCTTCATTGTCAACAAACAACGGCAGCGAAAACGCCTGGGTGTTTTCCGGCCATTCGTGCAGCGACTGAATGGCACTGACATCGTTGTGATAAATCGCTTCACCGCGATGCCAGGCTCCGCCAATAGTTCCTTCATTGCGCCGGAACTGCCCACCCAGATACTCCGAGGAATGGTTGCCGTTGGCGGCGACGATCTCCATAAACTCGCCGGACTCATGCAACGTTGCGGCGTAACAACAGTCAGCTCGGGTACGCTCCACAAGGATGTGTGCCAATTGATCAAGCAGCGTGTTGGTGTCCTGGCAGGCCATCAGCGATGCCAGTACTGACTCCATTGTTGAGATTTCGCCCTCACGCAGCGACAGTGCATCGATATTGTTTGCAATGCGCTGCTTTAACTCGCGGACTTCAGATACATCAACCAGTTGCACCGCCAGTCCGACCGCTTTGCCATGCTTATTAACCAGCGGGATGCGTATGGTCTCTGTGGTCGAGGCACGTCCGCTGCCGGAATCAATATTTCGGGAAGGTTGTTGTTCATTGATGACCTGATCGTCGAGTGCCCAGAGTCCCGGCCAACCGGATTCCGGGTCACCCAGCACCATATGTCTGGGCCTGCCGAGTTCAAGGTCATCACTGCCAATGAGCGCCGTTCTGGAAAAACCCACTGCCTTGCAGAACGAGTCGTTGACATAGACAAAGCGATGATTAAGGTCTTTAATCGCGAGCGGCGTCGCCTGTGCAGCACCGATTTGGTCAAGCAGCAGTGCCGGATTAATATCTGCGAGCATTCCCTGATCTCAAAGCCAGCAGCATAGATAAGCTGCCAAATACTTAGAATAGCGTTCAGTTTTAGAACAAGCTTAGTATAGTAGAACCAGAGTTCTGCACAGATCATTGCCTGTGTTTTTTTTGTATGCTGTTAGGCCTGCCAGGATTGGACGGGAGTACTGCTGGAATAGTAAGAATGCAGATAAAATGCGAAACACATAACGCTTTTTGTTCAGGGAAATCTGACTGTATAACCAGTCGCTATACAGTCGGTAAAACGAATACCTAAAACGTCAGTAACACCCGGCAATTGAGCGAAAGTAATGCGCTCTGTATCGCTCTTCTACTTCTATTGCTCTACCTCTATTGTTCCACTATCACATAACGCTTGCCATCAAGTTCCGGTTCGCTGACTCGAATATAAACAAGCCCGTCTGCGCCCAGCGTGAATTCCTCAATTTGCTTTGCCTGGTGTGCCGGGCCTTCGTATCTCCATCGAACGGTACCGTCGAAATCGTAGGACACAATAAACGGATCCATATCGAACCTTTCCTCGGGTACGTAATACGCGATGATTGCCTTATCGCCCACCTGGATATCGGGCCCTGAGTTCGAAACGCCAGGTTGATCGACTTGCCAGGCGACAGACCCATCGGTACGAAACACAACCAGCCTGCCGCCGAGGCTGCTGCCAAGCAGTAGATCCTGATTCGGTGAAAGCTGAATATCTGTAAGGAAGGTAGAATTTTCGAGTGGCTCTTCCCACAGCAGTGTGCCGTCAGTCTGACGGGCCGCCAGAGTGTTCTTGGCCGGGTGAAACAGGTACAGGATACTGTCACTGCTTACCTGCAGGTGAAGTGGGTAATCGAGAAACGGCAATGCAAATTCGTTAATGACCACCGGTGCAGTATTTGGCAAAAGCGGTGGACAACTTTCCAGCAGCACGTTATTCCAGCCCCAGCCACTGTGCAGGGCTGCGTCGGTGTAGTCGCAATAATCTGTGCGTAGCTCATCAATCAATGTCTCCCTGGATGGCTCATCAGCGCCGGGGGACGGCAAGTACAGATCAATGATCTGATCCGTATCTGTCGGAGGGCAACTGATGCCGGTGATCGGATCCCAGCCCCAGCCAAAATTCTCAGCTGCAGCGGAATAGTCGCAGCCAGACTCAGTCTGCTGTGCAACGCTATTCGATGATAGAACCACAGCCACCGACAATGCGGTCAGGAGCCTGCCTAGAGGTGATTTAAGGGACTGCATAATTACGCTCCGGATGTGAAGAGGTTACACATATTTAGACACTTGATCACAGGCGTGTTACAACCCGATGAGCAACGAATATTGATAGCAATCCCGCGGCCAACCGTACGCCCAAGCGGGAATGACACACATCTAGCAAGAGAGGCAGCAATGGAATACCTTCACACCATGGTCCGCATTCAGGACATCGACAAATCCCTCGACTTTTATTGCAACAAGCTGGGTATGGTCGAAACCAACCGCATCGAGAACGAAGGGGGCAGATTTACTCTGATTTTCCTCGCTGCAACCGCTGATGAAGCAACAGCCAAAGTCAGCAAAGCGCCACTGCTTGAATTGACCTACAACTGGCCCGACGAAGACGGCAAAGTAGAGGACTATGCCTCTGGTCGCAACTTTGGCCATCTTGCCTACCGCGTAGACAATATTTACGAAACGTGCCAGCAACTGATGGATAACGGCGTCACCATCAACAGACCACCCAGAGATGGCAGCATGGCATTCATAAAATCACCCGATGGTATTTCCATTGAACTGCTGCAAAAGGGCGATGCACTGGCACCGGCAGAACCCTGGTCATCAATGAAAAACAGCGGAAGCTGGTAGGGCAATCGTGTGCAACGGATCTACAGCAGACAAA
>CAYMFQ010000244.1:0-8518 GCA_964389335.1 uncultured Granulosicoccaceae bacterium
TAATTGACAAGCCTCCAGCCCCTCGCTATAAATCGATGCAGGTGATCGAACAGGGACGTTTCAACTGTAGCGATCAATTTTTTAGTTACTGTTGGTGGTCTCCTTTATGCGCAGATGTGCTTTTTACGATAGGTCTTTACAGTTTGTCTCTAGGGTGGTGTCTGCCCGAATCGCGACATTCGTAGTCGCGGCAGCGTTGTTGCTGGCGGGCCCAATCCAGGCGAGTATTCTTGGCAGCAGCTGGGAGCTTGACCCCACGCAATCCAGCATCAAATTCCAATCGGTGAAAAACGGGACGAAGGTCGAAACCAGCGGTTTTGCAACCTTCAGTGGTGGTGTTGACCCCACCGGTGAGGTGACGATGCGCATCGAACTGGATTCGGTTGATACCAAGGTCGACCTGCGTAACGTCCGCATGCGATTTCTTTTCTTTGAAACATACAAGTTCCCAACCGCAACGGTAACGGCCCGTTTGGAAGAGGGCATTTTGGCGGCGCTGGAATCGCAACGCCGCCTGCAGGTCCCGATCGAGTTCGAACTGGACCTGCATGGCGTCACGCAAACTCTAACGGCCGAAACAGTGCTGACTATGTTTGCTGATGATCAGGTTGCCATTAACACTTCGTCGCCAGTGACAATTGATGTGGCAGATTTTGACCTGCTGGGCGGGGTTGAAAAACTGCAGGAAGCCGCCGATGTGCAAATTGTCCCCACTAGCTCCGTGCTTTTCGATCTGACTTTCAAAAAACAAATCGAAGTGGTCGATGCGGCCGCGACCCCTGCAGCTGTCGAAACCGAAGAGCCAGTCACACCGGTGGCACTGGAAACAGACGGAGATTTCTCCAGTGAGGAATGTATCGGACGTTTTGAAATCCTCTCTCGCTCCGATGCGATAAACTTTGACCTCAACAGTAGCGATATCAGGTCATCCAGTTTCGGGTTTCTGGACAGCCTGACCGACATCGTCAATCGCTGTCCCGATATGAACCTGTTAATCGAAGGGCACACAGACTCTCGCGGCAGTGACGACATCAATATGCAGATTTCCACAAGCAGAGCCAACAGCGTTTACCAGTACCTGATCCGCCAGGGTGTTTCTGACAATCGCCTTCGACCGGTTGGCTATGGTGAATCGCGTCCGCGCTTTCCAAACGACACCAGAAAAAACAGGGCGCGAAACAGACGCATTGAGTTCGTTGTGGAGTAGGGGGTAATGGCTCGCAATTGGTTGCGAGCTTTTGGTGCTATTGTCCGCAGGCAGATTTAGTGGTAATAATCTCCGGTCCCCTGTTAGGCGCTAGAGATTATGTGCGGCATCGTTGGTCTGTTTGTTAAAAACCCTGAACTTGAGAGCAGCCTCGGTCGCCATGTCGCCGCTATGCTTATGGAGATGTCCGAGCGTGGCCCGGACAGTGCCGGTGCGGCGGTCTATCGCAACGAGGTCGATCAGTCACAGTTAAAGCTGACGTTGTTCAGCAGTGAGGCCACTCCAGACTGGGATGCCTTCGCAACGGAGTTGCAGACTCAGGATGCCGCGGCGACTGTGCACCCGCACTTAAACCACGCCGTCGTTCACACGTGTCGATCATTGTCGCAAATGCAGGAATGGTTGCAGGACTTTGCCCATATCCGCATTAACAGTTCCGGCAAGAAAATCGAAATCTACAAAGAGAAAGGTTCTCCAGCCAGCTTTATCGATGGTTTCAACGTTGCCGATTACACCGGTACTCACGCGCTGGGGCATACGCGAATGGCGACCGAAAGCGCTGTCACGACTGAGCACTCTCACCCGTTCTCCACCGGTGATGATTTGTGTCTCGTACACAACGGCAGCCTGTCCAATCACAACCGACTGCGAGAGGATTTACAATCGCGCGGCATCAGCTTTCAAACCGACAACGACAGTGAAGTGGCGGCGGGTTATCTGAACTGGCGATTGCAGGAAGGTGATGATCTCGACGATGCGTTGCATCATGCGATTGAGGATCTCGACGGATTTTATACCTTTGCCATAGGCACGCGAGAGGGTTTTGCCGTGCTGCGTGACCCAATCGGCTGTAAGCCTGCCATTATTGCGGAAACGGATGACTGGGCTGCGATGTCGTCAGAGTATCGTGCCATTGCTCAGTTACCCGGTGCCGACAAGGCCAAAATTTGGGAACCGCAGCCCGCAAAGATATACAGCTGGCGCAGGCAATAGATACAACATTGTTTTTCAGTGGCAATAGCTTGATGCCATCGAAATCACCTCCACACGCAATCGAAAGCACTGTCATGTGCGCCACGATAGCCCGGTACCACCGCTATGAATAAAATAGACCTTTCCACGCAAGGTATACGTGAACTCAACCAGTTGTTGCATGAGTCTGCGACGACTGCTGATATTGAAGTCACCAACCCGGGAGGCAAGCATTCCGTTGCCGTTGGCGCAATGGTGCCGGTGACCGTGAAAGTACATGGCCATGTAGGTTATTACTGTGCCGGTATGAATGCTGACGCTGATATCATTGTCGATGGCAACGCAGGCCCGGGCCTCGCCGAAAATATGATGTCTGGCAGTGTTCGAGTAACGGGCGATGCCTCTCAGTACTGTGCGGCTACTTCCCATGGAGGTCTGATTGTTATAGAAGGCAATGCGGCGGCACGCTGTGGTATCTCTATGAAAGGCTCTGACATCGTCGTCGGCGGATCCGTGGGTCATATGTCTGCCTTTATGGCGCAAAAGGGCAGGCTGGTTGTGTGTGGTGATGCCGGCGATGCACTGGGTGACTCTATCTATGAGGCACGCCTCTATGTTCGCGGCAAGGTAGCAAGCCTCGGTGCAGACTGTGTGGAAAAAGAAATGCGCGATGAGCACGTCAAAGAGCTCGAAGAGTTACTACAGGCGGCCCGCATCGACAGTTACAGAGCCAGTGAGTTCAGACGCTATGGATCTGCCCGTTCGCTGTATCACTTCAACATCGACAATGCCAATGCTTATTAGTTTTTATTGTGCAGAACCCGCAACGACCTGCTTTTGGAGCCACTGACCCTATGACTGATGAACTGCATTCCAGATTGCGTGAGTCGGCCACTTTCCCTCGGCATGTGATTGCGGAGATACAACGCGCTGCACGCGAGGGCATTTACGATATCCGCGGCTTTGGTGCAAAGCGCCGAGTCCCGGATTTTGATGATCTATTGTTCCTCGGCGCCAGCATGTCTCGTTATCCACTGGAAGGTTATCGCGAAACGTGTGATACCTCAGTCACGCTCGGTACTCGCTTTGCGAAAAAACCCATCGAGCTGAAAATTCCGATAACCATTGCCGGTATGAGCTTTGGTGCATTGTCAGCGCAGGCTAAAGAAGCGCTTGGTCGTGGTGCCAGTACCATGGGTACCAGCACCACCACCGGTGATGGCGGCATGACTCCGGAGGAACGCGGTCACTCAGATTTGCTGGTGTACCAGTATCTGCCTTCTCGCTATGGCATGAACCCGGCTGATCTGCGCAAGGCGGATGCGATCGAAATTGTCGTCGGGCAGGGCGCCAAGCCTGGCGGCGGTGGTATGTTGCTCGGGGTCAAAATCAGTGAGCGGGTTGCCGGTATGCGAGACCTTCCCGAAGGCATTGATCAGCGCAGCGCCTGTCGGCATCCGGACTGGACCGGCCCCGACGATCTGGAAATTAAAATCAACGAACTGCGCGAGATCACCGACTGGGAAAAACCCATCTACGCAAAGATTGGTGCATCGCGGCCCTACTACGACACGGCGCTTGCGGTTAAGTCCGGTGCCGATGTGGTTGTGCTTGATGGTATGCAGGGTGGTACCGCGGCCACGCAGGATGTCTTTATCGAGCACGTGGGCATACCCACGTTGCCAGCCATACGTCAGGCAGTTGATGCACTACGCGAACTCGACATGCATCGCAAGGTACAGTTAGTTGTATCCGGCGGTATTCGCAGCGGTGCGGATGTCGCCAAGGCACTGGCTATGGGGGCTGATGCGGTATCGATTGGCACCGCCGCGTTAATCGCGCTGGGTGATAACAGCCCCGAGTACGAGGAGGAATATCGCAAGCTTGGCACCTCGGCCGGTTATTATGACGACTGGCAGGACGGACGTGACCCGGCCGGTATCTGCACTCAGGACCCGGAGCTTGCCAAACGGCTTGATCCTGAGCTCGGCGGGCGCAGGCTCGCCAACTACCTAAGTTGCCTGACACTGGAAACACAAACACTGGCACGCGCCTGCGGTAAAAGCCATGTGCACAATCTGGAGCCGGAAGATATGGTTGCACTCACGGTAGAAGCTGCGGCGATGGCCAACGTCCCGCTGGCTGGCACCAACTGGATTCCAGGCAACGGCTACTAAACCACAACCATAAGATTCGGGGGAATAAGCAATGGCAAAAGATCTTGAGAAATGGGCCAATACCAACAAGGTAGAGTACTTCCTGGTCAGCTTTGTTGATTTGTTCGGCGTGCTGCGCGCCAAACTTGTGCCCACACGTGCAATCAAGGGAATGCAAAAAGAAGGTGCGGGGTTTGCGGGCTTTGCCTCGTGGCTCGACATGACACCGGCACACCCGGATATGTTTGCCATTCCAGATGCCGACAGCGTTATTCAGCTGCCGTGGAAACCCGAGGTAGCATGGGTAGCAGCAGATCTGTGGATGGATGGCAAAGAGGTTGAAGCGTCACCACGAGTTGCTTTGAAGCGTCAGCTTGCCAAGGCCGAGGCGATGGGGTATCGCATGAAAACCGGTGTTGAATGCGAGTATTTTCTGATCAACGACGACGCCAGCGCTATTTATGACGCAGCGGATGTGCAGTCGAAGCCCTGTTATGACCAACAGGCGCTGATGCGTCGGTTCCCCGTGGTCAGCGAAATTTGTAACGCCATGATCGAGCTGGGATGGGGGCCTTACCAAAACGATCACGAAGACGCCAACGGCCAGTTTGAAATGAACTGGGACTACGACGATGCGTTAAAGACCGCTGATCGCCATGTGTTCTTTAAATACATGGTCAAAACCATCGCTGAAAACCATGAAATGCGTGCGACCTTTATGCCCAAGCCGTTTGCCCATCTAACCGGCAACGGCTGCCATGCGCATGTTTCGTTATGGGATAAAACTGCGCGCAAAAATCTGTTTCTGAACAAGAAAGATGATCTGGGACTGTCACCACTGGCGTATCAGTTTTTAGGCGGCATCATGCACAACGCAACGTCGCTGTGCGCGATCTTTAATCCAACGGTCAACAGTTACAAACGAATTGGTGCGCCGGTTACCTCGTCGGGTGCCACGTGGTCGCCAAACGCGGTGACTTACTCGGGTAATAACCGCACGCACATGATTCGCGTACCTGATGATGGTCGCTTCGAATTGCGACTGATGGATGGCGCTGCCAATCCTTACTTAATGCAGGCGGGTTTTCTGGCGGCGGGGCTCGATGGTATCGCCAATGATCGCGACCCCGGAAAGCCTGTGCATTTGAATATGTACGAAGAGGGTCACAAGGTTAAAGGTGCGAAGAAGCTACCCTCAACACTGCACGACGCGTTACGGCTTTTGGAAAGCAGCAAGCCGCTCGCGGAGCAACTGGGTGACGAGCTGATACAGGCGTACATCAAGTTGAAAATGCAGGAATGGCATGAATACACATCGCATCTCAGTGACTGGGAGCGACGCAATACCCTGGATTGTTAACCTGCGTCAGCAGCGCAGGCAATACCTATCGGAGACAAACTATGAGCGCGCAGGCAGACAACCTTCGGGACTACTTTATTGGCTGGCAATGCCGGTTGCGGCAACAGGCGGTTCGCAAGAACGATGGCCGCCCGAGCGAAGGTATGCGCGCTGGTCTCTACGTAAAGGTATCTGACCGAAACCTTGGGCCGATCAACACTGGGCTGGCGCTGGCAGACTCAGAAGAGATCACCAGTGAGTTTCAACACATTTGCAAAAAAACACACGATCCAAACCTGCGTCACCAGGCGGCAATAAAGCTGCTTGGTTCCGCCTACTACCAACACCCGAAAACCTTCACTGATTCTTTGCTGGCAACCTTTGCGGTAGATTCGGAACTTGCCGACTTACTTGAAGAGCAGGGTGAGTGTCGCCTGGAGTTCAGCCAGTACCAGCAATCCTTTCAACTGCACTGCAATGTGGGTGCGCTGACTGATACAGACCCGATGTATCAGACTGTCTACTGGCACAATAAAATGTTTAATCCGGTTTTGCCTGCCAGTGTTCGGATACTGCAATTTAAGCCGGAGTGGGCTGTCAGTACGGCGCAGCCGCCTGTGACCCGCGCGTAGCACTGGTCTCAAAAGCCGGGCTGTAATTCCGGAGATATTTCGCCTCTGTCGCCAGGTTGTCTGCGTAACACGCGGAACCAGCTGGTATTGTTATCGAGCTTTTTTTTCGTAAGCTTGCAGCGTACCCTGTAGATAATGTCCCCAGATATAACAGGAGTAACAGTTGCAGCCACTCGTTAAAGCCGGCAGGTACGACTACGACCAACTGTGTCAGGACTTTCGCTGGTCTATACCAAAGCACTTTAATATCGGTGTGGCATCAGCCGCCGCGGCAGATCGGACACCTGATTCTATCGCGCTGTACTATGAAAACGAGCGCGGTGAAGAGCAGTCGTTTACCTTTGGTCAGTTACAGCGCGACGCCTATCGGCTTGCCAACGTGCTCGTTGCCAAAGGCATAAAACCGGGGGATCGGGTTGGCATTGTGTTGCCGCAACGCTACGAGGCAGGGGTAGCTCATATAGCGATCTCAATCATCGGCGCGATCGCGCTGCCGTTATCGGTGATGTTTGGTGAAGATGCGTTGTCCTATCGGCTGCAGGATAGTGGTGCCAGCGCTATTCTGGTTGATAAGAATCATCGCGAACTGCTGCAGTCAATGCAATCGCAGTTGCCCGAGCTGCACACCATAATCGACTGCGACGACAGCAACGCAGAGCAGGGGCTGTGGCCGCTGCTCGAGAAAGCACGTGACCAATTCGATCCGCTGCAGACATTGGCTGACGACCCTGCTTTTCTTATTTATACCTCGGGTACCACTGGTCCGCCAAAAGGCGCGCTGGGTGCACATCGTTGTTTGATCGGTAATCTTACCGGCTTCGAACTGTCACAAAACTTCTTTCCCCAGACGCACGATGTGTTCTGGACACCGGCGGACTGGGCATGGACCGGCGGACTGCTGGATGCGCTGTTGCCATCGTGGTGTTACGGCATACCGGTGCTGGGGTACGAGTCGCGCGGCTTCGATCCGGAACGCGTCTGCCACCTGCTGCAGAAGTATCGGGTCACCAATGGTTTTATCCCGCCTACGGCGCTAAAAATGTTAAGGCAAGTGCCAAATATCGAGCGCTTTGACTTCGCGTTTCGCAGCATCATGTCAGCCGGTGAAACCCTGGGTGCGGAAATCTACCACTGGTCTGAGGAGACGTTCGGTCTACAGGTCAATGAGATGTGTGGTCAGACCGAATTCAACTATATCGTCGGCAACTGCTCGGCAATTTATCCGGTTAAACCCGGTTCGATGGGTAAGGCTTATCCCGGTCACAGAGTGGAGCCGGTAAGCGCCGAAGGCGAGATCATGCCAATTGGCGAAACCGGTGAACTGGCAGCACACCGCGATGACCCGGT
The DNA here is from genome assembly GCA_964389335.1 of uncultured Granulosicoccaceae bacterium. Lineage (GTDB taxonomy): Bacteria > Pseudomonadota > Gammaproteobacteria > Granulosicoccales > Granulosicoccaceae. The sequence continues at coordinate 7,654 of CAYMFQ010000244.1, forward strand.
CATGTTCCTCGGTTACTGGAACCGTGAAGAAGCCACCCGCGGTAAGTTTCGCGGCGAATACTGGGGCCTTGGTGATCTGTGTTATCGCGACGATGAAGGGTATCTGTGGTTTCTGGGGCGGGACGACGATGTCATTTCGTCGGCAGGTTATAGAATCGGTCCCGGGGAAGTGGAAGACTCACTGATCAAACATCCATCGGTAGCGCAGTGTGCCGTTATTGGTGTGCCGGATGAACTGCGCGGACAAATCGTCAAAGCGTATGTCGTACTGACCAGCGATGCAGAGGCAAGTGATGCGCTCGCAGCGGAGATTCAGCAATCGGTAAAATCTCAACTGGCAGCGCATGAATACCCGCGCGAAATAGCCTTTATTGATGAGTTGCCGATGACCACCACCGGTAAGGTTCGACGCGTGGCACTGCGCGAGATGCACGAAGCAGAAACCGGAGGCTCGTGACGGTTGTTTCGAGTGATATGACGCTCTTACCTGCGGGCGACGGCGGGTTTCTGCTAGCATAGACTGGCACTCACTCATTAAAAAAGGATTTTTTTATGACGCGGCCCATTACAAACCCCGCTGCCTGCGCTGCCTTTACCGCAGCACTGTCCATTTCAGCGCTTGTGCTGAACCTGTCTGATGCACATGCGACACCCGGTAATCAGGAGGCTTGTGAGCAGGGCAAAGCCGAGTATGAAGCCGAAGGCATGACCATCGACGATTGCCTCTGTATGCTCGGTGAGGCAGACAAACATATGACACCGGAAATGAAAGCGGCGTTTGTTGAATCGCTGCTGGCTAAAGATGCCAATCCGATGCAGCGCTTTATGCAGCTGGGTATTCCATTGCAGGAAATGATGAAGGCAA
>CAYMFQ010000245.1:0-8459 GCA_964389335.1 uncultured Granulosicoccaceae bacterium
ATGTGGTTGAACGCTCGTCCCTCCAAAATTCATTTTTGTCAGCAGACTCTAAGTAGTAGAGTTCGCCGATCGGGGATCAACTCCCACCGGCGGGCTCATGAAATCCGCAAACCACTACCATCAAATCTGTGCATATGCGCAGCATCCGGCGTAATAAAGATACGCTGCTGATAGCTGATCTCCATATCACCCGGTGCACGAACGGTCAGGGGCGTAGTCAATCCATCTACCTGCACATGTACAAACGTGTCACTGCCAAGGTGCTCGGCAACACCAACGGTGCCATGCCATAGACCGCTGTCTTGTGACAGTGACAAGTGCTCCGGTCGAATGCCAAGCGTGCTGGCATTTTGCTCAGCTGCCGCATCACCTTCGATAACATTCATCATCGGAGAGCCGATAAAACGCGCAACAAACAGGTTGCGCGGCGAACGGTATAGTTCCAGCGGGCTGCCAACCTGTTCGATTACACCATCGTTTAACACGACGATTTTGTCTGCCATGGTCATCGCCTCGACCTGATCGTGCGTGACGTAGATCATGGTGGTTTTCAGACGCTTGTGCAGTTCGCTAATCTCAAGCCGCATACCAACGCGCAGCGCGGCGTCGAGGTTGGACAGTGGTTCATCAAACAGAAACGCAGATGGCTCTCGAACTATCGCACGTCCAATGGCAACACGCTGCCTTTGGCCACCGGACAGTTGCCCCGGGCGCCGGTCGAGATAATCCGTCAGGTTGAGCACTTCTGCAGCGGCCTGTATGCGCCGCGCCTGCTCTGCCTTGGGTATTTTTGCCATGCGCATCGGGAACGCGATATTTTTTCGTACTGTCATATGCGGGTATAGCGCATACGACTGAAAAACCATGGCAAGCCCACGTCTGCCGGGCGGTAAATCGGTTGCATCTTTACCGTCAATAGCGATGCTGCCGGCCGTGGTATCTTCCAGTCCGGCTATCAAGCGCAGCAGCGTTGACTTACCGCAACCGGATGGTCCAACAAACACAACGAACTCACCATCCTGTATATCAAGGTTCAGCGGTCGAATGACTTCCACATCACCGAAGCTTTTCTGCACATCGCTGAGCTGAATACTGCCCATGCTATCGCGCCCCGTCGCGATGTTGTCCGCGTGCAGCAGTCAATGGTGGTGACATCATCGCGTGTGCCCCGCGAACGCAGGCATCGATATAACCCTGCGTTTGCATGCTGCTTTCCAGGCGCCAGTTGAATATCTCGTCAATCAGCCAGTTGCGCGTTTCGGCATGGTCCGGATCGTTCCAAAGATTATGTTGCTCATCCGGATCAGCTGCCAGGTCGAACAACATACCCTCGTTGTCATCAACGAAGTGCACCAGCTTCATTGTGCCGTCGAGCACCATGGTCATAAATCGCGTACCGGTTAACAGCGCATCGTTGGAGTGCTCGGCGTATACACGACGCCTGCCCTGCTCAGCACCGTCGTTGAAATAAGGCGCCAGTGTCTCTGCTTCCATCCAGCCAGGTACGGTAACTCCGGCGAATTCCAGAATGGTTGGTGCAAAGTCGAACAGTGCTACATTGTCTTTAACGCGCTGATCCTGCGGAATTCCCGGGCCCGCGACAATCGCAGGCACATGCACAGTGGACTGGTACATATTCCATTTCTGCGAATGACCGTGGTCGCCCAGGCAGTCACCATGATCAGACGTGAATATAACGATAGTGTCGTCAAGTGCACCACGTGCTTCCAGTGCATCCAGAATATCGCCAACCTGCTTATCGATCATGCTGACATTGGCATAGTAGTGCGCACGCTGTCGTTGTGATTGTTCAGGCGTTGGCTCAGCCAAATGCACCACGCCATCCGCATCTTCACCCAGGTGAAACTCGCGCAGTTCACGCATGGCCTTCGGCTGTGACTCGGGATCGGGTGGAATGGGTGCGGGAAGTTCCCTGCCCTCATACATTGCAAGATACTCGGCAGTCGGGTCGTAAGGGGGATGAGGGCCCGGTATACCGACCTGCAGGAAAAACGGCTCAGTGCCGGTAAAGCGATCCAGCCACCAGCAGGCCATTTGGCCGGTAAATACATCAGGATGCATGATCTCATCGTGCGGCCAGGTCCAGGCGCCTAGCAGATCGGCGTAGTCATCACGGCGTCGCTGTGTCACCCGCGAGGGTTTTTCAAGCCCGCGCAGAAAATAGGCTTTATCCCAGTTATCAAGGTAAAACGGCAGGTTTGGATGATCGCGATCTTTGTTTTCAGTAACGTGGCGCTCCTGAAAACCAAACGCGCCTTCCACCGGCATGGTATGCATTTTACCCACATTTACCGTACGGTAGCCTGCCTCGGCAAGGTCTTTTACCCAGCAATAGTTCCACGGTTCATCGTTGCGAAATACCCCATTGGTGTGTGGGTAAACACCACTAAACAATGATGCACGCGACGGCGCACAGGACGGCGCGGTAATATACATATTCTCAAACACCGTTCCACGCTTTGCCAGCTTATCGAGGTTTGGCGTGAGCATATGATCGTAGCCAAGTGCGGCGATAGTGTCGTAGCGCTGCTGGTCGGTGATGATAAAAACAATGTTCGGACGTTTGCTCATGGTTATCCTTTTACAGCACCGGACAGTGACTGGACAATATAGCGGTTGGCGATTGCCATCAGCGGCAGGATAGGCAACGTCAGCGCAATACTGGCTACCGCAATCGACGCCCAGTCGACACTATCGTACGAAATGAAGTTCATCACAGCCACGGGCGCGGTAGTGGTGCCTGAGCGGGTAATGATTAACGCGTAGAAGAAATCATTCCACGCCACCAGAAAACCGAGTATCGCCGCTGCAACCGCACCGGGCCTGGCCGCTGGTAAAGCCACCAGCAGAAACGCTTTGGTGAGACTGGCGCCGTCCATGATAGCGGCTTCTATCAGCTCATCCGGCACCTGTGCAAACGAATTCCACATCGACCAGACAATCAACGGCAACGTAAGTGTCATGTAAGCGAAGATCAACCCGGTGTAAGTATCGATAAGACCTGCATGCACATAAGCCAAAAATAAAGGTATGACGAACCCCACCGGTGGCGCCATGCGCAATAACAACAACACCCATGAGGCGACAAACTTGCCGGACACGCGTGACTTGGCCAGTGCAAAGCCCGCCGGCACACCAACCAGCATTGCCAAAAGCGTTGAGGTACCGGCCGTGATAAAACTGTTCAGCAGTGCACCGGGAAAATCTGAACGGGTAATCTTAAAGAAGTTATCCAGCGTTACGGCCAGCGGGCTTTGCCAGATGGGCTCAAAGATTGAGTCAGGCGCCCGCACCGACAACAACAGTGCCCAAAGCGTTGGCAGAGCAGCAAACGCCAGCAACACTAACATCAGTGTCACGCCAAACCAGCGCTTAACTCGGTAGGCTGGGCTGCGATCAATCACGACGAGATCCGCTGGTTGAGTCTGGCCACATAGAAGCTAATCAGCGCCGCCATCAAAAACAACAACACAGCGATAGCCGCCCCATAGGCCACATTGGAATTTTGAAACGTTTGTACATAGGCGTAAAAATTAGTCGCCTGAGTCGAACGCCCCGGCCCTCCCTTGGTCATCACAAAAATCATCGGAAAGTGCTTTAGCGAATCAATAAACCGAAACAGTGTCACCATCAATAGCGCCGGCACCAGTAGTGGCAGCGTTATAAAAATAAACGTATTGATTCTGGACGCACCATCGAGCGCGGCTGCCTCGTCAAGGTCAGGAGAAATGCCCTGCAGCGCCGCCAGAATTATCAGCATCGCAAAGGGAAAGTTCGTCCAGGTATCCGCAACAACAATGGCGAACATGGCACCGTTTTGCGATGTCAGAAAGCTGGGCACGGTGATGCCGAAGAGATCAAAAAACGCGTTGATCGGTGACAGCGTCGGCGTAAACAGCGACAACCAGATTAATGCAACCGCTACATGCGGCACGGCATAGGGCACCAGGAACAACACCCGCCCGAGACGCCACCTGCCAACGATCTTTTGCAGGCCCACTGCCACAGCAGTACCGATAATCACCTGCGCCGCCACACCGAATAACGACAACACCGACATGACGTAGATCGAATTCACGAGCCGCTTGTCGTTCAGTAACCGCATAAAGTTGCGAAAGCCGAACTCGCCATTGGTGCCGCGAATCAGGTGGTAGTCGCTAAACGACAGCGCCAGCATGCCCGCCAGCGGCACCACGGCAAAAAGTGCTACGGCAATTATCGCCGGAATAATCATCCGGCGATAGCCGCGCTCCAGTTCGTAGGTTGCACCGGGCTTGTTGTTTTTACTTGCCATTATGTTACGAGGTCAGTCCAGGGGCACGCCCCCGGAAGCCCCCGGACATCTTACAGTCCAAGTATGTCTCGCATGTCCTGCTCTGCACTTTCAAGTGCCTCTTCCGGAGACACCAGTCCATTGAGCGCAGCGTTAATGTTTTCTCCAATGGCCTGTCCGAGTGCCGGCCAGTCAGGCAACAGCGGTCGATAGTGCCCAATAGCCTGGTTTAATGCATCAGCCTGCATCTTCAGAAAGTCCGGGTGCACCTTTGCGTACTTGTCGATGACTTCAGGGTTTGCTGCAACCGGCGCGGTGGTGAAATTCGAAAACGACTCTGACAGCGCGATCTTTGTCATCGTCTCTGTGCTCACAGCCCACTCGATAAACTTTGCCGATAGCTCGGGGTTCTTTGCTGAAGCCGGAATACCCAGCCCGTGTACGGCAATCGCCGGTGAGCGACCTGCGGGCCCGGCCGGTGGCAACGCGATACCAGTCTTGTCGGCAAATTTACTTTTAGCAGGGTCGACTATTTGTGCAACGACACCGGTGCCTTCAAGCGCAAAAGCAATCTGACCGTTTTGAGCCGCAGCATTGACCTCGGCAAAGTTAAAGTTACCCGCTCCCTGTGGTCCATAATCATTGAGGAGCTTCATATAAACATTCAGCGCCTCCAGGGTTTCGGGAGAGTTGATTGCAGGGGTTAAGTCACCGCCGGTATAGTCTTCAAAAAACTTGCCGCCATAGGCGCGCATCACCATCGGGAAGATAAACATATTAAAGCCCTGCCCCGGCACTGCGCGCATGGCAATCGCGGCGGTGTCATCGCTATGAATTTTCTCAGCAACCGATAGCATATCTTCCCACGTATCCGGAACATCGACACCGGCTTCGTCGAGAATATCCTTGCGATAGGTCATCAGACCCGTGGCAGCCATATAAGGCACTGCCCATTGCTCGCCATTGATGAGATACGCATCGAGCGGCCCGGCCATGATATCGCCTTTAACAGGCATCGCATCAACTTCTGCGGTGATAGGCTTTAGCCAGTTGGCAGCCACCCAGCGCTGCACCTGAATGACCGGCGTGTGCACAACGTCGATATCACCGGTAGCGCCAGTGAACGACAGGGTTATGCGGTTTTCAAACACGTCCTGACCGATGACATCGATATTTGCCTTGATGCCTGTTTCTGCTTCAAAGTCGCCAGCCAGTTTTTGCAGTCCGTTTGTGTATGGCATGCCGAACAGCACAACATTGATCTCTTCATCCGCTGCCATCGCCAGAGTCGGCGCTGCAAACGTCATGCTGGCGGCCAGTGCCGTTGCTAATATGCGTCTAATCACGTTGATCTTTCCTCTCTGTTGAAACCATTTGGTTGATGTAAATTCGGGTACTACAAATACCCGGTCAAACTGTCCATGCGGGCTTAGCCCCCTCTGGGCGGCATGGCGTGGTGCTTCGGTGGTAGTCTCTGTGCAGCACTCTCGGCGCTCACCAGTTCAGTTAATTGTTCACGTGCGGTGAGTAACGCTTTGCGGTAGCGCGATTCGTCAGTTGCAGGATTTGTTGAAGACGCAGAATCGGGCTCAGCCAGTGTCAGCAAATGCAGGAATCGTCCATCTGCATCTTCAACCACAGTGGCGTAGCGACAAATACCGACGTGGTTACCCTCAGTGTCAGCGGCGAATACCTGCTCACGCATCTCATCAAGTTGTGCTTTGACCTCGGCAATTGGCAGCCAGTTTATTTGCTGTCCGGTGCGTCTGACCGTGGCAAAAAAACCATCGGTATAAAAACGCGCCTCGAGCTCTTCCCAATCGAGACGACTGAGGTACAGCTGTGACAGTACATCGAGCTCATACAGTGACCGGCGAAAGCCAACGTTGGCACGAATGACCACATTCGGATCCGGATAATCCGTCTTCGAATGCCACAGCAGTTCGTGTCCGGCCACCACCACAACCTCCGCTGAAACACCGAGCTCGGCGGACAAGCTGCGCATCGTCGCATCGAGACGCGCAAGATAGACGTCCGACATGGGTACGTTGCGCTCGAGTCGAAAATTACGCACGCAGTACTTTTCACTGGTACGAAACAGGTAACCCCAGTCCGAGAGCGACTTGACGATTCGGTTAAGCGTCGATGGAGATAACCCGCAGTGACGCGCGATATCGACCTGCTTAACCGGGCCCGGCCCCGCCGCCATGATGTACTCCAGAACCTGCAGCGTGCGCTCTGTCGGATTCATCGCTTCCTGTCGCAAATGGAATTCAATATTCCAATAATGGAATTTACATATATTTTAAACGAAGCCGAGCGCGAAACAAAGCGTTGTTTAAAGGTCACTGCAGAAAAGAGTGGTAGCTTCTACCAGGGTCGCACCTGAGGCTCGGTACGATCTTCAGTTTCCGCCATAACATCAAGCAACAGCCCTTTCATACGCCGACGTATGGCTGCACAGTCAGGATCGTGAAACCGGTTGTGTAACTCCCCGGGGTCTTCGGCAAGGTTATAGAGCTCGCCGTCTCGCGCAGCACCGGTAGCCGGGCTGCCATGCCAGACAATTAGTTTCCAGTCGTTATGCCTGAGCATGGTTGTCATGATCAGCGGGTCGGTGTGAAAACCGGAGTATCGATACTCGGACAATGCCCACTGACGCCATTGACTGCCGGCACCCGGCGAGCCTGTCGCCAGTGGCAACAACGACTGCCCCTGCACACCACGACCTTTCGCACACTGTGCAGCCTCAAGCAGCGTGGCGGGCAAATCAACCCACTGCACCAGTTCCTCGATTTCAGCACCAGCGGTGATTTGCCCCGGCCATCTGGCGATCAGTGGCACGCGTGTCAGATCATCGTATAGCTGCGGCCCTTTCAGTAACTGCTGATGGTTACCCAGCATTTCACCGTGGTCGGACGTGAAAACCACCAGCGTATTGTCGGCAAGCCCGCGTTGCTCAAGCGCCTGCAGGATGCGCCCGACCTCATGATCTATCAGTGCAATCATTGCCCAGTACTGAGCGCGTATCTCTTTTATTTCATCAGCACTGTAGTCCTGAAAGCCAGGAGCGGTACCACTGTAACTCTTTTCCGAATAAGCACGATGTGGCGCCGGCTTGTCGTTCAGCTCATCCGCAAAGGTGTTCGGCTCCGGTATGTCATCAGCATTAATTTTATCGCGAAATTCCTGCGGTGCTCCAAACGGATGATGCGGATCAAAAAAGTTTGCTACGAGACAAAATGGCTCACCACTGTCACGTGGATGCGCAATAAAATCGATGGCACGCTCAGCAACCCAATGCGAGTAGTGCGCCTCTTTGGGCACCCGATCGATTGGCGTACCTGCTTTGGCGCGGTTGCCATACTCGGTGTTTTCATTGGCGCCCTTGTCAGGGAAAATTGAAGCATAAATATCTGGTTGCGCCTTGCGCAGCCAGCGATGATAGTCATTTTCAAGCGCCCGATGGTTGGGACCGTGGGACCACTCGAATACACGATAGCCATCATCGCGCCTGGGCTCGGTCTGCCAGCTATCACACGGAGACAGATGCTGCTTGCCGATCATGCCGCAGTCATAACCCGCATCAGCCAGCGTTCTGGTAAAGAGCTTCTGATCGGCCGGCAGCGGCACTCCATTGGCATAAAGGCCATGACTGGCTACATACTTGCCGGTAAACAGCGACGCTCGCGACGGGCTGCACACCGGGTTTTGCACATAACAGTTGCGAAACAATGCCCCCTGAGAAGCAAGCTTATCGAGGTTCGGTGTCACGGCCCAACTCGCACCCGTGCAGCGCAAACTATCACCACGCTGCTGATCGGTGCAGATAAAGAGAATATTCGGGCGTTGTTGGTGTTGAGTCATATCAGAACTTTGCGATGCGTGGCTCGGTGCGATCTTCCATCGCACAGCGCGCATCGATCATGGTATCAATCATCGCTTCGAGCCGGGTTTCATAAGCAGCGTTTGCAGCAAGGTTGGTCTCTTCATTCGGGTCTGTTGCGAGGTTATACAACTGATAGACGGGCTCCGCCTGTGGCTGTGAAGATTCGTTTGCTCTGTGTTCTAGTGCTCTGTGTTCTTGTGCCCCGTGTTCGTAAGCGCTGTGTTCATGCTCCATGCGTTGGTGGGTCACGACCAGCTTCCACTCATTAAACCGCAG
>CAYMFQ010000246.1:0-8458 GCA_964389335.1 uncultured Granulosicoccaceae bacterium
GATGTCGCCGAGGTAAACGATGCACCGTCGCTCGCGGCAAATTCCAGCCCATACCCGATCGTCAATGAAGACCAGGTGATCGAGTTCGATCTGGCAGGACTCATCAGTCTGCTCGATGCACAGGATATCGAAGGCGTTGTTGATGCTGTGGTAGTCGAAAGTGTGGCACAACCTCACAGTTTAAAGATCGGTTCTGATGCCGGACAGGCGGATGACTTTGAGGCTGGTGTCAATGACACTGTGGATGCTGACAATCAATTGTTCTGGTTTCCGGCGCATGATGTGTCAGGCGTGGCAGTCGAGGCGTTTGTTGTCAGAGTGATCGACGAACAAGGGCTCGGGTCTGTGCAATCTGTGCCTGTCAGTATAGAGATTCAGGCAGTCAATGACGCACCGACAATTACACCCGTGACCGAACCGTATCCGGTAGTTCGGGAAGACAACACGCTGGAATTAACATTTGAGGCGTTGAAGGATAGCCTTAGTGCACAGGATGTCGATGGTAGTGTGACTTCGATAGTCGTGGAGTCAGTTGCGGACAATCTGACGCGTTCGCTGCGCATCGGCGCCAATAGCGCTGAGGCCACAGATTTTGTGGCGGGCAGCAACAACACCGCGGATGCCAACAACTCGATCTACTGGACGCCAGCGCAGGACTTTAATGGCATTGCGTCGGACGTCATAACGCTTCGCGCCGTCGACGACGCAGGGTTGAGTTCAATAAATACCGTATCCATTAGTGCGGAAGTTCTGGCCGTAAACGACGCACCGAGCGCGGTAAACAATACGCTGGTTGTAGAGGGCGGAACCGTCTTGGAACTGACAGCCGAGTATTTCGGTATCTCTGATGCGGTAGAAAGCCATGGCTTGCTATCGGTGGATATCATTAGTTTGCCGGAACGAGGACAGTTGTTGTTGCTGGAGACACCGGTCAGTGTCGGCGAGACAATTGATGCAACAGCGTTGCAAGCTGGACAGCTCAGTTACGTATCGCCCTTTGTAACTGAAGGGGATGCAGTCAGTACCACGGTGGAGTTCGCGGTCAGGGATGATGGCGGGGTCGACAATGGCGGCGCTGATCTGTCGGCAAACACCGCGGTGTTGCGTATGAATATTATTGAGGCGGATCAGCCACCTGTCGTTGTCAATGAGACAGTGTTACCGTTTCAGGTCGTCGAAAATGCGCCTGCAGGCACGACGGTTGGCGTTTTGTCCGCGATTGATCCGGACCCGGTATTTTCCCACCTTGGTGATGGCGGCTTCAGCGACGCTGTGCGTCCCGCGGCAGATGTAACTCGCTACACTGCCGATGGCACTTTCTTTGGTGCTCATATTGGCAGCTGGACGGTCGTATCGGGCGACGTGGATTTGCGTGGTGAATTATGGGAGCGCGGACCGGATGGTGGATATGCGCTGGATCTCAATGGCAGAACCCCCGGTGTAATCGAACAGCAGATCGTCACTCAACCGGGTGCACCCTACACACTGCATTTCGCACTGGCTGGTAACTTTCGCGGGCATGATACTATCGCTGCGCTCGGCGTTTCCGTTGCTGACCAAACGACTGAATTTACCCTTGAAAAACAGTCGGACTGGTCCGAGGCCAATCTGCAATGGGAACAGCACAGCATTCAGTTTACCGCGACCGACTCCACCACAACCATACGCTTTGAGTCACACGACGACGGCGATTTCGGGCCGGTGGTAACGGATATCGCGGTGTACGATGAACTTGAATTTACCCTGTCAGCCCCTTCCGGGGAGGATGGTCCATACCCGTTTGCCATTGGTGCCGATAACACGCTGGTGGTAACTGACGCGGGGCTTGACTATGAAACGTCGGACAGTTTTATCTTGCCCGTTGTCGCGAGTGAACTGAATGGATTGTCCACAAGCTTCTCGATTCCAGTTGACGTGATCGATGTGAACGAGAGTCCGGTCCTGACCAGTAACGAACGCCTGCAGGCGATTGTCGATACACCACTTGTTATTTCGAAGACGGAGTTGAATGCTTTCGATCAGGATGGCGCGGATCAGTCAGCGGCGGCAAAAACCTATACGTTGCTTGACAATAAAGAAGCCGGGCAACTGTTGCTGGCAGGTACTGAACTGTTAGCCGGGGACCAGTTTACTCAGGCTGATATCAACCGTGGCGATGTGTCGTTCCTGTCGTCGGTGGCCGGTGACGACCGGTTTGCTTTTCGGCTCAGTGATGGTGGTGAGGACGGGGTATCCGCTGTTGAAAATGTGTTTAACGTCAGTGTTTATGAGCCACTGCAGTTGAATATCGATCAACTCTGGACGTTGCACGAAGGGCAGTCAATGGTGATGTCGACACAGCATCTAACTACCTCGGGCGGTTTCTATGGTAATGAAGCGATCAGGTTTGCACTTTCAGGGTTGCCGGGTACGGTACGTGTAGTCGAGAGCGAGTCCGGTGTGGATATGCCTGTGTTCAGTAAACAAATGCTGAACGACGGCAGAGTAACGCTGGTACACGACGGTACAGAGCCCGGAGCTGATTCACAGGAACTTCATCTGCTGCTGCAGCGGCAAGCGGATGGTCAGTGGCTTGATGTTGAATCGTCTCGTGTTGGTTTATCGCTGATTGATATTGCCACGGCACCCGTTGGCGTCGACAGTGAAATGGCAACTGACCATGCAACAGAGCTTTTTATTAGCCTTGAGCAGCTTGGCTTTGACGACGGCACTGACGGCGACACACTCACGGCAATTTCCTTTGAGCAGGTGCCTGCTAGTGGTGAACTACTCAACGGCGATACGGTGGTGCAGGCAGGCGCGGTGATTGATATCAACCGTATCCAGCAGCTTGTCTATCGGCCTGACCCGACCACCGTTGGCAGCCTGACAGACTTAATTGTGTTTCGCCTACACGATAACGGCGATATCTCATCAGGTGGTGTCAATGTATCCGCAGATACCAACTCGATAACCATTAACGTAAACAGTGATCACAAGCCTGTGGCGTTTCCTGACACATTAACCGTGCACGAGGGTGGGGTAGTGACTGTGCTTGAGTCAGGTGCAGCATCAGTTCTTGACAACGATGTCGATCTCGATACAGAAACAGAGAACCTTCGTGCTGTAATGGCTGACGCGCCGGAACACGGCACGCTGGAGTTGCGTGAAGATGGTACCTTTGAGTATCGGCACGACCGCAGCGAAACCGTGAGCGACCGTTTCAGCTATCGAGTTGTTGAAGATGATGTCGCAACGTTTACTGCAAACGGCAGTACCGAGGCTGATGGTGCCGTCGACAGTCTTGCCTGGGTGGAGATCGTCATTACACCGGTCGATGATGGGCCGACAGCGCACGACATCGATGATCAGTTTGCTGTTGCAGGCCGATACTTTGAGTTCACCATCCCTGAGAACACCTTCCAGTCGTTCTACCCGGACGTGTCGCTAACGTTGACGGCCAGTCTGGGTGACGGAGAAGCACTTCCGGAGTGGCTACACTTCGATGCTGATACCGGCACCTTCAGCGGCGTGCCAAACATCAACATTTCAGATGCACTGCAACTGCGCGTTACGGCGATTGATGACTATCAGGCTGACGCCAGCACTGAGTTTACGCTGCAGCTCGAGCCGGCACTCGCAGCGGCGCTGCCAGCGGAAGCGGTTTTGTCTGCCAGGACGGCTGTGCCGGAGGAGAGTGTCAGCGACGAACGCATAGTGTCAACCGCGGATGCTGGCGAAAGCGCCGCTGTCAACACAGCACAGTCCGGTGGAAGAGAGTCAATTACTGATACGCGTGACGAAAACATAACCGAAACAATCAGCGTCGATGCGGATACAGACGAACGCTTTGTTACCTACACTCCGGCAATGTTGCAGCAGCATGAAATATCGTTTGAAGACAAGATAATAAAGCACATAGTACGAGATGATGCAGTAGAGACGCTGGTGCATAATCCAATCGTTATTGATCCGCTGAATACTGTCAGCCTGCAGCAGCTTTATTTCGCAATGGATGACTATCAGTTGCAGACCGCGCGCAGAATTCTCGATCAAATGGATGACAATCGGCCGGAACTGGCTGCCGCTGTTGAAGCTGATAAGGTGGTGTTTGGAGGCATAACAACTGTATCTGTCGGCTTGTCAATCAGCTACGTTTTATGGCTGATGAAAAGTGGGGTGCTGTTGAGCAGCGCGCTGTCAGCGATGCCGGCATGGCGCCTGATCGACCCGGTGCCTGTGCTGCAGGAGAACGGTGTGGGTGGCGGCGGTGAAGATGAGTCACTCGAGTCGATGGTTGAGGAACAGGATAACGAACCTGCCGATGTCACTCAAAAGGAGTCGGACCCCCGTACTCAGGATGATTCTGAGGATGGTGCTCGGGACGATACTGATCACAAACCGCCTGCCGCGAATTCATAGCTCTTGCTGAAACAACTGGCCGTAACCGTCAATGCTGTCTTTCACACCGGACAGACGCAGGCAGTGCCACAGGCTTGCCTGGTTGGCAGTAACAACCGGCAATCCGAGATCTGTTTCCAGTGCATCAATTATCGCAATACAGCGAAAGCCTGTACCGGCAATCAGTATACCGTCTGCATCTGAGGTAACTGCACTGCGTATCTGTCGGTACAGAAACTCCACGTCCTGTTCAAAGCCCATGCCCTCAGGGTATAGCTGCGCCGGTGGTAATTCGCGCCATCCGCGCCCGGGGTCGGTGAGCAATGTGCCTGCAGGTGGCAGATGAAAAGACTGCAGATAGTGTTCACCGGCACTAACGAGTTTGTCGTTAAACCAGGGCGGGAATACCACGAACGGCCGACGCATACTTAAACTCGCACAGGCAGCGCGACAGTCAATACCATTAGTGGTTACACGGGTGCTGTCCGGCAGTTGGGATTTCAGTGTGTCGACGACCGCGTCATCCCACCCGGCGCCCCCCAACAGACTGCTGGAGCTGTGGCCGATGACCACCGCGTTAAGTCGCATCGATGCAAAGTGATGCGTCGCCCTGGCCAGGTCATCCGACAACGATACCCCGTCGTGGCTGCAATGTGCCCACGGTGCCGGTGCATCAATGCGTGCCGCATGTACAGATATGCCGGGCGGCATCATCGCCCACCATTCTGCTTCCGGCACCGCCTCACACGATACGATGTACATGCCGAAGCGGGCGCGCCAGCCCCAGTAATCGGGTTTCAGCACAGTGTTATGACAGCGCGTTGGCTGTCCGCGTTACAGTTTCTCATGGGGAGAATGGTATCGTGTCGGCGGCGGCCGGGAAAGCGTAGCTATGGAATCGGTGAATATGTCATTGTTCGCTGGTCTTCGGTATGATGCTGCGTTGTTACCAATGGTTTGCAACGCGGTTGCCAGTGTGCGCAGTCTGCGATATTCGGGAGTTCCTGCAATGATCAGGTTTGGTTTTGTTTCACTCGCGCTGGCGGTTTTACTGCAGGCTGCTCCTTCAGGGGTTATAGCCAGTCAGGATCCCATACTGGTTGGCAGTATTCACGATACTTCCGGCATCTTTGGTCACTACGGCAGTTCAATGGACAAGGCGGTGACACTGGCCGTCGAAGAAATAAACGCGTCCGGGGGTCTGCTTGGGCGACCGCTAAAAAAAGTGGCGTGGGATACCCGTTCAAACAGTGCCTTGTATCGGGAATACACTGATCAGCTGATCGAGGCGCAGGTCGATGTTGTGCATGGCGCCATTCTGTCGTCTGATCGCGAGACTGTTCGTCAGCAACTCAGAGAGGCCGGCATTCCCTACTTTTATAACACCCAATACGAAGGTGGTGTGTGCGACGGCAATGCGTTCCTGACTGGTGTGACGCCCGCACAGCAGGCACAGGTGCTGTTACCCGAGACTGTTTCCCGGTGGGGCGACAGGGTGGCGATTGTCGCCGCCGACTACAACTACGGCAGAATCACCGCGAAGTGGGTGCAGTTCTTCGCTGAAAAGCATGGTGCAGATATTGTCGATCTGCAGTTTATCGGTTTGGATAACAATGATTTCACCGACAGCATCGAGCAGCTTGCGGAGGCGCAGCCCGACTTTGTTGTGTCTATTCTGGTCGGTGGCGCGCATTTGGAGTTTTATCGTCAGTGGTCTACCTCCGGCTTAAAGGGCGACATACCTATCGCATCCACAACGATGGGCGCTGGTAACGAACAGCTGGCGTTAACAGCTGACGAAGTAGAGGGCATGATGATGGTCTACAGCTATTCGCGAGAGTTGCCCACTGCGTCCAACAAGTTTTTCCTGCGCCGCTGGGCTGAGCGCTACGGCAACCTCGATGGAGTCCACGAGCTTGCGGTCGCCACTTATCAGGGAGTAAACCTGTGGGCAGAGGCAGTTAGACGCGCTGGCACGGTTGAACGTGATGCTGTAATAGAGGAGTTGCGAGGTAAATTAAAAATAGATGCACCCACCGGTACTGTGTCGATAGATCCGCTGACACATCACGTGGTTACAACGGTGCAACTGGTGGAGGTCAAAGATCAAAGAATGGAAGTCGTCGAAAGCTTTCCCAATCTACAACCGCTCGACACGCAGATCGTTTGCAATCTTATGGTCAAACCCGACGACAATGAACAATACGCGATCTCGGTAGAGCTGTACGATGTCATGTTCCCAACTGCGCGCTGATAACTCGCACGCCACTTTCATGTCTCAACCCTCACAGGAATGCCATGACTCTAACCGCTGCTTATTACACAGGTAATCGTAGTTTCTCAGTCGAATCGAAAGAGGCCGAGCCGCCAGGTCCTGAGGAGGTGCAAATAAACGTCGCCTACTGCGGAATCTGCGGTACCGATCTGCATGTATATCTTGGGCATATGGATCAGCGTATCGGCAATCATCGCGTGATTGGTCACGAAATGTCCGGCACTGTTGGCGCCGTCGGGTCTGCGGTTAACGGCGTTAGTGTTGGTGATACCGTGGTGGTGCGGCCGCTCGATGCGTGCGGTGAATGTCCGTCATGTCAGCGCGGGTATAAGCACATTTGCCAGAACCTGAAATTCCTCGGGCTCGATACCGATGGTGCCTTTCAGCAACAGTGGAATGTGCCGTCTCATACAGTGCACAAACTGCCATCCAGTCTGTCGCTGCAGCATGCCGCACTGGTAGAGCCAATGGCTGTGGCAGTGCACGATGTGCGGCGCGGCAGAGTGCAGGCAGGCGAGGACGTGCTGGTGATTGGTGGCGGCCCTATCGGTATGCTGGTCGCACTTGTGGCAAGGCATGCCGGCGCCAGTGTCACTGTGTCAGAAATTAATACTCACCGTCTCGCTATGGCCGAGTCAATGGGGCTGTCAACCATTAACCCGTCTACTGGTGACACCGCTGCAGAGCTGATGCAAGCCACTGGTGGTAAAGGCTTTGATGTGGTGTTCGAAGTATCCGGTACGCAGCCGGGCGTCGATCTTATGACTGCTGTCACGGCGACGCGTGGACGTATCGTTATGGTTGCCATTCACGCCAGCGCGGCATCCGTCGATCTGTTTCAGTTTTTCTGGAAGGAAATAGAAATGATTGGTGCGCGGGTGTACGAACCGGATGACTACGACGAAGCAATTCGGCTCGTCGCAGATGGTGCAATCGACTCAAAGCAATTAATTACCAGTGTGCAGCCGCTTAACGCAATACAAGCCGCGTTCGATGAACTGGCGGGCAATCCGAAGGCGATGAAAACACTGATTGATTGCAGCGGTAATCACAATGAAGGTGGTCAGTCATGAGCGTTCTGCAACAGTTTGACCTGAGCGGTAAAACCGCACTCGTGACCGGTTGCAAGCGCGGTATAGGACGCGCAATGGCGGTGGCGCTGGCTGAAGCCGGTGCGGATATCATTGGTGTCAGCGCAACACTGGAGCCAACTGGCAGCGAGGTTGAGGCTGAAGTGCAGGCACTTGGCAGACGCTTTAGCGGTTATCAGTGTGACTTTGCAGACCGCGAAAAACTCAAGGCGTTTGTTGCTTCGGTACAGGCCGATGAGGCAGTCATTGATATCCTGGTGAACAACGCCGGTACCATCAAACGTGCACCTGCCGCTGAGCATGAAGACGCACTGTGGGATGAAGTCATCGAGGTTAATCTGTCAGCGCAGTTTGTACTGTCTCGTGAAATTGGCCGGGGCATGATAGAGCGTGGTGGCGGCAAGATAATCTTCACTGCTTCACTGCTGACGTTTCAGGGCGGCATAACGGTGCCCGGTTACAGTGCCAGTAAAGGCGGTGTAGGCCAGTTGACCATGGCGCTTGCTAATGAATGGGCCGGCAAGGGTATCAATGTGAATGCCATTGCACCTGGCTATATCAGCACAGACAACACGCAGGCACTGCGGGAGGACAAAAAGCGGCACGATGCCATACTCGAACGTATTCCGGCAGGACGCTGGGGTGAAACCGCAGACTTTGCCGGCCCTGTGGTGTTTCTGGCCTCTAATGCATCAGACTATCTGCACGGCAC
>CAYMFQ010000247.1:0-8369 GCA_964389335.1 uncultured Granulosicoccaceae bacterium
CTCTGGCTGGCAGGTATTTGCGGCACGAAAGACGACAACGCGTCACCCTACATTTAAGTAGCGGGTTGCTTCAAGTACACTTACCGTAAACCTGCCTGTGGGACGCCTGCGAGCCGTGCGACTATTTTCCGATAAAAACCGCCCTGTGCACCTGGGGCCATTTCCGTGCGAACGATTGCTGCGCCAGCCACAGGCCGACTACAGCACCCTGCCCGCGTTCACCGGCCTGTCGTTTGATAACAGCAGCAAACCGCACTCTGTTATCAACGCCATGCGAGAGCATCAGGCCATGCTCGATGCGATTCGCGATGGCCTCGTCAACAAGGCACAGGCCGAGTGCCCGTCCGATCCACTGGAGCGCGCCAATCATCTGAAGGGCTTTGCCTACTTTGCCGATGCCACAGTGGCGGGTTGCTGTGAGATACAGGCTGATCAACGGTTATCGCAACCGGTACTCAACCCAGACATTGGCCGCCTCGCCGAAGACTTGAGAACACGGCAAACCAAAACCCTGGCTTCCGGCATTGATATGATCATGGCCGATCTAAAAGAATCAATGGAAGCACCGCCAACCACCATTGATGCGCACACGCACGCACTTGTGCTGCTGTATGAAAACCCGCGCGAGCTGCTGGACAACGAACCCGGCACAGATTGGATAGAGGGTGCCTATGCGCACCGCGCAGGTTTGCTGGCTGCTGAAACATCGGTGGTTCTGGCCAATTATCTGCGCGTGCTCGGCTTTGATGCACGCGCCCATACGGTATCGTCAAGCGATGTGGATCTTTCACGACTTGCAGTGTCCGCCGGTCTCGCCACCTGCACAGACGGCAAGCTGCAACACCCCTACATCGGTGAGCGCTTTGGACTCGCCGCCGTTACCACCACGTTTGAGCTGGCCGTCGATCAGCCGCTGGCGACCACACAGCCGAGCAGTGTATACGGCCCCGGCTGGAAGCTTGGCACTCAGGCCTCAAGAAACGCAAGCAACGCCGTACCGTTTGCAGGGCGCCGCTTTGTCGATGGCGCACACCCGTTCGAAACCCTGAAGCGTGTCGACGAACCCACCACCTACATTGATGAAGCGCGTGTCGCGCGGGTCCCAAAGCGCACCGACATGTTTGCACGCGCGCAGTTTGGTGATATGGGTAAACCACTGCAGGAAGGTGCCAAAGGCGGTCACTACGCGCGCAAAGCCGCACCGTCCATGGCGCAGCGCCGTGCACTGGGTGCGTTTGTGTTGCTGCAGGATGGTGAACCTGAACCGACGCGTGCTGACATCGACCCGGCAACCGCCGCCGATCTGATCAAGGCAACCAGTTACTTTCTTGGTGTTGATGCTGTGGGCATCAGCCGCTGCCCGGACTGGACCTGGTACTCACACGACGCCGCCGGTGCCGTGCTTGAGCCACCACATGATCAGGCCATCTCTATGATTATTGATCAGGGCTACGAAACCATGGAAGGCGCCTCTGGTGATGACTGGATCAGCGTTGCACAGTCGATGAGAGCCTATCTGCGCTTTTCATTACTGGGCGGGGTCATTGCCAAACAGATTCGCAACCTCGGTTACAAGGCCAAAGCGCATTCGGTACTCGACGGCGAAGTACTGCAGCCGCCTCTGTTGTTGTTATCCGGGCTCGGTGAAGTCAGTCGTATTGGTGAGGTAATTTTAAACCCGTTTCTGGGACCGCGTTTGAAGTCAGGCGTGGTGTCGACGGACATGCCGCTGGCGCACGATAAACCCATTGATTTTGGCTTGCAGAACTTTTGCGAGTCATGCAACAAGTGCGCACGCGAGTGTCCATCCGGTGCCATCACGGCAGGCCCCAAGTTGATGTTTAACGGCTATGAGATATGGAAGTCAGACAGTCAGAAGTGCGCAACCTATCGCATCACTACCCCGGGCGGTGCCATGTGCGGACGTTGCATGAAAACCTGCCCGTGGAACCTTGAAGGTATATTTAAAGAAAAGCCTTTCCGCTGGGCGGCGATGAACGTACCTCGTCTGGCGCCGGCACTGGCAAAGCTCGACGACGTCGTTGGCAACGGCAGCCTGAACCCGGTAAAAAAGTGGTGGTGGGACCTGGAAATTGAAAAGGATGGTGGTTACCGCCCCACTAAAAATCCAGTTAACGAACGCTCGTTGCAAAAAGACCTTCATCTTAAATACGAAGACCAGACACTTGCAGTGTACCCGGCACCACTGGCCCCTCACCCCTACCCGTATCCATTCCCGATGGACCGAGAAGCCGGTATAGAAGCGTATCAGGCTATGGTCACTGCCGATGAATACAAAGCAAGGCTGCAGCGCAATGACACCGACGGCATGGTGCATATCTACAGCGCCGATGGCGACAGCCCGGTGATACAGGTGCAGGTCACCAAAGCTGAAAGCATGGCAACCGATATCGTCAAATACGAGTTTCGCAGCATTGATGGTTCCGAGCTGCCTGAGTGGCAGGCCGGCGCACATCTCGACATTGTGGTTGCCCCGGAGTTCCTGCGACAGTACTCAATGTCTGGCAATCCAACGGATCGATCGGTATATCAGATCGGCGTGTTAAACGAGCGCGAGGGTCGCGGCGGTTCAACATTGATGCACCGCATTTTTAACGAAGGACGCAAGATCTTTATCTCACGCCCGATTAATCACTTTCCGGTCGAAGCCAATGCTACTTACTCCATCCTGATGGGAGGTGGTATTGGTATCACCCCGATGATCGCCATGGCACACGAACTTCACCACAGTGGTCGCGACTTTGAACTGCACTACTCCGGCCGATCACGCAGTACGATGGGTTACCTGCAGGACATTGAATCGTTTCCATGGGCTGATAAGGTAACACTGCATATTACCGATGAAGGCACTCGCTGCGATCTGACACAGGTAATTAAGCCCTACCAGACAGGTTGGCATATCTATACCTGCGGTGCCGAGCGCTATATGCGCAGTGTTGTGGAAGCAGCCAACGCAGCAGCTTACCCTGAGGAAGCACAGCATCTGGAGTATTTTTCTGTTCCGGAACAACCGGACTACGTGAACCACGACTTTCGCTTAAAGCTCGCAAAGTCAGGCAAAGAACTGTTTATACCGGCAGATAGAGTCGCGACCGATGTACTACAGGAGCACGGTATCAAAGTCGACGTAAAGTGTTCCGATGGCATTTGCGGTGTATGCAAATGCGGACTGATCGCGGGCAATGTTGAACATCGGGACTTTGTTTTATCCAAAGCTCAACGTGCCAACAATGTCATTCTTTGCCAGAGCCGTGCGGCCAGTGATGGTGGCCTGATTGAAGTTGATCTGTAACACCGCGGTGAGCATAGGGTTGGCTAGTCGCGTATGAAAATAAGTTTTAATCTGCAGAACCACAAGGTACTGGTAACCGGTGGCGCATCCGGCATTGGCCTCGCAACCGTCCGTGCGTTTCTCAATGCAGGCGCCATAGTCGCTGTCAATGATCTGCCTGGCGACAGGCTCGATGCCACCATC
Organism: uncultured Granulosicoccaceae bacterium; assembly: GCA_964389335.1. GTDB lineage: Bacteria > Pseudomonadota > Gammaproteobacteria > Granulosicoccales > Granulosicoccaceae. Next base: position 3,497 of record CAYMFQ010000247.1, read on the forward strand.
GATGAACTAACCACCGAAGGCTTTAACGCTATCGCCGCACCAGCTGACATCGGTAACGCGCAGGCAGCGACCGATATGGTGCACTCCGCAGTCAAAACGATGCAGGGGCTCGACTACCTGATAAACAACGCCGGTACACCGGCAACGCGTACCCCAATTGCTGCGGACGACTTCGAACGGCAGGACGAATCGTTGTGGCAGACACTGCTCAGTGTCAATCTGCTCGGGCCTTATCGCTGCACCAAAACAGCTGCACCCGTATTAAGACAATCACGTGGTGCCATCGTTAATACCGCATCGGTTTCAGCCTTTGGCGGCGGTGGTTCGAGTTCACCCTACTGTGCTACTAAAGCAGCACTGGTCGCACTGACGCGCGAGTGGGCACGCGCACTGGCACCTGAAGTCCGGGTTAATGCCATTGCACCCGGCCTTGTTGACTCGGACTGGATGTGCCGCTTTGAAGACACAGAATTCGACACCACTGTGCCGCTACAACGTTCCGGTCAGCCTGAAGAGTATGCCGAACACATTGTCTATCTTGCCGCCGGTGCCAGTTACATGACCGGGCAAACGGTAATTGTCGACGGTGGACTTAGTACCTAACCAGACTCATTTAAAAGGTGCACTAAGCGCTAACCATCGGTGGCAAGACAAATACGAGTCAGTGCTGTGGCCAGTGACTCACCGTCGGTTACACCCAGTTGCTGTGCAAGTTTATTGGCATGGCTGATAACTCCATGGTCGACACACGACTGGGCGCTGCCAATAATCGCCGAGCTGCTGGCAACCGTGACCGCTGCCACACCAGCTGCATCAAGCGCAGGCAGCCGCGACCAGCCGATATCATCCTTGCCGCCTCCGGCATCATTAAACACCGCAAACCTGGCGCGGGCCTTTAGCGCACGTGCCGGGTCGCCACCGATAAGACCACCGTGCGAACCTGTGATGATAATACGCCCTCCATCTTCCGGTGTTACCAGCGACGCCGAGTCAACGCACAACAGCGAAACACCGGATTGAGGCTCAGTATACTCCCAGCGTGCCTCTGGTACCGGTGGCAATGTCGCCGTCGGTGAACGCGCTTTATTCATCAACTGCAGCGCGTCCGTCACAGACATACCGATCGACACCCCGGTTTGTGCAGCGCAGTCGTTAACTGTACTGATGCGACCCAACGCCAGCATATCTTCCGTTGAACCGATTCGAGCGCTGAAGCAATCAACCGCAGCGGCAGCCATGTTCATATCATTCAGTGCCTTGACGCCACCAACCCCGGCCGCGTCAAGTCCAATGCCCGCATCGTTAAACACGACCGCACGTACACCCGCGCGCGAAGCCAGAGACGCCGGATAAAGCCCGCCGTGTGACCCGGACAATACAAGCCTGCCAGCATCAGACGCGGCCACATCAGTGATCGAGTCGAGCAGACTGAGTGCATTCTTCAGTTCAGGTGGCAGTGAATCGATTAGGCTGGCGGTCATTGTTGGTATTCCGGTTGACAGAAGAACGGAAACTGTCCCTAATATATCCGATTCGCGCCATACCCGTATCCGCAACGAACAAATGTGCCTGTTAAACCGCGTCCGATAACCCGCGGCTGATAAAAACGGAGGAGATCTTTATCAGTAACTATGACATTGCCCGCGGCTTGTCGCTGCTAACGATGATGCAGCGCATCCGTGCGTTTGAGCAACAGGCAAAACTGGCGGCGGTGCGCGACAATCTGGTACTTGGCGCAATTCATCTGTCCATTGGACAGGAAGCCGTTGCCGCCGGCGTTATGATGCACCTCGACAACAATGACTATCTGCTTTCCACCCATCGAGGCCACGGCCATACACTCGCCAAGGGCGCCAGCCCGCTGAGTATGATGCAGGAACTGCTGGGCAGGCGCGATGGCAGTTGCGGTGGCAAGGGCGGCTCCATGCACATTGCCGACTTCAGTGTTGGCATGCTCGGCGCAAACGGTGTGGTCGGTGCCAACATCACCATAGCCGCCGGTGCCGCACATGGCATCAAACTGTTGCACGCCGCCGGTGCGGCAGACGCATCAGCGCACGCACCCATCGTGGTTTGCTTTTTTGGCGATGGTGCCGCCAATCGCGGTCCGTTTCTCGAGGGGCTGAACTGGGCCGGTGTGTTTGATCTGCCAATTCTGTTTATCTGCGAAGATAACCAGTACTCAGCCAGCACCCTGACCAGCAGCATGACAGCCGGCCCCGGTGCGGCAGCACGTGCCCAGTCCATCGGATTGCACACCGAAGTGGTCGATGGCAATGACGCCGACGCCGTGGCTGACACCAGTGGCCGACTCATCACGCAAATTCGCGAGACCGGTAAGCCGGCGTTTCTGCATGCAAATACCTATCGTCTGGACGGCCACACCTATTTTGACCCGGCCACCTATCGGCCGGAAGGCGAAGCTGACCATGCCGCGCAAACCAACGACCCAATTAACCGACTGCGCGAAGTGTTGCTGACTGCGGGGCAAACACCACAACAACTTGACCAGTTAAAAACTGCAGCTGATGCAGAAATGATTGCCGCACTGGAACAGGCCACCACAGCAGCATGGCCGGACGATACCAGTGTGTTTGCCGACGTGCAGGATATCGGCAGCCCGCAGCAGGAGGCATACTAATGGTCACGATGACTTATGCCGAAGCCGCCAAACAGGCAGTCGCCGAGGCAATGCGCGCTGACCCATTGGTCTGGTGCGTTGGCGAAGACCTCGGTCGCGGCGGTGTATTTCAGCAATACAAGGGCTTGTTCGAAGAGTTTGGTGCACAACGCATCTCTGATGCACCGATATCAGAAGCCGCCATCATGAGCGCCGCGTTTGGTGCAGCCATGACCGGCACACGCCCGATTGTCGAAATGCGCTTTGCCGACTTTGCGCTGTGCGCTACCGATGAGCTGGTTAACCAGATCGCCAAGGCGCGCTTTATGTTTGGCGGCCAGTCACGCGCACCCATGGTTATTCGCAAACCCATGGGTATGTGGCGTTCCTCTGCGGCACAGCACAGTCAGTCACTGGAGAGCTGGTATACACACATACCCGGTCTGGTGGTTGTTTGTCCGGCAACGCCGCAGGATAACTACTCAATGATGAAGGCCGCCATCGAATGCGATGACCCGGTGGTGTACCTTGAGCACAAGGATATATGGGCACACGAAGGCGAAGTCGATACATCGCAACGCTATGACTTTGGCACCGCACAGGTACAACGCACTGGCCGTGACATCACCATTGTCAGTTGGTCAAACACTGCTAACCTGGCGCTTGATGCAGCGTCTAATCTGGCCGACAAGAACATTGATGCCGAAGTTATTGACCTGCGCAGTCTGTGGCCATGGGATAAAACAACCGTTATCAACAGCGTGCGGAATACTGGTCGATTGCTGGTGGCACACGAGTCAGTGCAGGTTGGTGGCTTTGGTGCGGAAGTCGCCGCCACAGTTGCGGAACACGCACACGGTCAGTTAAAAGCGCCCGTCAAACGACTGGGGGCACCGCGGTCACTGATTGCCTATGCACCCAACCTGGAAGATCAGTTAAGAGTGACAGCGGCGATGATCGCAGCCGAAGCTGAGAAACTGATGCAGTAACGCATGCGCCTGTCATTCCCTCGTAACCCGTACACACCCCGTTTGAGAAACACAACATGACCCAATCACTATCTGCAAGTAACGGTATCACCGGTGGCGAGGCGCTGGTGCGTATGCTGCTGGCATTTGAAGCGGGGCCAATGTTTGGCATGGGTGGCTTCCAGTTGCTGCCATTTTACGATGCAGCCAGACGCCTTGGCCTGCAGCACAATCTGATCAACGACGAGCGTTGCGCGGTGTTTGCCGCCGATGCCTACGCCAAGGTATCCGGTCGTGTCGGACTGGTTGACGCCACCCTTGGTCCGGGTGCCACCAACCTGGTGACCGGTCTGGTTGAAGCGCTCAATGCCGGCTCTCCGGTTATTGCAATCGTTGGGGATGCACAGCGCGAGCACTCTGGAAAAAACATGACACAGGAGACTGATCAGGTATCGATACTGCGGCCCGCCTGTAAAGAACTACTGGTGGTTGAATCGATACAGCGCATACCGGAGATTATGCGTCGGGCATTCGCCATTGCAACTTCCGGACGTCCGGGGCCGGTGGTAGTTGATGTGGCAGAAGATGTTGCGCACGGGGTGTATACCTTTACCGACGATGACTTTGCTATTGACCCCAACCACATAAAGGCGCCCGCACTGCGCTGCCGGCCAGACCGTGAGGCTCTGCAACAGGCCGCCGCCATGCTCAGCAATGCCAAACGACCGATGATGCTGTGCGGTGGCGGTATACACATTTCAGATGCCGCCGCTGAAGTGACTGCACTGGCCGAATCGTTTGGCATTCCGGTGGCACACACACTAACAGGTAAAGGTGCTATCGCCTGCACCTCACCGCTTAGCGCCGGATTATTTGGTCGCTACGATCGTATCGCCAATGACCTGATCAACGCATCAGACTGTTTGTTGGTCGCTGGCTGCAAACTGGGTGAGATCGCGACCAAGCGCTATACCATTCCCTCTGCTGACGCGACGGTGATACATCTCGATAATGTTGCTGAAGAAATGGGACGCACCTTTGAACCCACGCTTAAACTATGGGGCGATGCGAAAGCGGGCCTCGCCGACCTGCACGACGCACTGGCAGCAAACGAGTCATCCAAAGGTGCACAGCTTGAGTCACGCAAAACCTACATCGACGAAGTACCGGTAAAAATGCAGGCCTGGCACGACGATGTGTCAGAGCGTCTGTATTCGGAAGAAAGCCCGGTACATATGGCGCGTCTGATAACCGAACTCAATCGCCACCTGCCGGACGATGGCTA
>CAYMFQ010000248.1:0-2742 GCA_964389335.1 uncultured Granulosicoccaceae bacterium
GCTTCCATCGCAAACGCCCGCTTGCCAAAAAAGTGCTCTTCACCAATACGGTCGTAGAGTCCGGACCGTTTCAGGGCGTCTGTCACTTTGAATTTTGCGCGAGTGATCATGAAGTCAATTCCTGCTTCTTCTAGCCGCTCCGACATATGCGTCAGCATTTCTTCCCCGGTGACGTCAATCTGGTCGACCGCTTCCAGATCCAGCACCAGGACTTTTAACCTGGGTTTATCTGCCACGGCATTGAGCAATTGCTTTTCGAGGTAGCTTGCGTTGGCAAAATACAGGTCACCGTCGTAGCGGAAGATTGCCATGGTCTGGCTGGTTTCCATGCCGAAGATTTCAGCATCGCGGAAGGTGCCATCCTCGTGCAGCGATACTTCTGCAAAATGTGGCTTCATGGTTTTGTAGATGTAGAACAGCAGTGACAGCACTACGCCCATGAAGATACCCCATTCCAGATGCGGGGCAAATATCAGGGTGCCGGCGAACACGACGAACGCGACGATGCCGTCGTGCGGGTTCACTTTCCAGGCGTGCTTAAACGGTTCGAAGTGAATCATGCCGATGACGGCCATTATGATTACGGCCGCCAGTGTTGCGACGGGCAGGTGATAGAGCAAGGGCGTTAAAAACAGCAGCGTCACACCGACGATAATGCCGGAGATAATAGCGGTCATACCGGTTTTAGCGCCCGCGTCAAAGGCCACTGCGGTACGCGAGAATGAGCCTGAAACTGCATAACCCTGCGTGACTCCGGCGACGACATTGGCCAGCCCTTTTCCTACCATTTCCTGGTTTGCCGACAGATGCTGTCGTGTCTTGGAAGCCACTGCCTTGGCAATGGAGAAAGCCTCGACAAAACTCAATAGCGCAATCATCAGTGACGGCATCAGCAGGGAGGTGATATCTCTTGGATCAATTGTTGGCATAACAAAAGATGGCAGGCCTTTTTCAATACTGCCGACCACCTTGCCGCCCATGCCTTCAAAATTCAGTAGCCAGGCCAGTACTGTCGCCGTTACCACCGTGAACAGGATGCCCGGTAGTTGTGGCGTGAACTTCTTAAAGCAATAGAGCAGCACCATGGAAAACAAACCCATCGCCAGTGTCGGCAGGTGCGTTTGGTCGGGAATGGCAAGTAGCAGGTTCCAGAGCGTCTCGTATAAATGACTACCGGACACATTCTCTATGCCCATGAGCTTACTGAGTTGCAGGCTACTGATGACGATGGCGGCGGCGTTGATAAAGCCAATCACCACGGGGTGTGACAAAAAGTCCACCATCATCCCCAGGCGCAGAAACCCCAGCACCAGTTGCATCACACCGGCCATAATCGCGACCATCGCAGCGTAGGCGATGTATTGCTCCGGTGATAAATTCAGTGGAATCAGGGCGGCGGCGGTCATCAGAGAGATAATCGCGACCGGGCCGTTTTGTAACTGGCGCGAAGAACCAAACAGCGCCGCTACAATGGGCACCAGAAACGCCGAGTACAACCCGATCTGTGGTGGTAGCCCCGCAAGCTGGGCGTTGGCCATTGACTGGGGTATCAGCACCAGTGCCACAGTAATGCCGGCAAAGATGTCAGCCCGCAGTACTTCCGGGTTTTTGAGTTCGCCAATCCAGTCTTTGAACGGCACAAAGCGTCTGGCTGCGTCAAACAGCAGCCCTTTCATATAACCTTTCATGGCGCTATTTTATGGCTTTGTGGCCGGATTAACCACACAAGAGGCCAGGTTGGCGCCCTCGTGTAAAGATAGTTAACACGCGGGGCTGATGTGTGTGGTTTATTGCTGATTGGTTATTTGCGGTTAAATTGGGGGTATCAGGACAACCTGCTGCCACGTGTTTACAGGGACTGGTTTCCGGAATCTGGTTGCGTTGCCTGTTAGAGCGCGCTGACTAAGGACGCAATGTCAACAGCAATTCTGTTGGCGCAATGTTTACGTTTTAAATATCTGTAACCTATATACGACACGAAGTTACACCGTTCATCCCCAGCTGTCACGCGCCGGCAGGGCTGCAATTTCCAAAATGTGGCTGGTAGCCAAACCCGTCGACCGGGTGCCAATACCCGGGTTTGAAAAGCAACCCCGATTCATCCTCATAACACAGTGCAAATCAACTTTTTCCATTTGCGTGCAGCGAAGCGGGGTTTTAGCAATTCGAGTAAAATGAACATGGCTCTTCACCTTGTAAGAGTCTGTCGCTTCCGGCGATTGAGTCGGTTTATCTGTTGCAAAAAGCTAAAAAGGTAGTCAATTAGTGCACTACACAGAAATTGAAACTGAAGCCGACTTACGTGCGTTGCTTTCGTCCAGTTCATACATTGAGCAAGTCGCGTTTCAGAATATGGATTTGTCAGTGGTGCCGGTAGACGGGAGTGTCAGGTTCAATGATTGTATTTTTATGGGCTGCGTTATGCCGCAGGAGCTATATGAGCGGTACTGTGCCGAGTGCCATATATTTCCGCAGATGGATGTGCCTTTTAATATGTTCCCGCCTCAGTTGTACACGGCAGATGATTTATACAATGGCTATGAGATGGGTAACCCCGACTCCTATAAACACTGTATGGATAGTCGTGTTTATTCTCACTATATAACCATGGGGAAAGAGGCCGGCAGCATTAAAGAAACTCTGGCCCGACGCTTACATGATCATTCAGTGACAGACGCGTTGTACGGTTTTCTGGAAGGTTATGAAAGTACGAAAGTGGTAGCTATCATGGGCGGGCACAGT
>CAYMFQ010000248.1:2842-8347 GCA_964389335.1 uncultured Granulosicoccaceae bacterium
AGCGTTCGCGAAGATGGATTGCTTGCTATCGCAAAGGGCGGCGTCATATTTTCCCCCGGCAGTGCCGGTACTATTCAGGAAATATTTCAGGATGCCACTCAAAACCACTACCTGTCATTCGGTATCGCCAGTCCAATGGTTTTTCTGGACTCGCATTACTGGACGGTCGAACGACCGGTTTATCCATTGTTGAAAAGCATGGACGATGACGGGAAATATCAAAATATGATTTTATCTCTCTATGATCATGAAGATGATGTTATCGATGAAATTAAGCGCTTTACGAAGCATGGTTCCATAACCAAATAGGCTTGACGCTGCTAGCTGGAGCAGGTCAGCATTGTACAGCCCGGTTTGGCGGTAGCCCACTGCGGTCGGATTTTCTGATACTCGCTGTCGCTGTGTTTATAGGGTGATTGCAGCAACATTGATACTTCATCAAGCAAGCTGTAGTCACCCTGTTCCGCCTTATCGATAATTTGCTGTGAAAGGTAGTTGCGCAATATGAATTGCGGGTTGGTGCGTTGCATCAGTTCGGTTGCATTATTCACGGGTACGGAGTTAACGCGAGTTGCCCAGCGCAACAGCCATTGCTTGTAAGCAGCCTGCGCCTCTTCGGATACGGTGTCGGGTTGATAAAATGACTGCGATATTTCTTTATATAACGCATTGACTGCAGCATCAGTATTGTCGGCAACCAGAGTTAGTCCGGCATTATGGGCTTTTGCCAGTGCGGTAAAGAACACCGTGTAGTCTGTCGGTGTTGTTTTCATTACTTCCCACAGATCTTTGCCGAGCTGATCGTCTTCGGTGCCCGTCTTTGTTGTGGCATCGTAGTCAACCAGGCCGAGTTTGTTCGCAACTGTGCGCTGCCATTGCTCGTCGTAGCGCGGTTGGTAAGTTTCCAGTATTTCCTTTAATGGCTCTGGTTGGTTGTCCACCAGTGGCAGGATCGCATTGGCGAGTCGATACAGGTTCCACAGACCAATAGAGGGTTGGTTGCCATAGCTATAGCGTCGGCCCTGCTGATCGATAAAGTTCGGCGTCCAGGTAGGGTCGTATTCTTCCAGCCAGCCATAAGGGCCGTAGTCGATAGTGTGGCCGAGGATCGACATGTTGTCGGTGTTCATGACCGCGTGCACAAAGCCTACGCGCTGCCACTCGGCAATCAGGTGCGCGGTGCGCTGTACGATTTCGTCAAACCAGGCCAGGTACGGAGTGTCTCCGGACAGGTGCGGGTAGTCGCGCGCGATGACATGGTCGGCGAGAGATTTAAGTAGCTCGTGTTCCTTGTGTGCGGCGTGGATTTCGAAACTGCCAAAACGAACGAATGAGTGCGCGGCACGGCACAGTATGGCGCCGGGTTCTTCGACGACATTGCCGTTGTAGAAAATATCGCGAGGTACCTGATCGCCGGTGATGCACAGGCTTAGCGAACGGGTGGTCGGAATGCCGAGGTGGTACATCGCCTCGGAGCACAGGTATTCGCGGATTGAAGAGCGCAGTACGGCAAAGCCGTCGCCCTGTCGCGAGTAGGGGGTTGGGCCCGCGCCTTTGAGCTGCAACACCCAGTGCTGTCCGTTGGTGTCATTGAGCTCGCCGAGGGCGATGGCACGTCCGTCGCCAAGTTGACCTGCCCAGTTGCCGAACTGGTGTCCGCCATAGCGCATCGCGTAGGGTGTGCTGCCGTCGACGACTCGAGTGCCGGTGAAGACACGAGCGGCATCGTCGCCCCAGGCTTTGAAGTCGATGCCGAGACGTGTTGCCATGTCTTGCGACCAGTGAATCAGCTGTGGATTGCTGGCCGTGGCGGGTGTGACCGCGCTCCACATGGCGTTTTCGACCTGGTGTGGAAATGTGACTGGCTTTTCCTCGCCCGGTAACTGGCTGGTAAAGCTGGAAAAAATTGGCAGATCAACCATGTACGTAGCTCTGAGCACTTTTTCGTTTATCGTGGTCAGAAGGTATGTTCGCGAGCGTACTTAGGCAAGCAAATACTGGTGAGCATTTCCTCGTAGCGTAAGAAATCAATAAATCAATTATCAAACCCTACACAAAACGTTGCAATACTGTTACATTTGCCCTCAGGTAATGAGATGGCGGCAATGAATACAATACAAACAAGTTTGCTGGCTTTACTTGCGCTGACGCTCTCGATGAGTTTGATCGCGGATCAGGCCGATAAGATAAAAATCGGTGCAGACAAGCAGGAAAGCGTAGCGGCGGATGCCGCGGCTGCATCGGATTCAGCGGTGCCCGGCCCAGCGGTACCTGATACCGTAGAGGGCGCCGACACATCTGCGCTGGCTTCCCAGGTGATTCCGGCGGCGAGTCGGCAGCCGGCTAAGTCGGCGCTCGATACACCCACCGATGATACGCAAACCGCCGCTGAGTCTGCCGAGCCGCAGCCGGATGGTGAAAGCGTGTGGGCGGATATCAGCGATGCAATCACCGGCCTGAACGATATGGTCGGCGACAATATGTTTAAGGATCTGGTGCGCAGGAACGCGACCACCATGGAAGTTCGGGTTGACCTCGATTACTGGCAGAGAGTGCGCTACGAAACCCGGGTTGATCTGAAAAACGATATCTCGAACATCTGGCACCTGTATGTGAAGGAGTACAACCAGGACCGGCAGTCAGCGGTGTATTTTATTGACGACCGATCCGGCAAGACGATTGATATCTTCACCCAACGTGAAAAGGCTGAGCAGTAACGCCTGCGGCTAATACTATTCGGCTGTTATCTGTCTTGTTGCGAACTTTGCCCCTGGTCATCTTCCGGTTTTGGGGCGGTGGTAATTTCCATCACCGCCGCGAGCACAATCAACGCGGTCGCAAACCATTCGGTGACGGAAATAATCTCGCCTGCCAGTAGTGGCGCGCTGATGCCGGCCACCAGCACTTCAGACATCATCAGTATGCCGATGCGCCCGGGGGAGAGTATTTGCGCGCCCCAAATGCACGCGTACAGCGACGGTAAGAACACCACGACATAGAAGCCAATTAGCCACGGCAAGGCGTCGATCCATGCTGGCAGTGGCGGTAGCTCTGCGCCGGTGCCGGTCAGGTGGCTGGTAGCAACCAGCACGGCGCTAAACAAAATGGCGGCTACATACTGACATGGAATCAGGTCGAGGCTGTCGAGGTCTGGTGTTTTGCGAATCAGCACGGTGCCGAGGGCCCAAAGCCACCCAGCTATCAGCGCGGATACATCACCCCAGTTAATGGCCGTTGATGAGGCCTGCGCTGATTTGCCGCTCAACATAAGTGTAAGCCCTACCAACCCAACGATAATGGCAAACCAGCGGCGCAGGCCGCTGCGCTCCTTCAGTATCAGCATTGCCAATAAGGTGGCCCAGATCGGCGTCATGTAAAAAAGCAGCGTCGCGCGAAGTACCGTGGTGTAGAGAAAGCTGGTGGCGTATAGCACCAGCGCTGCGCCGATAGGCAGTCCGATAAGAATAATTGGCAGTCCCTGCGCGCGCATTGAGCGCCAGCGCAGTGTGGTAAACGGCAGCAGAAAGGCGAACGGCACAACATAGATAGCCAACACCGACCAGCCGGCTGTTACTCCGGCTTCATCAATCCTGCGCAACGGCAGCCAGTACAGGCCCCACACTGCGGCAGATAAAAAGACAATGACACTGGTGGTCAGTTCGGATTGTTTGGCAGTGGGCACGGCGGGCTATTGGGACAAAAGGTCGAACTCGACGCGTCTGTTTAACTGGCGGCCCGCGACACTGTCGTTGCTGGCTACCGGCTGTGACTCGCCGTAGCCAAACGCGCGCAGACGTTCCACTGGTATGCCCGCCGACACCAGAAAAGCGGCGGTGGATCTGGCGCGGTCCATGGACAATTGCATGTTGGCATCTGCTCCGCCGGATGCGTCGGTGTGGCCCCTGATTTCCAAAATCGCAGAAGGGTACTTGCCCATCAGGGCGGCGACGTTGTTTAGCAGTGACTGCGAACTCGTGGTCAGATTGGCGCTGCTGGAATCGAATGATACTCCGTCGCGAGCATTATCCAGAATCTGCTGGTCGTCGGCGTTCAGCACCAGTGGTTCGCGTCGGCGTTGTTCGGATGCTGTCTGGTCGGTCTTGTTGTCAGTATTGGCATCATCGGCGGCATCAGTCGCGACGCATCCGTTTTCTGCCACCAGGCCGTGGGTTTGCGGGCATTGATCTTCAGCATCGCGCACGCCGTCGCCATCAGCATCACTGGGGCATCCGCGATTCGTTTCTGCACCCGCCAGATCCGGGCAATCATCTGCTGCGTCCGGCACGCCATCGCTATCGATGTCCTGAGGGCAGCCGTTGTCGTCGCCGGCGCGGGTGGGGCACTGGTCGTCCAGATCAGCGAAGCCATCGTTGTCGGTATCGATCGGACAGCCGTTATCAATGGCGGCTCCGGCTTGCTGCGGGCACGCGTCAAGTTTGCCCAGTACGCCATCGCCATCCACGTCTTTTGTTGTGTTTTCACGTGTTGGCTGATCGGCGTTGTGGGCTGCGGCCTGGGGTGGTTCTTCGCTGGAGCGGCACTGGGTGAGCGTTAGAAGCACCACCAGCGTCACGCTAACCAGTGCCACTATGTGCCACCGTCTAAGCGCGCTTGTATTGAGGATATTGGTGAAGTTGTTCATTCCGAGGTTTTCGAAAACAGGAGGTTAAGTGCGGGAAGCTACAGCAAGTTTGTGCCGAGATCTCGCAGGTTTGATGGCTCGTAACGCGCCGAGGGGTTGTGATGCTGCCCCTGCCAGGGGCGCGGATGGAAATCAGCAGGGTGGACTTCCAATTGCCGATGTTTTCGGCATTGCCTGTGTATTTGGTGCGTAATCTATTGAATTTAGGTGTTTATTTGGTTTCTAGGAAAATCTGTAGCGGCACAAATTGCATCAAAGTGTGAATTGAATAATAATGTACATATAAACATATCTTTATACTATTATAAAACCTCAGAGGCCTCTCCTGCTGGTTTGCAGAGTGCCGATAAAGAGTACGACTGAATGGAAAAGTTATTGAGTGGTCTGCGTGCGGCTGGTGAGCCCACGCGACTGCGCCTGCTTGGGCTCTGTGCCTATGGTGAACTCAGTGTTTCCGAGTTAACGCAGATTCTCGGCCAGAGTCAGCCGCGTGTGTCGCGTCACCTGAAGCTGCTGGTCGAGGCGGGCCTGCTGGAGCGCTTTCGCGAAGGTGCGCAGGTGTTCTATCGCATCGCCGATCGCACCGAGGAAGCGCACCTCGCCAGAACCCTCGTTGATCTGCTGCCCGCCGATGATGGCGAGTTAAACCGGGATCTGCAACGCCTGGATCAGGTGAAGCAAAAGCGCGCCAGCGTCGCCAACAATTACTTTCGTGAAAATGCGGCGCACTGGGACAAAATCCGTGCGCTGCATGTGCCGGAACGCATGCTGGAGCAGGAGTTTCTCGAGGTTATCGGTGATCAGCCGATTACCGACTACCTCGATATTGGCACCGGCACGGGGCGTTTGCTCGAATTGCTGGC
>CAYMFQ010000249.1:0-5864 GCA_964389335.1 uncultured Granulosicoccaceae bacterium
AAAGCCCTGATGACAACCTTCGGCATGGAACAGCTGGTGGATTTGGTCAGTAGATTCTACTGGCCATTTGTGCGTGTGGCTGCACTATTTTCCGTGGCACCGGTAATCGGTAGCCCGATGATACCCGTGCGCGTGCGTGTCATCGCGGCCATTCTTGTAACGCTTGCGGTTATTTCGTTTACCGGTGATGTGCCCAATGTTGATCCGGTGTCAATTGAAGGTGCGCTGGTTACAGCAAGAGAAATTCTGGTGGGTGTTTCCATGGGTCTGCTGCTGTTGTTTGTGTTCGGTGTATTTACCATGGCCGGTGAGAGCATCGCGGGAACCATGGGTCTGGGCTTCGCGCTGATGTCTGATCCGCACTCCGGGGTGCAGGTGCCTGTGTTGAGTCAGTTTTTTAACGTACTGGCTACACTGATGTTCCTGGCGCTCAATGGGCATCATGCGCTGTTTGAAATGCTGGTTCAGAGCTTTCAGATACTCCCGGTTGGCGCTGGCCTGGGTGGGGAAAGCTTCAGAGAGGTCGCGATGGCCGGTGGATTTATCTTTAAAGGTGCAGTGATGGTGGCGTTACCTGCGTTAATCACCATGTTGAGCCTGAACCTGGTGATGGGTGTTATGACGCGCTCCGCACCTCAGTTGAATATTTTCTCGGTGGGTTTTCCAATCACCATGTTTATGGGTTTTTTGGTGATTCTTATAACACTGCCTGGTTTTGTCTCCTCTACTGAAAGTCTGCTTGAGCATGCCTTCACACGCATGTTAACCGTGTTTGAACTGGCTGCCACAAGATGAGTGAAGAAGACACAGGGCAAACGCGCAGTGAACAACCGACACCTAAGAAACAGGCCGACTCGAAAAAGAAAGGCCAGGTAGCGCGTTCACGGGAATTGAACACCGGTCTTATGCTGTTGATCGGTGTTTTTGGGTTGTGGTTTTTAATGGCCAATAACGGGGGCAGCCTGCAGGATTCCTTTACTGCTTTATTCAAGTTGGAACAATCCTTGATCTTTGAACCTGCCAGAGTGCTCACGCATATCAAAGAAATAATGCTTGAAATACTCTGGTTGATGACACCGTTCTTCCTAATAACAGTGGTCGCTTCGTTTATAGGTCCGCTGGTGATGGGGGGCTGGGTCTTCAGCCTTGAAGCACTGGCGCCAAAGGCGTCGCGAATGAATCCGTTTTCCGGCTTTAAACGCATGTTTGGCAGCCAGGGATTTATCGAAATGGTAAAGGCACTGGCCAAGTTTGTCGTGATCGGTGCTATAGCAGCGGTGGGCTTTGCTATGTTAGGCGAAACCGTGCTCTCACTTGGAAGAGGTGAGACGCAACGAGAGGTAGCGCAGGGAATGCAGTTAATGGCGATCTTCTTCGTCATTCTGACATTTGCACTGATCTCGATTGCGTTTATCGATGTGCCGTATCAATTGCACTCGCACCTGTCAAAACTGAAAATGTCGATGCAGGAAATCAAGGACGAAAACAAACAGACCAACGGTAATCCGGAAGTGAAGTCGCGTATCCGTGCGTTACAGCACGAGGCAAGTCAGCGACGCATGCTTGGTGAGATTGCCGATTCTGATGTTGTGGTGACCAACCCTGACCACTACTCGGTAGCTCTGAAGTACGATCAGGATAGCACGGCCGCACCAAAGGTAGTCGCCAAGGGTGTTGATCATATGGCGTTTCGCATCAGGGAAATTGCCCGGGCTCATGAAGTGGAAATGGTGCCGGCGCCCCCGCTTGCTCGTGCCCTCTATGCCAGTACCGAGATTGGTCAGGAGATTCCCGACGATTTATACATCGCTGTGGCACAGGTGCTGGCCTATGTCTACCGACTTAGAGATGCGTCGGTATATGAGCGTCCGGGCCTGGCGGGTGTTGGCTCAATTGACGTGCCTTCACACTACGAAAACAACGTAACAAAGAGCGGTGAAAGAAACTATGCGGGCAGTGCGTCTGATAACGGTGTGAATGCTAATGGCTGATTCTACAACACAGGGAGCGTTGTCAGTATCTGATATTGCGCGTAACGGACTGGTCGCCCCCATCCTGGTGGTGCTGTTGCTGGGTATGCTGCTGGTGCCCATGCCGGTTATTGGTCTTGACCTCCTGTTCACCTTTAATATTGCGCTTTCGCTGGTCGTGTTGCTCGCAACTGTATACACACCACGCCCGCTGGACTTTTCATCTTTCCCGACGGTGTTGCTGGTGGCAACAATGCTCCGGCTTGCCTTGAACATTGCGTCGACGCGAGTGGTGTTACTGGAGGGGCATACCGGCACACAGGCCGCCGGCAGTGTCATCGAGTCGTTCGGTAACTTTGTTATCGGAGGTAACTATGCGGTTGGTCTGGTGGTGTTTTCTATTCTGGTCATCATTAACTTTGTTGTGGTAACCAAAGGTGCCGGACGTGTGTCTGAGGTTAGCGCGCGGTTTATGCTCGATGCGATGCCTGGTAAGCAAATGGCAATCGATGCGGATTTAAACTCCGGTCTCATTGATCAGGAGGAAGCACATCGCCGCCGAGGTGAAGTTGGACTGGAAGCTGATTTTTATGGTTCCATGGACGGTGCCAGTAAGTTCGTTCGTGGTGATGCGATAGCTGGCCTGTTGATTTTGTTTATCAATATACTCGGTGGTTTTGCCATCGGTATGGGTAGTTACGGACTGTCGTTTGCCGAGGCTGGCAGAAACTACACGCTGCTCGCCATTGGTGATGGTCTGGTCGCGCAGATTCCGTCACTGCTGTTATCCACCGCTACGGCGATTATCGTTACTCGTGTGTCAACCCCGGTTGACATGGGCAGGCTGATCAATACGCAGATGTTTAAGGATCAGCGCGCCGTGGTGGCCACGGCCGTTATCATTGGCACACTGGGTCTGGTGCCCGGTATGCCAAATATCGTGTTTCTTATTCTCGCGGCCGGCTTTGGCTTCTATGCATGGGTCAATCGCAATATTGATTCGGAACCAACAGAAGAAGAGGCTGCGCAGGTTGAAGCCGCTGCAGCTAAACCTGCTGAACTGTCGTGGGAGGACATGCAGGAAACCGATGTACTGGGCCTGGAGGTGGGCTATCGATTGATACCGCTGGTGGATAACCGTCAGGGTGGCAAGCTCACCGATCGTGTACGTGGTGTGCGACGCAAGTCCAGTGAAGAACTTGGCTTTCTGGTGCAGCCGGTACACATCAGGGATAACCTGCAACTCGGTGCCAACAAGTACCGCATTATTCTGCATGGCGTACCTGAGGCCGAAGGCGATTTACACCCGGGTCGTGAACTGGCAATTTCTGCCGGTGAATCGATAACCGGACTGGAAGGCATAGCCGGTAAGGATCCGGCCTACGGGCTCGATGCATTGTGGATCGAACCATCACAACGCGACTATGCATTGTCGCTGGGCTTTACCGTCGTGGATAACGACACGGTTATCGCCACCCACTTAAGCAAAGTACTGCACGATAACGCCTCATCGCTGCTGGGTCACGAGGAAGTACAAAAACTGCTCGATAACCTTGCGCGCGTCTCACCTCGACTGGTGGAAGACCTGGTACCGAAGGTGTTGCCGTTGCCGACGGTGGTCAGAGTTTTGCAGAACCTCTTACACGAAGGCATTCCCATTGGTGATATGCGCACCATCGTCGAGACGCTGGCTGAGCACGCACCGGTTATCACTGATCCGGAAGGGCTGACAGCACAGGTCAGGGTGGCACTGCGGCGCCTGATTACCCGTCAGATCAGCGGCTTTGAAGAAGAGCTGTCGGTGATCACACTCGATGCGGAACTGGAACAGATCTGGTTACAGTCCATGCAGTCCAGTGACGATGCCAGAGTCAGTATGGAGCCCGGGCTTGCAGAGCGTTTCTATCAATCGCTCAGTGCAACGGCCGAGCAACTGGAAGGGCGAGAGCAACCGCCTGTATTACTCGTTAATCCGCGTTTGCGACCGTGGCTTGCGGGGTTGGTGAGACACGCTGTGCCGGCGCTTAAAGTGCTTTCCTACAGTGAAATCGCAGAAAATAAACAATTAAAAGTGATAGCGAACATCGGCAATCACAGTACTGCTACGGTACAGGCAACCGCCTAACCGAACAGTTGGTCAGGAGACAGTCAGAGAATGGACGCCAAGAGATTCATCGGAGTAGATTCCAGAGCCGCGTTTGCGCAGGTGCGCAAAGCCCTGGGGCGCGACGCGGTGATACTTTCCAGTCGCAAAGTAGAAGATGGTATCGAGGTTACAGCCGGTACCGGTGAAGAGGTACCGGTCGAAGACGTGGCGGTTATGGAGCGTCCGGCAAAACCACGCGAAAGCAAGCCTGCAAAAAGTGCGGTCGAACTGACATCACTCGACTACGACCCACCGCCCAGTACCCGTAAGCCGCAATCGTCAACAACTTCTGGTGCCGGTACAGCACGCAGCGCCAATTTGCTAAAGGCAGAGTTTGCATCACTGAAGCGCTCGTTGCTGGCGGAGCTATCGGCCGTCAAAATTGTTAACTGGCAGCGCGATGACAGCGTTCAGTTTCGTGTGTTGAAAAACCTTATTGAACACGGCTTTGGAGTGGGCTGGTCTGCATCTGTGCTGGCAGCGCAACGCCCTGACGCCGACTACGAACAAATGTGCAACGACGCCTTCAGTGATATTGAAGCATCTCTGCAGGCGATCGCGGGCTCGCCAATATCTTCCGGCAATAATATTGTGCTAATGCATGGCCTGTCGGGTTCCGGTAAAACCACAGCACTGGCCAAGCTTGCAGCAAAGTCGGTGTCGGAATACGGTGCAGACGATACGGTTATTGTCTGTGCGGACAGTCATCGTATGGGGGGCTATCAGCAACTGCAGGGTTTTGGTCGCATTCTTAATGTGCCGGTTCTGCAGGTGCGCAAGCCACAGGAGCTCGATGAAATTCTGCATGCGCTCAGCGGTAAGCGTCTGGTGCTGGTCGATCAGTCGAGTTTTACACTGCCTGAACTCGACGCCATTGATGAACTCGATGCGGTGGAACATCTGCCGGGCTTCCGCTCGTCGCTCGACAATGTGCAGCATCTGCTGGTGCTGGCGGCGAACACTCAGTCGCTCACGGTCGACAAGATTCTCGCGTCTAAACTGGCCCGACATATGGCCGGTGTGGCACTGACCAAGACTGATGAATCAGCACAGCTCGGTGAGGTACTCACCTCGTTGATTGAACACGATATGAAGGTTTGCTACGTATCAGATGGTCGTGATTTACAGCACGACATCAAGCGCTTTTCAGCAGAGCGGCTGATGGAACAAATTATCCAGCTGGGTAAGAAACCCGAGTTAACCGAAGAGGCCAAACAGAAGATTCATCTGCTGGCTTCTCTCAACCAGCATCTGGATTTTATCGAGTAGTTCCCCACATCCTGAAGGCATCCAGTCATCTTCTGTGTTGCAACGGCGGGCACTAGCCTGGATTACTCATAAGGCGACGAGAAAACGTTTGCGAAATGCTATGTATACAGTTTTTTGCCACACACTAGACACCACTCGGCCCATCCTCTTCGGCACGTGGCGGGCCACGTTTCTCGGACGACTGGCCAACCTGTTTAGCCAGATTTCATCTGAGCGCCGAATCCTCATGAATACTCCAGACTAGCCGTGGAGTATACCTACCAGCCTGGTAAGACGCGGCGCAACGCTCGTCGCCAGGCGCGGACCCAGGCGCGTACAGAGGTGCGGGCTGCCACTCAGTCAGGCACCGGCGTCAGAGAGGTTGAACTGGGGCGTTCGGTGCTGGCGAGGATTGGCTACTGGCTGCTGATGCGAAGCGCCAGAGCTGCAAGTCCGTCACAAAAAGCGCCTGCCAGCCGCCGCAAAACTAAAGTTACCCG
>CAYMFQ010000249.1:5964-8298 GCA_964389335.1 uncultured Granulosicoccaceae bacterium
GGAAGGGAATTTCGGCGGAGCAGTTGGTCATCCAGTTTGGATTATCAGTTCCCGAAGCTGGCTTGATTGCCAGTTTGCATAAGTAACAATAACTAAAGCAAGCATGGAAAGCTCGACTAGATATGGATATCGCAACTCTTGTGGGTTTGGTGGGGACACTGCTGGTTATATTCCTGGCAATATTTCTGGGGGGCAGTGTCGGAACGTTTGTCAACGCACCCAGTGCCGCCGTCGTAATCGGCGGGACCATCATGGTGACACTGTTCCAGGTGTCGCTCGCTCAGTTTCTCGGTTCAATGAAGGTTGCCATACGCGCGTTTCTGCATAAGGAAACCTCGCCCGACGAACTTATCGCTGAAGCGCTGAAGCTGGCTGAAATTGCTCGTAAAGAAGGTGTACTTGCCCTTGAAGAGACAGAGATAGCCGAGCCGTTTCTGGAGAAAGGGGTACAGCTGTGTATCGACGGTCATGCCAGTGATGTGGTGACCAAAATGTTGTCGAAGGATATTAACCTTGAACTGGAACGCCAGACCACGGGTGTGAATATGTTTAAGGCTATCGGCGAGGCGGCACCGGCAATGGGTATGATTGGAACCCTGATCGGTCTGGTACAAATGCTTGCCAACATGTCTGATCCAAAGGCGATTGGCCCTGCGATGGCGGTTGCACTGTTGACCACACTGTACGGTGCGATTATCGCCAACGCAATTGCACTGCCTATAGCTGCAAAACTGAAAGCCATCAACTCTACCGAAGTGCTGAACAAGATGCTGATACTGGAGACCATAGTGGGTATTCAGCAGGGCACTAATCCGCGTGTGTTACAACAGATACTGAGCTCTTATCTGCCAGAGAACAAACGCGATCTTGGTGACGGGGAAGAAGCCTAGCGGGACGCTTGTGCACTCACTCTAAATAAGAATAGCCGTCAGGTAGCACAGACTACCTGCGGCACTACAATAACAACAGGGTAACGGGTAGAGATCATGGATGATGACGGCCCACAAAAGGATGATGACGAAGGGGGCGGCGGCGGTTGGTTAATGACCTTCGCCGATCTGATGTCGCTGCTGATGTCGTTCTTCGTACTGCTGCTTTCCTTCTCTGAGATGGACGTACAAAAGTACAAGCAGGTAGCCGGCTCGATGCAGTCTGCATTCGGTGTGCAGCGAGAAATAAAAGCCGATGAAATTCCCAAAGGCACAAGCCTGGTGACCAAGGAATTCAGCCCGGGTCGACCTGATCCGGACGTGCTGATCAACGAGATGCGCCAGGACACAACCGATGAAACCAAGTCAACGCTCGACTTTGACAAGGAGTCGGTGAGTGTCGATGCACTTGAACTGGCAGAGATGCTGGCCAAGGTGCTTGACGATGAGATGTCCGAGGGCATGCTCGATGTGATCGTTGAAGGCGGCAAGGTGCGCATACGGGTACGCGATAAAGACGGCTATGCACCCGGGTCAACCGAGGTCGACGCCGAGTTTAAAAAAGTGCTGAAGAAGATAACACTGCTGCTTGATCGTTCGACTGGCCTGATAGTGGTTGGTGGTCACACCGACAGTTCACCGACCAACTCGTTTACCTCTAACTGGGAGCTGTCCGCTGCACGTGCATCCAGTGTGATACGGGAGATGATGGAGGCTGGTCTCAGTGATACCGACAGGCTTGAACTGCGCGCCTACAGCGATACACGGCCGGTCGCATCAAATGCCACGGTGGAGGGTCGTTCAATGAATCGCCGCATGGAAATTACGGTAGATTTTGATGGTGATCCGGAGCAGGACGTACAGTCGCAATCAGAGCATGTGTACGGAATATCGGGCCTGTAGTTAAGGAGGCGGACGCGTTTTGCGTCTACCTGGCTTATGCTTCGCGGCGGTTTTTCCACAGCTCCCATTTCATCATGGCTCTGGCGCCGACTTCTACCAGCGGTCGGGCTGGCAGATCGGTCGGTGTACCGAGTGCCTGCATATCCGCTATTAACGGGTTGTCGCGTTCGCACGCGAGGTCGGCAATCAACTCACCGCTGATGGTGCCTTTGGTAACGCCGATGCCGTTTTGACAGGCAGACATCCAGACATTGTGTGCCACTTGTCCAAATGCCGGTGCGCCGTTTCGCGACATACAGATATAACCGACCCAGGTATTGTCGAAGGTGAGGTTGGGCACAGACGGGAACCGATCACGCAGTATGTGCTGGTGGTGTGCCACGATCTGCCGCGTCGACTGTGCTGACATATTTTGCTTCATGTTGAGGCGAATATCCTGCCGTATCAACAGCCGATGGTCATTGGTATAACGCATGGTGACACCGCCAAACGCATTGGCAGG
>CAYMFQ010000250.1:0-8232 GCA_964389335.1 uncultured Granulosicoccaceae bacterium
GCCGCCACTGTTTCCACACGGGGCAATTGCAACGCTGCCACCTTGTCTGTTGGCAGGAAAAAGAACTCACCCGCTTCATGACCGGCGTGCTTAATCGGTGCGTAGAGTGGATCTTGCTCCACGTTGAAGGATCTGGCTTCTGCCGCCACCTTGCTCTGTACGTTGGTGTACAGATCGTAGCCTTCGAGTATGCCGTCGTTGTTATTCAGTTCATCGATAAACGCTTTGGCAAACAGCGAATGCTTTGAGGCGCCGAGTGAGTCGTATACCGGACGCACGCCACCGGAACTCAGCACCACGCGTACACGCGAGTTGCTGACCACTTTGTACCAGCGTGCTGTCAGCTCTACTGACAGTTGCTGTTGCCGTCGCGGAACAGCGGTACGAGTCAGTGTGCCTGAGTAACACGAGTCCGCCACCACCATCACATGTTTGGCTTTCATCGCATCGATGCTGTCGGTGATTGATTTGTTTGACACCCAGTTGCTGCTGTCCGCAGGTGAGGCATCCACCGGCAGCCAGTAACCGCGCTGACTGCTTCGGTCCAGCTCACCATGACCGGCGTAGTAGATCAGCAGGTTGTCTTTACGGGTCAATGTTTTTCGCAGTGAGTCGAGTGCGGCCAGCAGATCATTGCGTGTAGCGTTTAACAGCAGTTCAGTTTTAAATCCATACTTGTTACGCAGAACTGATTCTATGGCAACCGCATCATTTTCTGCCGAGCGCAGATTCGTCAGCTGTGGATAATTGTTGTTGCCGATGATCAGCGCATAGTAGTTGCCGAAGTTAACCCCGGGTACCTGTCGTGGTTTGCGCTTGCGTGTGTTGTCCGCTGTTGTGGTTCCCGTGGTTTCTGTGCCCGTGGTTTGTGCGCCCGTGGTTTGTGCTCCTGACGATTGCGCAAGCGTGGGAATCTCCAGGGAAAAATCCGCCTGATTGCGCTCACCTTCACCACTGACGGCAACAATGTTAAGCGTGGCTCCGGCCGACTTGTCATGCAGGTAACGAAACACACCAGAGTTGTTTAATTCAGTTGGCTCGCCGTTGATACTCAGGCTCAGAATATCCTCAGCAGGTTTTACTTTGCCGATAATCGTCAGTGTGTCGCGCTGTGAATTCCATGGCAGGCTGGGTAAGCCACGTGTAATGCGTTGCGGTGGTTCAATTATTTCTATGGCAGGGCCCAGTGCCAGTACGTTGGTAACGCGGTCGGCATTGGTGTCGGTAATTTGCGATTCCGCCTGCGTCACCTGTCCCTCAAGGCTTGCCAGTTCAAGCTCGCGACCGGCGAGTGCCTTTTCACTGGCAGCCAGCTTCGCTTCAAGCTCCGCCAGTCGTGCGGCACCTTCACGCCTGCCCTGACTGCTGGCGATCTGCACATCCATCAGTTTGTCGGTTAAGCGTTGCTGTTCCTGTTGTGCGGTATCAAGTGCTGACTGCTGTTGCTGCACCTGACTCTGCAGTGCTGCAAAAACAGCCGGGTCAACCGCAGTGGCCAGCGCGCCACGAGCATCGGCAATCTCACTGCTTAATCGTTCAATTTCAAGCTGCTGTTGCTCCACAGTTTGCTCACGGCGGGTGATGACCGACTGCAATTCCTGTTCTCTGCCACTCGCATCGGTTGCTGCACTGGCCAGCGCCAGTTCCAGATCGAGCAGTTTATCCTGCAGCCTGAGTTGTTCCTGTTGTGATCCGTTGAGTTGTTGCTCTGCCGCAGTGACCCGACCGATCAATGCAGTTGCTTCATCGCTTTGTTGTGTAGCGCTTAGCTCTGCGGCTTCCAGTTCCGTCAGTAGCTGCGTGCGCTCGGCTGCGGCACGTTCTGCCGCTGAGGACTGACGACTCAGCTCAGCCGACAGCCTGGACTTCTCCTGTTGTAGTTGCGCTGCTGACAGGTTGGCATATTCAAGGCTTTGCACCAGATCCGTGTTGGTTTGTTGTGCGGTGTCGAGCCGTGCATTCAGGCTCGCAATCTCCGCTTCATACCGATCGGACTTTAACCGAATGCTTGACTGCAGTGAGTCAACCTCACGCGACTTTTCATCCAGTGCACTCTGCGTTGAAGCCGCCAGTTGTTCAGCGCGATCAACCTCACTGCTCAGTGCTGCAGAGGTAGACGACTGCTGTTGCTCAAGCCGAGTGACCAGCGTTTGTTGCTGTTCCAGTTGCCGGTTGAGATCAGCAAGATTTTTTTCCAGCTGTTGACGCTGATCATCGCTGTCGGCAGTCAGTGTCTGCAGACGTTGCTGTGTGCTTTCCAGCTGCCGCTGTGTGCGATCGCGCTCTTCGGTTGATTCGGTGAGATCGCGGTTTGCTTCCGCCAGTTTATTGCGCGCCGCCTGAGTCGCCTGCGCCTGCTCTGCCAGTTGCTGCTGCAGTTGGGTCTGTTGCGTGCGCGAAGCTTGCAGTGACGATTTCAGGGACTCGATTTCTGCCAGTGTTTTAGCTGGAATAGTGATCACCTGTCGCGCCTCGGCATCTTCAAGTGCGGCTATTGCCTGCTGCCGTTCTCTTTCCACATCCTGACGCAGCTGATCTACTGATGCACGCTCCGACTGTAGCTGCTGTTGTCGTTCATTGAGCTGCTGCTGCAGCGTGGCAACCTGTTCACGCAGGCTGCCCAGTTCCTCGCGCGCCTCACGACGATTTACAATCTCTGCCGACGTTACATACTCAAGCTCACCATCACTGATACCGGACGCGACGCGGTACAGGTTCATCGCCTCGGTGAGGTTTTTCTCAACACCCAGACCACTTTCGAGCAGATAGCCGAGGTTTATTTGTGCCCGTGAGTAACCCTGCTCTGCGGCTCGCCGATACCACTCCGCTGCCGCCGCATAGTCGGTTTGCGTGCCGAGTCCGCGCTCAAAGATTTCACCCACATAAGTCTGTGCCTCCGCATCGCCCTGCTGTGCGCGCGGTAGCCATATGTTCAGCGACGTGGAAAAGTTTGCACGGTCGTAGGCGACGTACTCACCGCCACGCACTTCGCAATCGTTAGCGGAGGTTTTGACCGGACGCCGCGGTGTTTGATAAGTCAGCCGCGTACCGAGTTGACGCACCTGACCGGGCAGCAGGCAATCCACCACCAGCAGTCGACCAGCGTCCCTGCCAACCTGCTCCAGCGCGGCCTGGGCATCACTATCAATCGGGGCGCCAACACAACCGGTCAGTACCGTCACGGCACAGGCAATCACCCAGTGCAGCGTGCGGGTGATATGCGTGCTGGCGGGAAATATCGAGCTCAACATCTGTATCCTTCCTGGGAGTTGGCGCAGCTAAGTGTGTTCAACGCTCCAGTTATACGTCGAGCGATACGCCTGTGCAATCGTCAAAGCACCTGACAGCAGGTTATCTTGAACCACTACGCGAAACGAGTCAGTTATGCTCGGCCTCGAGGCGGCGAATTTTCTCAATCGCAAATTCATTGGCGGCATCAATTTCGACAACCATCTGATAGGCCTCAAGCGCGTTAGACCCGGGCGGCGCGACAAAGCGCCCGACAACCTCATGCATCTGTGCCGAGTCAAGCAGTCGCTGCACCTTGTCGTGCATCTCTTCCGACAGGCCGGCGGACGGTACCGCGACCGGCAGTGGTGCCTCTTCCTTTATACTGAAAAACTGCCACCCAACCAGTGCCAGTGTGGCAACTGCGGCACCGGCAGCGCCAATAAACAACGCGCGCCACGGCGACCTTGATGATGAACCGGAAGCAGCAGACGGTGACCCCGCAGCGGCACCACTTTGGAGGGCAGCGAGGTCTGCCAGAAATGCATCGGCACTGGCATAGCGATCGTCACGCTGCTTCGCCATTAACCGATTTAACAGAGGCTGATAGTTGCTGTGCTCTGTCGGCAGTTCGGGAATTGGCTCACTGATATGAGCGAGCATAATGCCCATCGGGTCTGCCGCCGTGTACGGTTTTTTACCGGTCAGCATTTCGTACAGCATTGCACCGAGGCTATAGAGGTCTGCCCGGCCATCGATATCGATATCGCCCTTACACTGCTCCGGGCTCATATAGGTGGGCGTGCCAATCTGTGCGCCTGCCATTGTTAGTGTGTTATCGACAGAGGCGGACTTGGCAATGCCAAAGTCTGACAACACCGCGCTGCCATCGGTACGAAACAATACATTGCCCGGCTTGATGTCTCGATGAATCACACCACTGCGGTGTGCATGTTGCAGCGCCGCTGCAACCGAACGCAACACCGCACTGACATCACCCTGGTATCCAGTATCGCCTATGCGCTGTTGCAGGTTGGGGCCGCCGAGGTACTCCATCGCCATGTAGTAAAACTGGCCAGCCTGCCCAATATCAAAAATAGTGACGATATCAGCATGGTCGCTGAGCTTTGCCAGTGTTTTACCTTCGCGCAAAAACCGTTCGCAATACTCGACGTCATTGGCCAGCTTCGGCGACATCACCTTCAGCGCAACGTTGCGTTCCAGTGCTGTTTGCTCGGCGAGAAATACGCGAGCAAAGCCCCCTTCCCCCAGGTTATCAAGAATTTTATAGCCCGGAACCGGTTCCGTGATTTCAGACATAGACGCTCATTTCCGCAGGAAAGTCGGGCAATTTCTCAATGCCCCGACCAGATGACTAACGTAGTAACTACACCATACCGATTATAGCGAAGTGCCTGCAATGTGCGATAGAACAATACCTCTACACGTGCGATCGGCCCAGAAGTGGCTGGGGTTGGCTACCGTTCGCGCCAGGTTCCGACTGAGCTCGCATCATAGTCTGCTGGCCAGGCCCTAATCCGTCCGAGCTGGTGCGCGCCACAAAACAACGGTGCCGGGTTCTTTCGTCTTTTTTCGTATATTGTTGCCGTCCTCTGCGCTGATCATCGTTGTGACCGTCATCTGGCAATATCACAAATATCTGGATGACTTTCTGTTTGGAGCATGCTTTGCCGACGTTGACTCGCTGCCCATGACCATGGCGCTAAAAAATTTGGCTAGCTCGCTGTCGGATCTCCAACGAATTCACCCCTACTTTAGGCGAGCATCTAGTCGTCAAACCCGATGTAATTAAGCTGCATTTCTTATCGGCAGAACACAGCGCTCGGTTCGGTAAATCAAGGCAGAGACTCAGCTATGGTTCGTCACATGGTACTGACCATATTTGAAACCACAGTTACCGAAGATACCATTGCTGGTATCTACCAAAATGCCGCCGCTATGATAGAGCGTCCGGATAACGCCAGTGAATTTGTTGGCGGGCGCTCCCAAAGCCCGGAACAAATAGAACGTGGATATATGCACGCGTTTACCGTCGACTTTACCGACTGGGAGGCATTAAGCGAGTACGCCGCCCACCCCGACCACACTCCTATCAGCGATGCGTTACTGGAAAATGCCGAAGGTGGTGTGGACGGCATACTGGATATTGATATTGAGGTTTGACACCAGCGCTCACATTTCTGAGCTAAGTGCGGGGAGGAGGATTAGATGACCACTCGAGCCGGTAGCTTACAAATTCTGACGGCAGTGTATGGACTTATCAAAATCTGTACTTCCGCTATGTGCCCTTTTCTGCCCTTCGTTTTGCAAAATGGTTTGTAGATCTTCAGCGGCGCCGAAATAACCAAGTACTAAACCGCTCGCGCGGTAATCCCTTCGAATAGATCCACTCGAGTGTTTAACTCTGATATTTCGTTATAGATAATCAAATTGGGCCTGTCCCATGCATCTGTTGTGTTTCCTACAACATAACATTTACAAGGAACAGACCCATGGATAAGTCTAGCAAACCTATCAGCCCTTTGCGTCAGCGCATGATCGACGATATGACCATGCGCAATCTCAAATCAGGCACGCAAACCGGCTATATCAGAGCGGTGAGACGGTTGAATGAGTTTCTTGGTTTTTCCCCTGAAAAAGCAACCGCTGAAGACTTACGTTCTTTTCAACTGCATTTATCTGAAACCGGTAAAATACGATGTGGTAGTATTCAACGGGCAACAGCGCTCGTTGACGAGCTTCGAGCCATCGATCGGCTGCCGTTGATTGGCATTTAGGACAATGCCGGTTTCGGCATGAATTGTACGAAATCTCTGTGACTTCGCATGTGGGGCAGCGCAACACATGCGCGCCCAGCGCTGCCGTGCGGCAACGCTCAATGGCAGACATTGTTTTGAGTTGTCTGAGGCTGATATGGTCAGTGTTTTGCCGACGCCAGCTTGCCCCATAGTCACGGAAGATATCCGCGACCTCTACCGCCTGCACCGTAAGCAACAGATAAGGCGGTTTTGTATTTTAGAGATCCAGCGTTCTGGATTAACGCAGTAACTTCCTCACGACTTGGGACTACTGGCAGTTGTCTCGGTTCATGAACGGAGGCGAGCTTTTTAACCACTTCTGGTTTGTCTAACGTGGTTTCGAAGAAAAAACGTAACCCTGTGACTGTCACGTTGATGGTGCCTGCAGAAGTACATTGACTAGAGTTCGGGGTGCAGACTCAGGTATTCAAGCGGCCCTTTGATGTCGCGTAAGGTACTGGATGCCACTTGGGTGTATCGCGCGGTGTGTTCGAGTTTTGCGTGACCAAGCAGTGTCTGGATTACCCGTATATCCACACCATCCTCAAGAAGATGAGTAGCGAAAGCGTGCCTGAGGCCATGCATAGCGAAAGACTTCTTGATGCCGGCATTATTGCGGGCAAAGTGAATCGCCCGGTTAAGCTGTCGGTTGGACATAGGGTTGACGGGATTCTGTCCAGGAAACAACCAACCGCCGGGCAGCATCTTACGTTGCGTGTTGGCATGGCGGTACCATTGACGGAGTAGTTCGAGTAAAGAGGGCGAAAGAATGGCAAATCGATCTTTGCCCCCCTTTCCTTCGTCGACACGCAGCACTATCCGATCACTGTCAATATCTGTGATTTTTAAATGCACAACCTCATTGGTCCGAAGACCTGCACCGTTACGGTTCCATCAATTGTCGCTGACATCGCCTTTCACAATCCGGCCCTTGTATACAACGTGCTATTTAAAACGGCTTCTGAAACCCTTTTGACAATCGCTGCCGACCCGAAACACCTGGGAGTCCACGCAGCGTTGACAGCAGTTCTGCATACCTGGGGCTCTGCGATGACTCACCATCCGCATCTTCACTGTATTGTACCGGGCGGAGGACTATCCATTGACAGTAACCAGTGGGTCAACTGTAAGAAGGGGTTTTTCTTACCTGTCCGGGTTCTGTCTCGATTGTTCAGGCGACTATTTACCGAACGGCTACTGGAATTATACGATCTGCAGCTGTTGCAATTCCACGGTTCGTTATCTTCGCTGACGGATAGAAAAGCGTTTGAACAGTTTCTTGCACCTGCTCGTCAATGTGAATGGGTTGTGTACGCCAAACGCCCGTTTAACGGACCCCAAGCCGTCTTAAGGTATTTGTCGCTTTACACTCATCGTGTCGCCATTTCCAATTCGAGACTCATTTGCGCTGATCGGCAAAACGTCACGTTTAAGTGGAAAGACTATCGCATTAAAAACCAGGCACGACATCGCACCATGACTCTCAAAACTGATGAATTTGTCCGACGGTTTCTATTGCACATCCTTCCTGACAAATTCCATCGCATCAGACACTATGGATTTCTTGCGAATGCCGTCAGAGCGACTAAGCTGACTCAGATTCGTGATGCATTGTCAGCCCCAGCCCACGAGCCAGATATCCAGGAGGAAAAAGAACAACACTCATTCTCCTGCAGAAAATGCGGTACACCGATGCTGATTTTAGAAATTATCAAACACTCTGCGGAGCGTGCAAGAGCCCTGCCCGCGATACAAACGCTTACTTTATGAACGTCTCCAACGAAACTCTCCCCGATCGTCTACTGCTTTTCTCCAGTAGCGAGTGGGTATTGCCTATTCGAAAATATTTTCCATATTTTGCACAAAAAACAACCAGTCCAAGAGTGATTTTTC
Source organism: uncultured Granulosicoccaceae bacterium (assembly GCA_964389335.1). GTDB lineage: Bacteria > Pseudomonadota > Gammaproteobacteria > Granulosicoccales > Granulosicoccaceae. The sequence goes on from CAYMFQ010000250.1 coordinate 7,941, forward strand.
CCCTGCGTGGTATCTCCAGGCTATTGAGTCATCATCTAAAACACAATATCCCACCACCGGACCAATTCTATCGGTTCAAAACCCCATAGTGCGGATTCACTGACTTACGCAGTATCCCGGTACACAACCGCGGTTTCCTACATAGGGCTCTTGAAGACAACTGCCACGGGCTTCAGCACCAATTGGAGATTAATACAATGGCAGCTGTCTTCAAAACCTTAACCAAACCGGACATCAGAAAAGTCATACGGTTGCTCTATAGGTTGCGCCTGTTTATACGCTGTGTTTGCGT
>CAYMFQ010000251.1:0-8147 GCA_964389335.1 uncultured Granulosicoccaceae bacterium
ATTAACGCGAATGGTGTGTGCGGAATCTGGCATGTCCCGGATGCTCTTACTTTAGAATCTTCTGCGATTACATTTATTCAGAATGCGCGTAGCGCACCATTACCTTACCGGTATAGTGACCCGCAAGCATGTCATGCAGAGCCTGTGGAGTATTGTCGAAGCCGTCGACCACATTGTCGATAGTTTTAAGCAGGCCCTGACGAAACAAATCCTGCATTCTAAGACGGGCGTTATCCCATTGCCTCGGGTATGAATACCTGGAAAAGCCGTGAATGGTGGCTTCCCGTGCCCACAACTGCCGCATGTTGACGTAGTCGTGTTGTGGCTCACTGCTGTTGTTAGACGCAGTTCGGCCAACGATCAATACGGTTGCATACTTATTCAGTTTGTCGAATACCGCATCGGCCACATTGCCGCCAACAGTATCAAAAACGAGATCAGCGCCGTTGCTGCAGGCGTTTGCCAGTTGTGCGGGAAAATCGCTGTGGTTGTAGTTAAGTGATGCGTCTGCCTGCAGGGTATCAGCGACAAGGCTGCACTTGTCGTCGGAGCCGGCAATACCTATCACCCGCATTCCCATCAATTTGCCTAACTGTACGGCGTAGCTGCCCACGGAACCGGCTGCAGATGTTACCACCATAGTCTGACCTGGCATGGAGCGGGCAAAGAGGTCAAGTGCACAGTAGGCAGTCAGCCCCGGTGATGACAGCGTGGATAGCCAAACAGTTTCATCAAACTCGTTGTCAACTCGAAGCAGTTGCTGCGGACTGGCGAGTGCGTACTCCTGCCAGCCGAGACGCCCGGTAACCCGGTCTCCTACCGCAAAGCCGTCGGCATTGCTTTCGATCACCTCACCCAGTACATCGCAATCAATCAGTTCGCCAATGGCAAAAGGCGTCGTGTAGTTTTTAAAGTCCTTCAGTCGCTGGCCCTGCCACGGCGACAACGCGACCAGTAAAATACGCACCAGTATCTGGTCATCTGCTGCGGCAGTGACCGGCAAGGTTTCAACGGTAAAATGAGTTGAATCAGGCAGAGTTGTCGGCCTTTGCGCGAGTACATAGCGCCGATTTTTTAGGGCGGGCTGTTGTTCTTGTCGCTCTTGTTGCTCTTGTCGTGGTGTCATGGGATTCTTCGCAGCGCCGTTGCGATTCAGTATAAGCTGTTTACACTTGCCTGTAACCACGCAGCCCGGGAGTACATGGTGTCTTCTACTATTTATACGTCTGATCAGACGCGGATTTTCTATCGCATTGATGGCCCGGCGGACGCGGATGTCGTGTGTCTATCGCATTGCTTCGGTTCTGACCATCGCTACTGGGATTGCCATCTGCCCGCAGTAGACGGGTATCGTGTGCTGCGCTATGACACTCGCGGTCACGGACAAAGTGACTGCCCGAACGGGCCCTATACCCTTGCAGGGCTTGCTGAGGATGTAATCGATCTGATTGATGCACTTTCCATTAAACGCATGCATTTTGTGGGTGTTTCGATGGGTGGCATGATAGGCCAGACGCTCGCGCTGCAACACCCGTATAGACTAAAGTCACTGACACTTGCCAACAGCCCATGCCACTACAACGCCGCTCAAATAGCGCTGTGGCAGGAACGTGCACAACTGGTGAGTGAACAGGGTATATCCGTTGTGAAAGCCGCGCTGATGGAGCGCTGGTTTACTGATCAGGCCGCTCGTGAGCAGGCACCCGGGTATCAGTATATTGATCGGGCATTTAGCCGTTTTTCGGCAAATAGCTTCGCAGCCGCCACCGCCGCCATCTGTCAAATAAATACGAACAATGATCTGCCGCGCATTAGTGTGCCAACGCTACTGTTTGGATCGCCTGATGATCCGGGTGTGCCGGTAGAAGTGTCAGAGTTAATGGCAGAGAGAATACCCGATGCTCGTTTACACTGGCTGGCCCCTTCGCGGCACCTTGCAACGCTTGAACAGGTTGATGACTTCAACACTACACTACAGCGATTTTTAGCGGCTGTCGCTTAGATTTACCCGGGGGTTACTGTATCACCGCGCTTTCCCACGCCTGTAAGAATGCTCTGCGCTTAAGGCGGTCGAGAAAAATCATTAAGCCAGGCTCAAGCGAGATGGTAGACGTGCGTGAGTCGTCGGTCTGCGCGCGCAGAGGAGGCAATGTTGCCGTGCCATCATTCTGGCTCCAAGCAGATGATGTCAGGTACCGCAGTAGTTGAATTGCGGCGGGTGCCTGTCGAGTGTCCCGTGCAATTAGCGCGGTCCTCATCATCGTATTGGGCAGGTTTTTCGGTAGTATCACTTCAATCTGGTCGGCAAGTTCTGCTCGAGCGCGTGCATAGCTGCCGAGTGCATTGTACGACAACAGTATTTCTCCAGAGGCAAGGTCTCTGATCATGTCACCAGAGCAGCAATACAATCTTGTATTGAGGCTGCCCATAATTTCCATCAGGCGCCAATAGGTTTCCGATGCCCGGGCGTCCTGCGTGGCAAACAGGTAACCAAGTCCGGAAACCCGAACATCATAGGTGCCGATCCTGCCTCGGAAGGTTTGCGGGTTGCTGCGCAATACTTCGATAAGTTGCTGGCGTGTTTCAGGAACCGGCAATTCTTCAAAGGCGTTTTTGTTAATAACAATACTGGCGGGTTCGAGGGTAAAACCGAACAGGCTCTTGCGCCACTGCGCCCAGTCAGGGTGGTCGAGATCGGCAACTCGGTGTGCGTAACCATCGTTAACCAGTTTAAACTGCAGGTCCATGGCGCTCGAAATAACCAGATCATAGTCTTGTGGTGCGCGCCGGAACTCAGCGTAAATATCTGCGGAGCCGGCAACCCGGTATTCGATGTTCAACGTGGGGTTAGCGTTTAAGAAGCTGGTGATAATAGGGGCGAACACAGAGGTATCTGTGCTTGATATTACTCGCAGTGTCTGTGTGCCCGCTCGGCCTTCAAAGGTTCGCTGATCCTCCCATTCGATTGCAAGGGTGGTGGTTGCACATAACAGGCAGGCTAAAAAGATAAGGTAACGCATGCGCCCCCGGTTGCGTTATTGGCGATGGTGAGTTGGGCTCCGTGCGTGGCTGCAACATCGCGCGCAATGGTGAGCCCCAGCCCGGATCCTATCGTGTGGCCGGCATTGCTGCCGCGTGCAAAGCGATCGGTTAGCGTGTGCATTTCATTGTCTGGAAATCCAGGGCCCTGGTCTCTGACTTCGATTTGCAGCGTAGGTCGGTGCCGCACCTCAATATCAATGACACTCTCGGCTGGTGAATATTTCAGTGCGTTATCGATCAGGTTTCTCACCGCGCTCTGAATTAATATTGGATCACCGGGCACACTGATGGTGGTGTTGCCAATCAGGTTTAGTTGCACGTCTTTCATGTCGGCAATAGGCGTTAATCGTTGCACGGTTTCTTTGGTGGTTTGTAGCAAGCACACGTCCTGAAACTCGTGCTGGTTTGCACGAAACGTGATCATGGCATGGTCGAGCAACTGACCGGCCGCGCGAGATGTTTCGTCTATCGCTCGGATCATTGATCGAAGTGCCTGCCGGTTGTCTTCCTTGTCGACTCTTTGCAGTGTCATTTCGGCATGTGACCGTACTGTAGCAATAGGAGTGCGTACGCGATGTGCCGCTTCAGTAATAAACTCTTCCGATTGCTTTAGTGATTTATCAAGCCGCGCCATAAGACTGTTAAGTGACGAAACCAGTGGCGCCATTTCTGTGGGGACTGGTTTTGCAACCGGGCTGAGGTCTTGCGGGCCGCGCCTGCCGACCGAGTCCGCCAGGCGTTTTAACGGTCCGATGGTGGTTGATATTGCCCACATTGACAGCAGTACTGCCAGAGCGAAAAAGCCGGCGCCAAACCATGCGGTGTTGCGCGATATATCGTTCAGTGTGCCTGCCAGACTATCCTGTGTTTGTGCAATGGACACCGTGAGCCGGGCGCGTGAATCTACCCCGGCCAGCGAGCGTGCTGCTGTGACCTGGCGCACTGGCGTCTGCATAAAAGTGGTTGATTGAAAAACACTGTCCGACGGGTTTGCAAGTGTAGCGGGCTGAAGGTTTTCGTAGCCAGACAGGACTTCGTCGTCCTGATAGATCACATAAAAAACGCGGTCGTCTGTGGCGGTGCCAAGCATCGTAAACGATGCGTAGGGTATATCCAGTTCTATCACACCGTTTCTGATGGTCGCCGCATCCAGAATTGATGTGACTGACGCCTGCAGAATACTGTCCTGTCCTTTTTGAGCAATCTGAGTTGCATAGTTGCGAATCACAAAATAGAACAGCAGCGTCAGTATTGCAGCGCCCCCAATCAGTGCCACCGCGAGGCGCTTTCGCAGCGAACCCGATGCGTGCACTGAAGCGTGTAGCAGTTCAGCGCTCATCTAGTCGGTAACCCATGCCACGTAGTGTGGTAATTGTCAGGTTGGAAGGCTCCAGGTGTTTGCGCAGTCTGCCAATGTAGACTTCAATGGCATTTTCCGAGGCATTGTCGTCATAGGAAAACAACCGGTCGAAAAGCTTTTGTTTCGAAAATACCTGACCGGGAGAGTTAATAAGCAGCTCGAGCAGTCGCAACTCGCGGTTGCGCAGGTTGACCTTGTTGCCGGCGACCGTCAGGTGACTCGTTACCGGGTTAAACTCAACATCGCCGAGCGTTATAACGGTCTGTGTGGCGCCAACCCGACGCCGCAGCACGGCACGGCAACGTGCCTGCAGTTCGGCGTGATCAAACGGCTTGGTGATGTAGTCGTCCGCACCCAGGTCAAGCATGCTGACGCGGTCAGACACCTGCGAGCGGGCAGTCAGGACGATAATGGGTGTGTCGCGCTGGCTGGCGCGGTGCAGTTGCAGAAAGTCTGTACCGTCGCCATCGGGTAGCATAATGTCGAGCAGGATCAGGTCATAATCACCGGACTGCGAAAACGCCTGTGCCTCGGCGTTGGTGGTTGCGTGGTCGATGACGTGGCCGTCGAGCTGCATACGCGTCGCAATGGCCTGTGCAAGTTCCTGATTGTCCTCGATGAGCAGGTATTTCATGGTCGGATGGCGGCCACCGCGAATCGTGACAGGTTCATGTCAGGTCAATATGCTTAAATCAACACAATGTCCCGTGAGGTGGGCATTTGTCAACGGAGAAACAACAGTGAAACTTAAATCAGTTCTGGGCGCCTTTGCGGCGTCGACGTTTGTGGCATCTGCAATACTTGCGGCTACGGTAACCAGCACAGCACACGCCGATGGCCACAAGGTACTCGACAGTGTGCACTTTCTGATCCCCGGCGGTGCCGGCGGCGGTTGGGATGGCACAGCACGTGGCACCGGAGAGGCGCTCACCAAAGCGGGTCTCGCGGCCACTGCATCCTACGAAAATATGTCTGGCGGCGGTGGCGGCAAGGCGATCGGCTTTCTGATTGAAAATGCTGACAGCAATCACGGCACGCTGATGGTCAACTCAACGCCGATCGTTATCCGCTCCCTGACCGGTGTATTCCCGCACAACTTCCGTGATCTGACTCTGGTTGCCGGTACCATTGGAGACTATGCAGCGATGGTTGTTGGCAAGGATAGCCCGCACAACTCGATGGCTGACCTGGTTGCCGCTTACGACGCTGACCCGAAAAAGACTGCCATCGGTGGCGGTTCCGTACCGGGTGGTATGGATCATCTGGTCGCCGCAATGGTCATGGAAGCGGCTGGCAAAGATCCGCTCGATGTTAAGTACGTTCCCTACGATGCTGGTGGTAAGGCAATGGCCGCGCTGCTGTCTGGTGAGATAACAGCCCTGTCTACCGGTTTTTCGGAAGCTGTTGAGCTTGCCAATTCGGGTGAGGTCAAGATCATTGGTGTCACATCCGACGAGCGAGTCGATGCTGCCCCGGATGCGCTAACCATGAAAGAGCAGGGTATCGATACATCGTTTGTTAACTGGCGAGGTTTTTTCGCAGCTCCGGGTTTACCTGAAGATAAAGTCGCTGCCTACCAGGATGCTCTCGCGAAAATGTACGACACTCCGGAGTGGGAAGAAGTCCGTGCCAGAAATGGCTGGGTCAACATCCATAACTCTGGCGATGACTTCAAAGCATTTCTGGAAGACCAGGAAAAAGTCATTGGCGATCTCATGAAGAAGCTTGGCTTCCTGTAAAACTGCTACACGAGTTACTGCAACACCTGTGACAGAGCGGTAAATCCGCTCTGTCTTTTTTTGCGGAGGACGAAATGGCTCTTGACCGATGGATAGCGTTAATTCTTCTGGGCGTGTGTCTGACCTATGGCTACACAGCATGGTTCACGATGGACGCATCGCTGGCGCCGTTCATGCGCCGCAATCCCATCTGGCCAAGCACTTTCCCGAAGGTGTTGTCGATACTGGGAATCGTCGCCTCCGTTATCATTTTACTGGGTGTTGAAAAAGGCGAAGAGAAGACCGGGGACATTGACTATCGCAGGCTGCATGAATACAAACTCGGTCAGGCGGTTGCGTTACTGGCATTAATGGTCGCCTATGCATTGTGTCTGCGACCGGCAGGGTTTCTATTGTCGACCTCCGCTTTTCTGATTCTGGGGTCGGTTATTCTCGGTGAGCGGAAATGGCATGTGATGATACCCGTCGCAGCCGTTGCCACGTTTATTGTGTGGTACCTGGTGCAGGAGGTACTCGGAATATTTCTCAGACCATGGCCCGGTTTACTCGCCGGTGTCTTTGGATCAGCGTAGCAGGAGCCGAACATGCTTGAAGGCGTACTTATCGGTCTGCAGACTGCGCTGTCGATTCAGAACCTGTTAATGGTTATTGGCGGGTGTCTGATTGGTACATTCATCGGCATGCTGCCTGGCCTTGGTCCGATGTCTATTATCGCGATCATGATCCCGGTCGCAATTTCCATGGGCGATCCCTCCGCCGCTCTCATTCTGCTGGCCGGTGTTTATTACGGCGCGATCTTTGGCGGGTCTACATCGTCTATCCTGCTGAATGCCCCGGGTGTCGCCGGTACTGTTGCCAGTAGTTTTGATGGTTATCCTATGGCCAAAAAAGGGCAGGCGGGCAAGGCGCTGACTGTGGCTGCAATTGCAAGCTTTTGCGGCGGTACCATCGGTGCACTGCTGTTGATGATATTTGCACCGGCACTGTCTTCAGTGGCGCTGTTGTTTCATTCACCCGAGTACTTTGCGTTGATGGTTGTTGGACTGTCTGCCATTGCAGCGTTCGCTGGCAGTGGTCAGGTAACCAAGGCGTTGTTAATGACCGTGCTCGGTCTGATTCTGGCGACAGTCGGTGAGGGCGCACTGTTTAACATGCCTCGATTCACCATGGGGCTGATGGATTTGCAATCAGGGTTTGGGTTTATCACGCTTGCGATGGCGATGTTCGCATTGCCAGAGGCTTTGTTTTTAGTGCTTAAGCCACGGCAACAGAGTGATGCGGGTGACAGCGAAATTAAAGACCTTCGCATCTCGATGTCCGAGGCCAGGTCTATAGCGCCGGTAGTGGGTCGGCAGTCATTGCAGGGTTTTTTCATTGGCGTGTTGCCCGGTGCGGGTGCCACTATCGCAAGCTTTCTGGGCTATGCGGTTGAGCGCAACATCGCAACGAAAAAAGAGCAGGACGAGTTTGGTAAGGGCTCCGTTAAAGGCCTTGCTGCACCGGAGACAGCAAACAATGCAGCATGCACCGGTTCCTTTGTGCCATTGCTGACACTCGGTATACCTGGTTCCGGCACAACGGCTATTTTGCTTGGCGCGCTGATCGCACTGAATGTGACCCCCGGTCCGCGCCTGATGCTGGATGAGCCATCCATCTTCTGGTCGGTAATTGTATCGATGTACATCGGCAACCTTATTTTGTTAATTCTTAACCTGCCTTTGATTCCATACATCGCCCGTGTCCTGCTGGTTCCACGTAACTATCTGATCCCGTTTATTTTGTTTTTTACACTGATGGGCGCGTACATCGGTCAAAATAATTCAACGGAATTGCTGATGCTGGTGGGCTTTGGCATTTGCGCAACGGCGCTCAAGTTTGCCAATTATCCACTGGCGCCGTTGTTAATAGGATTTATACTGGGCGGCATGCTAGAGGATAACTTTTCCCGTTCAATGCAACTCTACGATGGGGTGTCGTTCATCTGGCAACGGCCCATGACACTGGGG
>CAYMFQ010000252.1:0-3761 GCA_964389335.1 uncultured Granulosicoccaceae bacterium
TTGATATTGCTATGAAGTGCTTGGCGGGGATTTACCAGGCGACGGGATTTAAGACACGGACATTTAAGACACGGGTTGAGACAGCCAGCGCAATATTCAACATGGCTGACTCGATACGACGTGTGGGACAGGTGATCAACACCCGGGTAATCAAAAACCTGCTGATGCACAGGGCTATCAGGTGGCGGCTACCATGTGGCAACGATGGAGCGGAATCGCCGTGCAGCAATACCGCACGACGATTTTTGCGACTACTCTGCGGCGTCAGCGCTATCCGCCTGTAGTTGCTGGTAGTTCTGCTCACCTACCCGCTCAAGCAAATCCAGCTGGGTTTCGAGGAAATCAATATGCCCTTCCTCGTCCTTCAACAGATTTTCAAACAGTATTCGGCTCACATAGTCGCGCTCTTCCTCACAAATATCTTTCGATTTTGCATAGGACTCCCGCGCTTCATATTCACCGGCTAAGTCAGCTTCCAACACTTCTTTTACATTTTGGCCAATTCTCAGACTGGCGAGGTTTTGCATGTTTGGATGCCCACCGAGAAAGATAATGCGGTCGACGATAGAGTCCGCATGCTGCATCTCCTCGATAGATTCCTCGCGTTCCTTCTTTGCGAGTTTGGTCAGCCCCCAGTCGTTTAGCAGACGGTAGTGCAGCCAGTACTGGTTGATGGCGCCCAGTTCAAGAAATAGTGCCTCGTTCAGTCGCTCAATAACTTTTTCGCTACCTTTCATTTCTGTCCTTCACTTGTTTTAATTGGATTTCAGATGGCTTTTCCGCCGACCAGCACAAACCTATTGGCAAATACGGAGCACTCAACCCCGAGGCTCAAAACCAGCCGCGTTCCTCAGTCCATTGAAACCGGCTCTCGCGCGCCATTAAACCAAAACGGCACTTGTCCGCTAACACTCAAATAACAATGATTCGCATTTGCCTTTCTATTAATATTTGGGCTATGCTTCACTCTACTGGCTTTTTAGCCGTATATCCAGGCAAACACTCATGATCGTATGCCACTGCAACCGTATTTCGAAGGACGCTATTGAAGGGGCGGTTGAGTGCCTGAAGTCCAGCTGCCCGACACCGGATTTGTGTCCCGAAAACGTCTATGGGCAATTGGACGCCTGCCCTCGATGCTGCCGCTGCTTCCCACTGGCAGAGAAAGTAATTGAGCAAGCGGCGCTCAATTTTGTCGCACGTGATGACGCACGTAATGAACTGACAGGTCCAACCGAATTGCGCTGATAGTCTCGCGCTTTAAAACACAGCGTTGCAGGCTCAGATGTATATATGCCCTGCGACTTCAGATAATGATGGATTTACCCGAGGCGCCCTGTTTACACTAATGCCTGAACAGCACGCGCACACCCGACCATACACCGCTATCCGGCACGCGCTTAACTTCAGCATAAGATCCGGAGTTTTACTTGCCCAGCCTCCCCTCTTCCATAGACGACACCGTTGAGCTTTTAGCAGGACAAAACTACATCTGCAGTCGCAGCCTGGGCACGGTGGTGCACCTGGCGCTGAAGCTGCAAAAACCGCTGTTTCTTGAGGGCGAAGCCGGTGTTGGCAAAACCGAAATTGCGCGCGCCCTGTCGCAGAGCCTCGGCCGCAGGCTAATCCGACTGCAGTGCTACGAAGGGCTCGACGCGGCGTCCGCTATGTATGAGTGGAATTTCGCCGCACAGATGATTGCCATTCGCGCGGCCGAAGCCAGTGGCGATATGAACCGCCACCAGCTGCAAAAAGAACTGATTGCCGACGACTACCTGATTCGACGGCCATTGCTGGAAGCGCTCGAGCCACACCCCGACGGGCCGCCGGTGTTGCTGATCGACGAAATTGATCGGACCGACGAACCCTTCGAGGCATACTTGCTTGAAGTACTGTCGGAGTTTCAGGTCACCATCCCGGAACTGGGCGTGGTAAAGGCCGAAGAACCACCAATTGTTATCCTCACCTCGAACCGCACGCGCGAGGTGCACGACGCACTGAAACGCCGCTGCCTGTACCACTGGGTCGAGTTCCCTGACTTCGAACTGGAACTGGAAATTCTGCGCACCCGCATGCCGCAGGTTACCGAGCAACTGTCGCAGGAAATTGTGGCTTTCGTGCATGCCATTCGCCATGAGGAGCTGTTTAAGTCGCCGGGTATTGCCGAAAGCATCGACTGGGCGCGCTGTCTGGTGGCGCTGGATACGGTGGAGCTGTCACCTGACGTCATTAACGATACGCTCGGCGCACTATTGAAGTACCAGGACGATATCGTGCGTATCGCCGGTGCGGAGACCACACGTATTCTCGACGAAGCAAAAAAACTGCATACGCGCGCTGAAACCGAGTAGCCGACGACAACATGAGTGAAGCGCTATCGGTTCCGTCCCAGCCCAAACTGGTTGAAAATGTTGTGCACTTCTGCCGTGCGCTGCGCAAGGCAGGCGTCAAGGTCAGCCCATCTCAGCTACAGAACGCCTGTCAGGCGGTGGCCACGGTCGGATTCACCAGCAAGGTCGACTTTTACTACACGCTGCGCGCGACGCTGATTTGCCATGAAGAGAACCTGGCGGTGTTTCATCAGGTGTTCGCACTGTTCTGGCGCGACCCCGAGTTTCTGCAAAAGATGATGTATCAGCTGACGCCGACGTTGCGCGATGAAGACGCTGCAGCAGAAAAGGCCGCGGCGCAGCGACGCGCGGCTGATGCACTAAACAATCAACAGGACGACCGCGCCATTCCACAGCGCGAGGAGATCGAGCAGGATGCAATCCTGACCGTCTCCGAAACCGATGTGCTGCGCAACAAAGACTTCGATCAAATGACAGTGGCCGAGTTGCGTGAAGCTGAAAAGGCCATTCAGGCACTTACATTCAGCGCACCCAACCCGCCGAGTCGTCGCCTGCATACCACCCCGCGCGGCGCCCTGCCCGATGCCAAAGCCACGATCAAAACAGCCTTGCGACAGTTTGGCGAAATACAGCGCATCGAACACATGGCACCACGCAATAAATTGCCTAACCTGGTGGTGGTTTGCGATATCTCCGGTTCCATGTCGGTTTATTCGCGCATGTTTATGCGTTTCCTGCATGCGTTGACGCATGCACGCGTCAGGCAGTGGAACCGGGTGCACGCCTTTACATTCGGCACACGTTTAACCAACGTATCGCGCGCGCTGGCAAAGTCTGATATCGACGACGCACTTGCCGCGGTTGGCCTTGAGGCCACTGACTGGGAAGGCGGCACCATGATTGGCCAGACGCTCAGGCAGTTTAATCGCGAGTGGGCGCGCCGGGTGCTGAGCCGGGGTGCGGTGATGCTGTTTATTTCCGACGGCCTGGAACGTGGCGATACCGCGGTACTGTCATCCGAAATGCATCGTCTGAGCCTTTTTAGCCGGCATCTGGTGTGGCTTAACCCGTTGTTGCGATGGGATGGGTTTTCACCCCAGGCCAGTGGTATTCGGGCTATTTTGCCGCATGTTGACAGCTTCCACGCGTGCCACTCGATCGATAGCCTTGCCGAGTTGTCGAGTGTACTGATGAAGCGTGAATCTCAAGGTCGTTTTGTCGCATAAACGGCTGCTGTCCGGGCGTTTAACTTTCGCCAATGCTCCAGTATAGTGGTACGCAGCGAGAGGCAACCCACTCTACATTTTTTGCTGCGGGTAACCCAACGCAAGTCTTAACTGAACTCACTCATTCGATAACGAATGATCACAATCTTCCGGAGGAATTATTTTGAGTGTGATGATGAGCATG
>CAYMFQ010000252.1:3861-8138 GCA_964389335.1 uncultured Granulosicoccaceae bacterium
CGCTACAAGGAGCAGGGTAAAACACTAGACCCGGAAGCGATTCGACACGAACTCGAGGGCAACATCTGTCGTTGTACCGGTTATCACAACATCGTTAAGGCAATCGACTCTGCCGCACAGAAAATGGCATCCGATTGACCGACGTGATCAACACCGATCCCGCTCTGATCACGCTGAACAAAACTCATTTAACGAATATAGGGTGCAACAATTATGTCTGAAGGAATTGGCGCTCGCGTAAAGCGCAAAGAAGATAAGCGATTCACCACCGGCAAGGGCCGCTACACCGACGATATCAAATCAGAGAACCAGGCCTACGCGGCGTTTGTACGCAGCCCGCACGCGCATGCCAACGTCAAAAGTGTCAACACCGATGCAGCACGGCTGAAGCCTGGTGTTGTTGACATACTCAACGGCAATCAACTGACCGAAGACGGCATCGGCAATCTAATCTGCGGCTGGGCTATTAACTCTAAAGATGGCTCGCCGATGAACATGGGTGCCTGGTCAGCACTGGCGACCAACAAGGTGCGCTACGTGGGCGACGCAGTGGCAGTTGTAATTGCAGACACACAGGCACAGGCACGCATTGCCGCCGAAGCAGTCGAAGTCGAATACGAAGTGCTCGACGCTGTATCGGACTCCATGAAAGCGCTTGAAAGCGGTGCCCCGGAAATCCACGAGAACGCGCCGGGCAACCTGATCTACGATTGGGAAATTGGCGATGAGGCTGCCACTGACGCGGGCCTGGCCAGTGCGGCACATGTCACTGAAATGGACATCACTAACAACCGCCTGTCACCCAACCCGATGGAACCACGTTCGGCGGTTGCCACCTTCAACAGCGCTGAAGATCACTACACACTGTACACCACCAGCCAAAACCCGCACGTAGCACGGCTTGTCTTGTCTGCGTTTTATCAGGTGGCACCGGAACACAAACTGCGTGTGATTGCACCGGACGTTGGCGGTGGCTTTGGCGCGAAGATTTATATCTACCCGGAAGAGATCACGTGCCTGTGGGCTTCAATGAAAACCAATCGGTCCGTCAAATGGACTGCTGATCGCTCTGAAGCGTTCCTGACTGATGCACACGGTCGTGATCATGTATCGAAAGCAAAGATTGGCTTTGATGCAAACGGTGTTATCACCGGCCTTAAGGTAGATACCGTGGCTAACCTGGGTGCCTACATGTCGCTCTTCTCGAGCGCCGTACCCACCTATCTGTACGCCACACTGTTGTCTGGTCAGTACAACATCAAGAACATCTACAGCGCCGTTAAGGCGGTATACACCAACACGGTGCCAGTCGATGCCTACCGCGGTGCCGGCAGACCGGAAGCCGCCTACCTGATCGAACGCATTATCGAAACGGCGGCGCGGGAGATGAATATGGACCCGGCCGAACTGCGGCGTAAGAATTTTATTAATTCATTCCCGCATGAAACACCGGTCATCATGACTTACGACGCCGGTGACTTCGCAGGCAACCTTGATAAAGCACAGGTCGCTGCCGACGTTGCAGGCTTTGCCGCACGTAAAGCAGAGGCAGCGGGCCGAGGCAAGCTTCGTGGCATCGGTTATTCCTGTTACATCGAAGCCTGCGGTATCGCACCTTCACAGGCAGTAGGTTCTTTGGGGGCCGGTGTCGGCCTGTGGGAAAGCGCTGAAGTACGCGTCAACCCGGTGGGCACCATTGAGATCCTGACCGGCTCACACAGTCATGGCCAGGGCCACGAAACAACCTTTGCACAGATCGTTGCAGAACGGTTCGGTCTGCCCACCGAGAACATTCAAATCGTTCACGGCGATACCGACAAAGTGCAGTTCGGCATGGGCACCTATGGTTCGCGTTCCGGCGCTGTCGGTATGACAGCCATCGTCAAGGCGATGGATAAGGTCGAAGCCAAGGTTAAAAAGCTCGCTGCACACGTGCTTGAAGCGTCGGAAGATGATCTGGTCATTGAAGACGGTGCAGTTAAAGTTGCCGGTACCGACAAGCAGATGCTGTGGCATGAGGTTGGTCTGGCGGCTTACACCGCACACAACCTGCCTGAGGGCATGGAACCAGGCCTTAAGGAAGGCGCGTTCTACGATCCGACTAACTTCACCTTCCCTGCCGGCGCCTACATCGCTGAAGTGGAAGTTGACCCGAACACCGGTGTCACTGAAGTGGTGCAGTTCACGTCAGTCGATGACTTCGGCACAATCATCAACCCGATGATTGTTGAAGGTCAGGTACACGGCGGTGTTGCACAGGGCATCGGTCAGGCCATGCTGGAACAGGTGGTTTACGATGATCAGGGTCAGTTGCTGACCGGCTCTTATATGGATTACTGCATGCCGCGTGCTGATGACGTGCCGTTCTTTACCATTGAGCACAACTCAACTACCTGCCCAGGCAATCCGCTCGGTATTAAGGGCTGCGGCGAGGCCGGTGCTATTGGCGCGCCACCTGCGATCATCAACGCCATCACAGATGCCATTGGCACCAACGACTTAGCGATGCCCGCCACACCGCGCGCAGTATGGCACGCGTTGCAGAATGCCAAAGCCGGCTCTACGCAAGCCGCCTGATTCATGCATCGGACCTATTGAGAGAACAACATTATGTATGAAACCAAATACCACAGGTGTTCCACCACAGCCGATGCAGTAAGTGCGCTGGCTGCCGCCGACGATGGCAAGGTGCTGGCGGGTGGGCAAACATTGCTGCCCACCATGAAGCTACACCTCGCCGCACCCTCAGACCTGGTTGATGTCCGGCAGATCGACGGCATGAGCGGCATCAGCTTTGCCGCCAATGTCGTCAGCATTGGCGCTGCCACCACCCATGCAGAGGTGGCAGGCAGTGCAGCAGTTGCCGCGCAGATACCGTCACTGGCCAGTCTTGCCAGCGGTATCGGCGATCCTGCCGTCCGACACATGGGTACCATTGGCGGATCACTGGCCAACAACGATCCGGCTGCTGACTACCCGGCCGCCGCACTGGCGTTGAATGCGACTATCGTCACCAACGAGCGTGAACTGTCAGCGGATGATTTTTTCGCAGGCATGTTTTCAACATCGTTAAACGATAATGAAATTATCACGCAGGTGAAGTTCGAGGCGCCTAACCGCTCTGCTTATGCCAAGTTCAAAAACCCGGCTTCGCGCTATGCGATTGTCGGTGTTTTTGTTGCTGAAACTTCAGCCGGTATTCGCGTTGCGGTAACCGGTGCCGGTGATGACGGTGTATTCCTGCACGAGGGCCTGCAACAGGCGCTGGCAGCCAACCTGTCAGCGGATGCGATAGACGCAGTTAATGTCGATGCATCGTCACTGGTCTCTGACCTGCATGCCGACGCGGCCTACCGCGCCAACCTTATTAAGGTCATGGCAAAAGAGGCGGTTAACAAACTCGCCTAAGCTTCTTCGTGGTACAAGTACTCTGAACTGGCGCGTGCGCCAGTTCAGAGTCATCCACAGCGCCAAACAGTTGAGCCGCAATCTTTGCTGCTCACCCTCTGTTTTTACGCACTGATGTATCTATGTCCGGATCTCATTCCCTCGACTTTTACGCTGGCAGCACAGCCCTTGCCGAGCTTCAGCAACACGGACTAAAGCAGGAACGCTTCAGCCTAATGCTTGGCGCCAGCGGCGGACCAAAGTGGTTTGTGCTGTATGGGCTTGATACGTACCTGGCTGGTGAATTCTTTAAAGACCGGCAATCGCCACTTTCAATGGTCGGATCAAGTGTGGGCTCTTTTCGCGCCGCCTGTTATGCGCAACGGCAACCCGCGAAGGCGATTAACACACTGGCCACACGCTACATCGAGACCACTTATCGCAGTAAGTTTGTAAGCCCCGCAACCGTCACTGCAAGTGTGCGGGTGATTATTGATGCAATGCTGGGTGACGATGGTATAGACGCTATTCTCAACAACCCGGTCTTCAGACCTCACTTTATTGTTACCCGCGCAAAAGGTCTGGCAGGCAGCAATAACCGTTTGTTGCAAAGTGCTGCGCTGCTGCGGAGCTCGCGACACAACAAACAAAGTCGCGCAGAGTTAAAGCGACACTACGAACGCATTGTATTCAGCCCTGCTGACACCACGCTGCAGATCAGCGATCCGTTCGACATACCGACACAAAATGTAGCGCTAAGCCAGTCCAACACCCGTGAAGCGCTGTTGGCATCGGGTTCACTGCCCGTCATTATGCAAAGTATCAAAGACATTCCGGGTGCCCCCGCTGGCACTTATCTCGATGGCGGTATCGTCGACTACCACTTTGAT
>CAYMFQ010000253.1:0-3096 GCA_964389335.1 uncultured Granulosicoccaceae bacterium
AATTCCAGCGTACCGGAGCGTTGCAGACGTTGCGGTGTGACTTCGATCGATTTTGGCATGGTGCAGATGGAGGCAGTGTAAGGCGCAATGGTGCGGTACTCGCGCGCGCTTGTATAGTGGCTGGCGCAAAAGCAATCGTTTTTTCAGTCTGCGTGATCCAGCGGGGATGTGAAGCCTGCCGCAATCGTTGCGGCGAAACATACTCTCGGTCAAACGATTTCGAGTTGCGCGGCAATTTCCGGTGGTAGTCTTTACCGTGGTGTTGTGTACCTAAACAAACCGGAGGAATGAATGAAGATTTTTAAGACCTTAGCTCTGTCTGCCGCGGTTAGCGTGGCTTGTGTAAATAGCGCGATGGCCGCTGATCCTTTGAAAGTTGGTGTTTTAGCAACGCTCGAAGGTACTTACACGGTACTCGGCGAAGATGGCGTTCGTGGTTTAAAAACCGCTCTCGCGCAAATGGGTAACAAAATGGGCGGCCGCGAGGTTGAACTTGTAATTGGCGCAACCGATGCCAGCCCGGACAGCGCCGTGCGTGCAGCGCGTAAAGTCGTCGAGCAGGATGGCGTGGATATCGTGATCGGGCCACTGTCAGGATCAGAAGGTATCGCCATTCGCGACTATTCAAAAACGCAGCCTGACGTCACTTTTATTAACGGTATTTCCGGTGCGCAGGAAACCACCTACGTTGATCCATCGGACAACTTTTTCCGCTTTAACATGGACGGTGCTCAGTGGTCGGCAGGCCTTGGCGAGTACATCTACAACGAGAAGGGCTACCGCTCCATCGCCACTGTCGGTGAAGACTACTCGTTCATCTATACCCAGGTCTTTGGTTTGGCGACAGAATTCTGCTCACTGGGCGGAGAAATCACCGAGCGTCTGTGGGTGCCGTTGGGTACCAAGGACTTCGGTTCTATCATCGCCGCACTGCCGGATGACGTAGACGCGATCTACCTTGGCCTCGGTGGCGGTGATGCGGTCAACTTCCTCAATCAATACCAGCAGGCCGGTGGCGACGCTAACCTGATTGGCGGCACAATCATGGTCGACGGCACAGTACTTAACTCCAAAGGTACTGCCAAAGAAGCATTGATAGGCACGCCATCAGCCGGTCCGCAGGCAGACACCTCGGAAGATCCGAAGTGGCAGGCATACGTGAAAGCGTATCAGGATACCTTCCCGCCGGAAGAGCGCTTCCCGAGTCCTTCACTGCTGGCCACTGGCTACTACAACGCGACCAGCGCAGCCGGACAGTGCATGGATAAAGTCGGTGGTGATTTGTCTGACGGCCAGGCCGGGTTCCGCGAGTGTCTTTCCTCGCTCGAACTGGACGCACCGAATGGCACAATCACGCTGGACGGTAACCGCCAGGCAATCGGCAGTAACTTCGTGTCAGAAGTGATTGAACTGGACGACGGCACACTGGCAAACAAGATGGTTAAGCGCATTGATGGCGTCAACCAGACGCTGGGTATCGATGCGGCAGCCTTTGCAAAAATCGGCCTGCCAAGCCGTGAAGTTCCGGAGTGCAAAACCTCGTACTAACAACGCTGTAGCCTGCATTGTTCATAATGACTTATGCAGGCCAGGGTTGTCGCAACGTGCTCCGATAATCTATCGGGGCGCGTTTGGTTAGCAGTTTTGAGCGCTCCGGTGTTTGTCGGAGCGTTTTTTCGGTGTAGACTAGTTAATCAACTTGAGGCGAAGCTTGCCTGTTGCGCCTGCAAGCATTACCGTCAGTTGATCATTAACTATGTCAGGAATCGCGAATGACCACTGTTATGACCGCGGTGGCCGCACTGAGCACCGCGTCGTCAGCGGGCGTCAGTGCAATATCCGCACCCGCAAAACCAATTATTCGGCATTGTGTTGCTGTGGCCTTTGTGCCCACAGCTGCGGACGATGCTTCTGTGGATCATTGCAAAGCGCTTCATTTCCCGTAGAAATACGCTTATGAGTGATGCTGTCTCCCTTTGTCATGGCTCCTTTGGCCGAGCTTGTCTGTATCGGCTGGACCGCTGCATGGTCACCCATGCGCACCGCGAAGCACATCTATTCTTCCACGTCGGCGGTGGTACCGGTGGCGTAATTACCGTCAATGGCGAGCCGTGTCAGGCTGACCCGTTAAATGCGGTCGCTATATCCCCGTGGGAGTCCCACAGCTTTACGCCGGAGCCCAACAATCCCGGCTTATACCTGGTGCTGTATATCAAGGCCGAGTGGTTCGGTTCCGCCTGCAGTGGCGCCGGAGGCAACGTTGCCTACTTTGGTCAACCCAGAATTACGCTGAATCCGGGCGTTGCGCGGTGGGTGCAAACCCTTAGCGATCTGCTCGCAGTAAAGCAAAATCCCGCTGACATAGACGAATGCCTGTACGAGACCGTGTCTCGCTGTTATCACATATCCTGGGGTGGCAAGCTGCCACAGTTACTCCGCTCAGGGTCGCAGGATCGCCGCATATCGCGCGCAGTCGGGCTGATGAATGAGCGCTTCACGATGGATGTCGATATGGACTGGCTGGCGCGCGAATCGGCACTCTCCCGACCGCACTTTTTTAAGCTTTTTAAGCGGGAAGTGGGTGTCACGCCGAACATCTATATCAACACGCTGCGCTCCGAGAGCGCTATCGACGAGCTGCTCAATACCACAAAACCGATGACGGAAATCGGTTTCGATCTCGGGTTTTCTTCCCAGGCCAGCTTTACGCGCTTTTTTCGCTCGAATGTGGGCGTCACTCCCTCAGACTACCGGCGCGAAGCAAAGCGATTTTAAAATTGCGTCCGCTTTCCAGCTGAGCCCGGCGGCTAACCTTTTCTGATGTCCTGTCCGGTCGCGTGTGCGCTGCAATTGCGTGCAAACGAGTTCCATCGGTGTCCGACATAAATGATACTGTCGGGTATTGTCAGTGGTTTTTCATATCGATTAGCCTTTAAACCACTGATTGACCCATCATTAGTAAATCCTTGGAGGAACGACGGATCATGCGCCATCCCGCGCTCTGCACGCTGTTGCTGCGTTGCTCACCTGCCACTGGCCTGGTGAGCAGTGATGTTGTGCGTTCGGTGCCCGTGCCAGTGCCAGTGCCAGTGCCAG
>CAYMFQ010000253.1:3196-6347 GCA_964389335.1 uncultured Granulosicoccaceae bacterium
CAGCAGGGGTGGTTCGCGCGTGAGGCAGTTCGCCAGTCGCCACCCGGTCTGGAGCACAATCATCGTGCTGGTTGTGGCCATTCTGCTGTGGATGATCTTTGCAATATGGCCCGAGTGGCTGAAAGATGCAATAGGGCGCAAGAAAGTCTTTTTAAATGCGCTGTTTAACGGTGTGACGCTGGGAGGTTTGTACTTTCTGGTTGCCAGTGGTTTTACGCTGATCTTCGGCTTAATGCGCAACGTTAACCTCGCCCACGGTACGCTGTATTTGCTTGGCGGGTATGTGGGTTACTTTACCGCGGAAGCCACCGGTTACTGGTTACTGGCGTTCCCGATTGCGTTTATCGTGGTCGCGGCACTTGGCGTGTTACTACAAGTAATTGTGTTTCAGCGCATGCAGGGGCAGGATCTGCGGCAGACGCTGGTAACGATTGGTATATCGATTGTCATGGCTGACCTGATGTTGTGGGCGTTCGGCGGTGACTTCTATAACATCACGCCACCGTCGTGGCTCAGTGGCCCGGTTGAAACGTTTTTGGTGACCGGCGTTAAACGCAGCTCCGGCGACCTCATATATCTGAAGTATCCAATCGTGCGCATCGTGATTTTCCTCGCAGCGGTGGCGATTGGTATCGGCATGTGGCTGATTTTAAATCGCACCCGTATCGGCATGATGATTCGTGCCGGTGTCGATGATCAGGAAATGCTGTCTGCCACCGGTGCTCGCATACAGTGGGTGTTTGTCGGTGTGTTTGCATTTGGTGCCGGGCTTGCGGGTATAGCAGGTGTGGTCGGCGGTACTTTTCAATCGATAGCTCCGGGTGAAGATATACGCTTTCTGCTCGCGTCGCTGGTGGTGGTCATTGTCGGCGGCATGGGGTCCATTCAGGGCGCCGCACTCGGTGCGCTCTTGATTGGTTTGGCAGAGCAGTTCGGATCAGTGTATTTCCCGACCTACGCGGTGGTGCTGACCTTTGTCATCATGGTGGTTGTGCTGGCTTTTCGCCCTCAGGGTTTGATGGGGCAAAGCTGACGTGGATCCGATCGACTCATTTGATAGCAGCCAATCACCGCGTTCCAACAGCGCGGTTGCCTACTGGGTGTTCGGTATTGTGTTGCTGGTAATGCCCGCGTTTTCCAGTGGTTTTGTGTTGTTTCAGATTTTTGGCTGGACATTCATACTCGGCATGATCGCGCTCAGCCTGATGTTTCTGGCCGGCTATGGCGGTATGGTCAGTCTGTTGCAAATGACGGTGGCGGGGCTCGCCGGTTATATGGTCGCGATACTGGGCGACAGTGCCATAACCACTATCTCCCTTGGCTGGCCGTGGTACATCGCAATTCCTGCGGCACTGCTGATTGCTGCACTCTTTGCCACCCTGTGTGGCTGGCTTGCTGTGCGTACCGAGGGTATCTATACGATTATGATCACCCTCGCGATCGCCTCTGCGTTCTTTTACTTCACGCGCCAGAACTACGTTATTTTTAATGGTTTCTCCGGTTTTAACGGAGTGCTGCCACCACAGTTGTTCGGCGTCGACTGGCGTACACCGATTGCGTTTTATTATCTAACGTTGTTTTGGGCAGTGCTGAGTTACATCGTGGTTTTATACCTGTCGCGCGCACCGTTTGGTCTGGCATTACAGGGGATACGCGACAACCCCCGGCGTATGGCGGCGCTCGGTTATAACGTTACAGCGCATCGTATAGCCGCGTATGCTTTTGCCAGTGTGATCGCCGCCATCGGTGGCATTTTACTTACCTGGCAATCGGCACAGATATCACCGGGCACAGCGGCGGTGGGGCCGGTTATCGATGTACTTATTATTGCGGTAATCGGCGGACTGCGTCGTCCGATAGGTCCGTTTATCGGTGCGTTTATTTATGTGTTGTTAAAGACTTTCGCGGTCGATGTACTGACGTCACTCGGCTTGTCTGGTGAGCGTTTTCAACTGCTGATCGGCATTGGCTTTCTGGTCATTGTATTCTGGTCACCTGATGGCATCCTTGGTTTGTGGGATCGATGGCGGGAGAATCGCAATCGTGATCCGCTCACCGCCGAGCCGGAGCAACGATTGTGAGTACACAGAGCAATACACCAGGCAGTTCACAGAGCGCGGTCGTAACAAACGGCGGATCTGCAATTGCAGATCGGCTGACGGCAACCGGCACGGCCAACGCTCTGGAGATGCGTGGCGTGTCCAAGTACTTTGGCGCACTGGCTGCCCTGCAGGATATCAACATTACGGTGCGCCCCGGTGAGCGGCGTGCGGTGCTCGGTTCAAACGGTGCGGGCAAAACTACCTTGTTTAACTGTGCCACTGGCGACTTCCTGCCCACCGCCGGCAGCATTCGTTTTTTTGGTGAAGACATCACCAGCTTTCCGCCCTACGAGCGTATTCGTCGCGGGTTGCGTCGGACCTATCAGATATCGCTGTTATTTTCAGAGCTGTCGGTAATCGACAATGTGTATCTCGCCTGTGCCGGCGTATCGCGGCAGCGCTTTTCGTTTCTGCGGCCACGGCGCGATGATGCACTGGTCGCGAGCGCTGAAAATCTTGTACATCTGGTGCACCTTGATGATGTGCGTGACACAAAGGTTGCCGAGCTTGCCTATGGTCAGCAGCGTCAGCTTGAAATTGCGATGGCGTTAAGTGGTGCACCGCGTTTTATATTGTTCGATGAACCGGCTGCCGGATTGTCACCGACAGAGCGACGCGAGCTGATCGAGATCCTGACTGGTCTGCCGTCGCACATGGGTTTTATTATCATCGAGCACGATATGGATGTGGCACTGCGGGTGGCAGAGAGCGTCACCATGATGCACAACGGCGCCATCTTTAAGGAAGGTAAGCCTGCCGAAATTGAAGAAGACGAAGAAGTACAGGCACTCTACTTAGGAGGGCCCGAGCATGGCTGAGCCCGTCTTAAACATTCGTGACCTCAGTGTGTTTTATGGTCAGTCCCATGCTTTGCAGGGAGTTGACCTTGAGCTTGAGCGCGGTGTGTTGTCTGTCGTTGGTCGCAACGGCATGGGCAAGACCACACTGTGCAAGTCAATCATGGGGCTGCAACCGGCTGCCGCCGGTACCATTGATTTTGCCGGCCGTTCTTTAATCGGTATGACGCCGCCTCAGATTGCACGGCTCGG
>CAYMFQ010000253.1:6447-8106 GCA_964389335.1 uncultured Granulosicoccaceae bacterium
TGGTGATGGATGAGCCAACCGAAGGACTGGCACCGGTTATTGTGCAACAGGTGCAGGACATGCTCGTGCAACTTGGTCGCGAGGGCGATGTGCATGTACTGGTGATTGAACAGAACATCGGTGTGGCCTGTTCAGTATCAGAGCAGGTGGCCATTATGGTCAATGGTCGTATTGACCGCGTAATGGACGCTGCATCACTGGCCGCCGACCGCGATCTGCAACAGGCCATGCTTGGTGTCGGTCGTCATGCGCACGATGAAGTGTCTGATGCTGCGGATAATGCTTCCACACAAACTGATGTTAAGAGCGGCCAGCACCAGCCCACACTGATTTATAACTCCAATCCAAAGATTCCCAACCGCTGGAGCCGGCCAGTACCGGTACGTCAGATTGAAGGCGCTGCACGCACACTGACAATTGCTTCAGGCAGTGCCGGCGTTGATGCAAGCAACACGCAGCGACCGGCATCGGCCGCGCGTGCGAATACGGTTTACGTCGCCGGTACCATGGATACCAAAGCCGCAGAGCTGCGCTTCATGCGCGATGTATTAAAAAAAGCCGGGCTGCAAACGGCGATGATCGATTTATCCACCACTGGTGAACCTTCCGGTGCGGAAGTGCCGCCACACGAAGTGGCCGCTTGTCATCCGCGAGGCACCTCTGGTGTGTTTACCGGTGATCGCGGTACTGCGGTGGCAGGTATGACACTCGCGTTTGAGCGCTGGATGCAACAGCAGTCTGATGTGGCCGGTGTTATCGGCGCTGGTGGTTCCGGTGGTACTGCCCTGGTAGCACCGGCGTTTCGCAGCCTGCCGGTCGGGGTGCCGAAAGTTATTGTCTCAACCATAGCCAGCGGTAACACGGAACAGTATGTCGGGCCGGCGGATATATTAATGCTGCACTCGGTGGCCGACGTGCAGGGCATTAATTCAATTACCCGTGAAGTGCTTGGCAACGGTGCCAGTGCACTGGCCGGTATGGTGTCGGCGCGCAAGGCCGCATCAGCGCAAGGGTCTGTACCGCATGATGATAAACCTGCCATCGGGCTTTCCATGTTCGGGGTCACCACACCCAGTGTGCAGCAGGTAACTGCCGAGCTCGACGCACAATACGATTGCCTGGTGTTTCATGCCACCGGCACCGGCGGCCGCGCCATGGAAAAGCTGCTCGATGATGGCCTGTTGCAGGGGGTTATCGACCTCACCACCACGGAAGTGTGCGACATGGTGGCCGGTGGCGTCTTTGCCGCAACGGAAGATCGCTTTGGCGCGGTCATTCGCACCGGTAAACCCTACATCGGTTCGTGCGGCGCACTCGACATGGTTAACTTCAATGCACCTGATACGGTGCCTGCGCACTATCAGGGCAGGCTCTTCTACGAACACAACCCGCAGATCACACTGATGCGCACCACGGTGGAAGAAAACCGCCGCATGGGTCAGTGGATTGGTGAACGATTAAATCAGATGACCGGGCCGGTACGCTTCTTTTTACCGGAGGGTGGTGTGTCAATGCTCGATGCACCGGATATGGCCTTCTGGGACCCGGAAGCAGACGCCGCACTGTTTAACGCGCTGGAAGAAACTGTACGTCAGACCGCCAGCCGTCAACTTATCAGATTACCTCATAACATTAACGACGCCGAGTTTGCACAGGCAA
>CAYMFQ010000254.1:0-1100 GCA_964389335.1 uncultured Granulosicoccaceae bacterium
AAACCGTGCGCTCAGGGTCATCAGTGGCACAGGCCAGTTCACGAAGAGAACTGCCCGGCAACGCACGGCTGTCATCGTTGTGTGTGACGCCGGTTACATCCACCGCCGTAGCCGCCAGATCAACCAGCGAAGCCGCCGTGGTCACGCAACGCCCTGCCGGCACACCAGGGCCGGCGATAATCATCGGCACACCCGCGGATTGTTCGTACATCACCTGCTTCGTCCAAAAGCCCTGATCCCCCAACATGTCGCCATGATCTGATACATACACCACCACAGTATTCTCTGCCTGAGCACTGGCGGACAGAGCCTGAAGAATGCGGCCCACACAATTGTCCATGAAGCTGGTCAACCCATAGTAGGCGGCCTTTGCCTCACGCATTTTCTGTTCATCAAAGTAGCGGTCGTAGTCAAAGAAATCCAGAATGTTCTTCAACTCGCTGTGTTCGGGTGCAAACCGCTCACTATAGCCGACTGGTAAATCAACCTGCGCCGGATCATACATGGCGAAATACTGCTCCGGGCAGGTCAACGGATAGTGCGGGCTCACCAGTGAAACAAAAGCTGCCCACGGCTCCGTGGAGTCTTTCTTATTGCGAAGCCAGTCTTCAGTCGCGGCCGTGATATCGAGATCGTAGTCCGTATAAGTGCTGGTACCGACACCCACATCCGCTGCCAGCTCACTGGCCGAATCATACGGTGGTAACGTCTCCCGTAACAAACCAACAGGCCAGCCGACACCACCCACCACATGCATCGGCAGAATCTCCTCTGAAAAGCCATTGTCATCTTCTGCAGATCGAAAATGCAGCTTGCCAATAGAAACCGTCTCAACCCCTTCATCGCGAAGATGCCGCATCCAGCTTCGAACCCGCCCGTCATAAGGAGTGGCACTGTCCCAATGACGAATGCGATGCACATAATTCCCAGCCGCAATGGCGGCACGAGTCGGCACACACATCGGTGACGGCGTGTATGCATTAGTGAAACGAGACCCGTGCGCCGCCAATGCGTCCAGGTTGGGCGTTCTGACAACGGGATGCCCGGCACATCCCAATGCATCTTTACGATGTTCATCAGAAATTATGATCAACAGATTG
>CAYMFQ010000254.1:1200-4542 GCA_964389335.1 uncultured Granulosicoccaceae bacterium
GAGTGACCATAACGCAGACACCCATCGCAAAAGACGACTAAACGTCGTGACCCGTCTCGATGAGCAGCCGCTTGATTTCCGCGATGTGGGCTGGTCCGGTTTGGCAGCAGCCACCCACAATTGTCGCCCCCGCATCTACCCACTGTAGAGCGTGCGTTGCATAAGACTCTGGATTTAAATCAGTACGATTTTCAATCACTTCGACCGTTTCACCCGGCCCATATTGACTGAGGTCAGCTGAAAACGCATTGGCATAGCCTCCGAAAGCCCGTCCATCACGTGCAAGTTCAGGCATCGCAGCAGTCGTGACTTCGGGCGTGCTGCAATTGACGAGTAACCCATGGATATCAAGACCGCTCAACGCGCTGATAGCTTCGGTTATAGATTCCCCCGATCTCAGGCGGGCTAAGCCGTCTTTGGTGAGGCTCTCTGACAGAGTCCAGGAAACCCACACAGGCTTACCACTCTCACACGCAGCAGTGGCCGCGGCGCGTGCTTCTTCTGATGTTGACATGGTTTCGCAGATAAATAGATCTACATGATCCTGCCCCACTGCAACAATTTTCCGGTAGTCCTCCAGATTGTGGTCGAACGCCTCAACCAGACCGGGACGGTAAGACCAACTCAACGGCGGCAGACTGCCTGCTATACGTGCCTGAGACCCAACAGCCGTGCGTGCTGCCGTGGCAAGCTGGATTGCGGCATTCTGTTCACCTTCAAAATCACGAGTCTGGCCGTGACTATCCTCGGAAACCCGAGGTGTAGTTGCATAATTATTAAGGGTGATAACTTTTGCACCAGCTCGCAAATAATCCTCGTGCAGTTCCTGAACCAGATGTGGTTCATGGCGCATAACCCAACCGCCCCACTCAGCATGGATCGGATTAGCAGAACGGTTACACAGCTCCTGCCCCATACCACCATCCAGAAGCGTTATTTTCATACCGCCGTTCCTCTCGAATCGAATACCGTAGACACCCATAACAAACAGCAACAACCAAGACACCCATTGCTGATTGCAATCATAACCATCAATAACAGAGACATCCATGTCAATATCGATTGTGACACAGATCTCGGATTTCCAACATTCTATTGAGCAGCATATAACCAAGTAGTTTGCCGTATTAGTTGGAAGTACCGATGCCGAAACCCCGTAAGTCTCAAATCTCCATTGACGCAACCCCTTACTACCACTGTGTCAGCCGCTGCGTGCGAAGAGCATTTCTCTGTGGATATGATCGCTTCACCGGCCGCTCATTCGAACACCGTCGATCCTTTATCGAACAGGAGCTACTCCGGTTAGGCCAGGTGTTCTTCCTTGACGTCGTCGCGTTTGCTGTGATGTCCAATCACTTTCACGTCATACTTTTTATTGATCAACCAGCGCAGGAACGCGCCAGTGCCAGGGACATTGTGCGCCGCTGGCACCAAATCCATAAGGCCACCCCGGTATCCGCAAAGTTTCTCAACAACGAGCCAATGGAGCCATATGAACGTGAGCAGCTCAATACACTGATTGATCTTTGGCGCAACCGGCTTTCCAGCATTAGCTGGTATATGCGCGTATTGAATGAAAAAGTAGCACGGGTGGCCAATGCAGAGGATGAGGTCACCGGCAGATTCTGGGAAGGGAGGTTTAAGTGTCAGGCACTACTGGACGAGCAGGCTCTGCTGACTTGCATGACCTACGTTGACCTGAACCCCGTCAGAGCGGGCGATGCACCGACCCCGGAGCTGTCTGCGCATACCAGCCTTCAACACAGAGTTCAGCATTGGAAAAGACACAACAACTCCAAGGCCGTCAACCCTAAAAACCTCCAAGACCAACCAGATGATCTGCACCCTTTCGCCGGCAACCTCCAACACAAAATGCCGAAGGGAATCATTTTCAATCTGGTTGATTATCTTGAACTGGTGGACTGGACAGGTCGACAGATTGTCGAAAACAATACAGGCGCAATCACTGCAGAGGCAGACCCCATCCTGCAGCGCCTGGCAATCTCACCAGAACACTGGGTCTACCTGTGTACGAATTTCGAAAGTAAATTCAAAGGCCTGGTCGGAACCATCCACTCGCTTGAGCACGCGTACCGAAAATTCAATCGCAAACGCCGGCCTAACCTGACAGCCAGCACCAAACTATTTACCTGAAGTAGAGTGCCCATTGAAACCCTACTGATATGCGCGTAAGCGTAGGATGCATTGCGCACGAGACAGTGTTAGCTAACACTGCTGACTGACCAGAAGCCGGAAATTCGATCATTTTAGTGTTTCTTTGGTCTACGACTCCTTGCTCGCTCAAGGAAATTCGCACCCAAACAAAATCTTTACAATGGGCGTCTTCATTTTTCTGCTGGCGTTAGCAATGGGTGTCTACGTATTTGTTCTACCGTATCGCGATGGGTGTCTCTGTTAGTCTCTGAAACAAGCTCCAGATTTCTGGCTTGTTGGGTGTCTCTGTATTTTCTCTGCCTGCACCTGTGGGTGTATACGTTACTCCCCTTTGGGGTCACTGCAATGGTTAACTTTGGGTGTCTATGTAATTAAACTGGGTGTCTATGTAATTTTGATTGTCATCTACTGCCATGTAAGTGAAACCGCTTCCTGGCCCCGCGCTAGTCGGGGCTTTGCTCGTGACCTGTGTTACGGGTTGCAAAAACTGGCTTTGTTCACCCGCTGACTTCTAATAGAAAACCCTCCTTTAACCTTTTTTCTACTGTAGCCCAGGCTCCCTTCAGTTTCCCCTTATCTCTGGCTACGACATATGCATCCAGGAATTTTTTGTGCAATTTGACTTTTTCGCCATTGACCACCACGTACGGTATTGGCTTCTCTTTTTTATTTTTGTTCCACCACCATTTCTTTAGTTCTCTGGCGAATACTTCTAACTTCTCGCGCCATTCTCGCTGCTCTTGTAGGTCGGCGTTCGTTATTTCGGGGCCCATATAGTCCACTACAGAATCATCCAGCCCAGGGAATTTCGGGGCATCAGCCACGGCAACTGAGCTTATGGTGATCAACAGGCTCACTGCCAATGCAGAAAGAAGATATTTCATAGCACTTTCCTTGCGTTAAGTTTAATTGCACTGACAAAGCTTCAGATACCTCTTCAGTGTGCCTGTCACGGTATAGGAACATAAAAATCCCAACTATCCCTGAAACGCGGTATTTTCTCGGTTAGTGAGAAATATGAGATCGATAAGCTACTTTTCATATGATAGGGCATTGCACCCTGCTTTGATAATATCGATATCGCTTACCGCCACCCTTTCGGACAACCAGCAAAACGCTTACTCTGACACTTTTATGTACAATTTTTCACCGAACCATTGAGCTGAT
>CAYMFQ010000254.1:4642-8063 GCA_964389335.1 uncultured Granulosicoccaceae bacterium
TTAACCAGCAGGACGGTATTCGCCTCACGATGCACCGCGATATGGAATGATCAGCTATTGGTCACGGCCAGCGACTACTTTAATATAGACGGCCGGTCCAACAGCGCGCTAAGCAACATGACTTCACGAACGATGAGCGATACGCGAACGCCTCCCCAGAACGCGGATTCAACGCTGGATGCGCTAGTCGTTGGCGCGGGCTTTGGCGGGCTGTACCAGTTGCACTGCCTGCGGGACAGGCTTGGATTGTCAACGCTGCTCCTGGAGGCCGGTGACGGGGTTGGCGGCACCTGGTTCTGGAATCGCTATCCCGGTGCACGGTGTGATTCGGAGAGCCACGCCTATTGCTACTCGTTTTCGCCAGAACTGACGCAGGAGTGGGAATGGTCGGAACGCTACCCGGGCCCGGCTGAGATCATGCGTTATCTGAACCATGTCGCCGATCGCTTCGAGCTGAAATCGCATATTCGTTTTAACTCTCGTGTTGTCGCCGCCACCTTTGACGAACAACATAACTGTTGGCAGGTCGAGACCGATAGCGGTGCGCACTACCGAGCGCGATACCTGATCACCGCTGTCGGCTGCCTGTCGAGCGCCAACGTGCCCGACATAAAGGGTCTATCCGACTTCACCGGAAACTGGTATCACAGTGGGCAGTGGCCAAAAGAAGGCGTTGACTTCAGCGGTTTGCGTGTCGGGCAAATTGGCACCGGCTCAACCGGTATTCAGGCGGCTCCGGTCATTGCTCAGGAAGCGGCTCACCTTACCGTGTTTCAACGCACGGCAAATTACAGCGTACCGGCGCGCAACATGCCGCTGACTGATGAGGTACGACGCAACCACAAGGCCAATGCCGCAACCATACGCGACATCATGCGCAACAATACGAACGGCCACCCATGGACTATTCGTGAACAACGCGCAGTAGACGCATCACCGGCAGAGCGACTCGAAGTCTATAAACATGCCTGGGAGGACGGTGGCCTGAAGTTTCGCTCCACGTTTACGGACTTGCTGGCCAGCAAAGAAGCCAACGACACTGCAGCGCACTTTATACGCGAAAAGATCTGCGAGGTCGTCGAAGACCCGGAAACCGCGCGCATACTCTCAGACATCGACCACCCCTACGGCGCGAAGCGCCCACCCATCGACACTCACTACTTTGAAACTTTTAACCGTGACAATGTCTCACTGGTCGACCTCAGGCACGAGCCGATCGAATGCGTCACTGCACGTGGCATTCGTACCACCAGCCGTGAATACGAGCTCGACGCAATCTTCTTTGCCACCGGCTTTGATGCGATGACTGGCTCCCTGCTAAGAATGAATATCACCGGCCGCAACAAGCAGACGCTGGCCGATGCCTGGGCCGCCGGGCCAACCAATTATCTGGGTTTACAGATTGCAGGCTTTCCGAATCTCTTCACCGTCACCGGCCCGGGCAGTCCGTCGGTACTGACCAACATGCCAGTGGCTATCGAACAACACGTCGAGTGGATCAGCGACTGCATTGCCTACATGAAAAAACAAAAGCTCGACGTCATCGAGAGCAGCGATCAGGCAGCACAGCAGTGGGTGGAAGAAGTCAACAGCGCCGCTGCAGCCACACTATTGCCCGACGTTAAGCACTCGTGGTATCTCGGTGCCAACGTACCCGGCAAGCCCCGCGTGTTCATGCCCTATGCCGGTGGCATGTCCAGGTACCGCGACATATGTGATGACGTGGCTCGCGATGGTTATCGAGGTTTTGAGTTTGCGAGCTGAGAGGCTCGCTATTCTCCGTTTCTACCTGACAATACAGCTGCGGCCGGGTGTTCCTTCCGGATGCTGCCAGCCGTAACCATCTCCGTCTGCGTCGTAGCAATCTGCATCACCATAAAACGCTTCGGTCATAACCTCCGGGTCTAAAACAACAGGGCCACTGATATCCCCATCCCAGGTATTCTCCACGCCAAACGGAAGACAAGTTTGACTAACGGCAGGGCAAAATGGATCAACACTGAGCGCGCCACTGGCGTTCGGAGCAAAATCTGCGATGAAGACATCGCCACGGTTGTTACTATCGTTTGCCGTAAGGTTACTTGCCCCATGAGAAAACGCCAGGTACCTGCCATCTGCAGACAAAGAAACAGCGCCGCTCCCTAAACCTGCAATCTGCTTCGTGACACCGGTAATTCGGTTATGAAGATACAAATAGCGGTTATAGATACTAAAGTCTGCAGGCGCTGGCTGATTAAGCGAGGCCAACCTGTCGGCTGAAGTAAACGAGATATACTGACCATCATCACTAATAGACGCCGCCCCTACTCGAACGGAGTATGGCTCAGTGCCGGGCACCACAACTGCAGGTATACCCACTGCCTGAGTGATTCCGCTTTCATGGTCATAGATATACAGATTATCTCGAGCGCCGAATTCTGCCAGTATGGTGCCATCAGATGTTAAGTTGGTTGCCTCACTGGTAAACAGCACAAAGCGGCCATCGGCCGAGATATCCTGCATTTCCGAAACTCTGTTAGCAGCCACACCATCAGCATTCACACTGATACGTTTTATCTCCCCCGTTTGCATATCTCGCAGGAAAATATCGTCTCCCCGGCCAGGGTTAGCGGGCAAGTCATCTGCAACTAAATTGTTAGCCTCACTCTGGAATGCCACCCAGCGACCGTCGCCACTGATCTTCGCACTGAAACTGGCCCTATTGCCGGCAATGCCTTCAGAACTTTGGCTCACCTGACGCGTAGTACCCGTTTGTCTGTCATAAAGATAAACTTGCGTCCATGACCATACATCATTATCAGGATCGATCAGATCGCTCGCAGCGGACTGGAAAACAACGTAACGGCCATCATAACTGATATCGGTGTTATAGCTGTTGGACCCTGAGTCATCACCAGCACTAAAGCTTATTCGAGTCGTAAACCCCTGAAGCATATCGTGAACATAAACATGCTCGGTATTGGCGGGGTTATCGCCCGCCACCAGGTTTGTGGCCTCACTTGAAAACGCCACATACCGACCATCCGCACTAATTGAATGCCCGTATGAGCTTCTGTTTGCCAGTCCGCCACTACTGCTAACCGACACCTTTCGTGTAATGCCCATGACCTGATCGCGTACATACACATCGGCCCGGTCGTTATCAAACGGAACCAGGCTGCGACTAATGGAACTAAACGCCACATACCGACCATTGGCGCTAACCCGGGCGTTGCCCCCGCCGCCACTCTCCGCCCAGCCAAGGTTATTGATGCTTTCACGCGTAACAACCGGCTGGTCTACAAACACAGGTTCATCAACCGTGTTGTCAAGTGGCGGGCACGACTCCCGTGTTACTGCATTCCATCCCCACCCATCGTATGCAGCGGCGTTTGAATAGTCACACGCACCTGCAGGCACGCTCCCCGTGGTTAATGGCGTG
>CAYMFQ010000255.1:0-8050 GCA_964389335.1 uncultured Granulosicoccaceae bacterium
TGTCGCGCTGGCAAATGTCAGCGCGACAGTGCTTTCCTCTCAGCAACAACGCATCGACGCCAGACAACGCACTGGCCTGTTCTCCAAATTCGCCAGATCAGTTAATCGAATCTTTCGTAATTAGCTGGATTGGGCACCAGGCTCTGCCAGCCTTACGCACCTGCCCAATCACTCAAGCCAGTATTTGCCAGCTAACCCTTGTGTTGAGAAGCAATCGAGAATTTTCGCTAACGCAGCGGTACCTCGGCAATCAATCCCCACCTATTGCCGTTACCCTTTTGAGCCAGAAGTCAGTAAAGGTTGTAAGAATGAAATCACTCGATAGTAAGCACTACAAGGCGTTATCAGGCCGCCGCAATTTCCTGAGGGTGGCGGCAGGCGCGGCTTTGCTTCCTGCAGGGCTGGCCCCGGCAATGGCACAAACATCCGGCGGTGTCAGATGGGGCATTGAAGGCCATGAAGCACCAGAGATTCCGCTGGACTACTGGATCGACGCTGATGGCAAGGCCACACAATTTTCGGTGCTTGAGTCACGTGGGAAGTGGGTATTTCTAAAGTGCTTTCAGAATTGGTGCCCGGGTTGCCACAGCAGCGGGTTTCCAACACTGCAGGCATTTGCAGAGCGCTTTCACGACCACCCCAAGGTGGCCATTGCCGCGATCCAAACGGTATTCGAAGGGCATCAAAGCAACACGCTGGCAGACGTGCGCAAGTTGCAACTGCGCTATGAACTACCCATTACCATGGGCCATGATCCCGGTGATCCGGAAACAGATACAAGGCCGATTACCATGCGTGAATACTTCACTGGTGGCACACCCTGGCTGATTTTGATCGACCCGGCAGGTACTGTTGTGTTTAATCACTACAAGGCCAATACCGATAAATTGATCGAGTTTGTCGCCGAGCAGGTACAGGAGGCTTAGGCTGCTCAGCAATTGGCGACTACAGGCCAGCTGATGTTACAGCTGGCCCTTACATTTAACTAAATCATCGCTCTATGCAGTCTGCAGATGCTGCCAAACCCGATGAGGGCTATAGGGCATATCCATAGGGCCGAAACCACCGCTGCGCAACGCGTCCATCATCGCATTGGACACACACGGCAGCGACCCGGAACAGCCGGATTCACCAACCCCTTTCGAGCCAAGTTCGTTCAGTTCCGTCGGTACAGAGTGCGTGTCATTTAATACGTTTTTAAGCGTACCGGCACGTGGCATGGCATAGTCCATAAAGCTGCCGGACAGCAACTGACCGGATTCGTCGTACACCACGTTCTCCAGTAATGCCTGACCAATACCCTGCACGACTCCGCCATGCACCTGGCCGCGCACCAGCACCGGCGACAGCACATTGCCAAGCTCGTCCACAGCACTGTACTTAACCACGTCGGTCTCACCTGTGTCGCGGTCTATTTCGACTTCGGCGATATGGCAGCCATTGGGATAGTTGGCACCAGTTACCGTTTCCGCCGAGCAGTTAAACGGGTGGTCTTCGGCAGCATCGCCAGCCTGTCTTTCCGCAAGCTCCATCAGATCAATACCTGCGGCGCCATTGCGACCAAGAAAACGTCCGCCGGCAAAGACAATATCACCCGAGTCAACATTCAGCGCCTGCGCGGCATAGGGTCGCGCCTTGTCGATAATGGCTTGCACGAGATTCTTAAAGGCCGAACCAGTGCCATAGAGTGAGCGCGATCCACCGGTGCCGTTACCAACGAGTTGCTGCCCCGGATCACCGGCCACATACTTAATTGACGAAGGTTTTATTCCCAGCCCCTCTCCAACAATTTGTGCGTATGCCGTTTCGTGCCCCTGCCCTGACGGACCGGATACGGCAAATAAACTTAGCGTGCTATCGTTGTTAAACTGACACGACACTTCATCTTTGGGCGCGCCACCGGCACCGGACTTTTCAACGTAATAACCGATACCGATACCACGCAATTTGCCATCGCGCTGTGACTGCTGTTGTCGGGCAGAGAAATTTTTGTAGTCTGCAAGGGCCAGTGCTTTATCGAGGACGGTGTGAAAGTCACCGCAGTCGTATACGGTGCCATTGGCAGTGGTATAGGGAAACGCATCAGATGGAATAAAGTTGTCTTTGCGAAACGCCACCGGATCGAGGTTAAACTCCGCTGCTGCATGCTCGATAAGACGCTCAATGGCAAATGCGATATCCGGTCGACCAGCTCCTCGGTAGGCAGACACCGGTGACTGGTTTGTTACCACCAGCTGCGATTTCATATACAGCGCCGGTACCCGGTAGGCACCACCCATCGTCACTGACAGATTATTGGTACCAATGAACCCGCCGAAGTAGCAGTTATAGGCACCGAGATCGGCAGTATCGTCGAAGCGAATAGCAGTAATGCGGTTGTCTGCATCCAGAGCAATTTCTCCGTGCAGACTGAGCCCTCTGCCGTGCCACTCCGCAGTAAACAATTCGCTGCGATTTGATACCCACTTGACCGGCCTGGCAAAGCGCCGTGCGGCAAGCACCAGCAATGCGTGCTCAGGGCCCGGGCCACCGCGCAATCCGAACGACCCGCCAACATCCTGTGCGACAATCTCGAGTTCATCTATTGGCAGACCAGTGACCGCGGCAAGCGAGGCGCGCATACCGAGCATGCCCTGCGTGGGCGTGCGCACCACAGTTACACCACGTGCTTTATCGTGGTTGACTACCAACGCACGTGGCTCCAGCGGTGCACCGTACAGGCGCTGGCTGTTGATGGTAAGTGCGGTGCGCTTTGCGGCGCCTGCAAAGGCCGCTTCAGTGGCTGCGGCATCGCCAGATTCAAACTTCAGACTAACGTTGCCCGGAATGTTTGGGTGCAGTTGCGGTGCATCGTCTGCCAGTGCGCTGGCTACGCTTGCAACGGCGGGCAGTTCCTCGCACTTTACCTGCACAAGCTCACTGGCGTCTCTGGCAATATTGGCTGACTCGGCGATGACCATAGCGATGGGCTGACCGACAAAGCGCACGCGATCAATCGCAAGCACCGGCATCTGGCCCTTGTTGATCATTGCATCGTCTACGCCTTTGATATCAGGGCCGGATGGCAATGGTTTCATGCGTGCGGCGGTCACGTCAGCTGCGGTCAATACGGCGACCACGCCTGCTTTCTCAAGCGCGGCGCTGGTATCAACAGACAAGAGCTTTGCATGGGCATACTGCGATCGAACCATGCAGGCGTGCAGCTGACCGGGCAGATTCCAGTCTGCAGAAAATTTTCCCCCACCGGTGACGAGGCGCTGGTCTTCATGACGTGCAAATTGCATCAGCGCCTCCCCCTCACAGCACCTGCTGTGTCACCGGGTTCTTCACTGCGGCTGCCGCGCAACAGTACGGCGGCATCCTTAACCGCCTTTTCAATGTTTACGTAACCGGTGCAACGGCAGAGATTGCCCGACAAGCCCTCGCGAATCTGTTCATCAGTTGGATCCGGGTGCTGTTCGAGTAAATCCGTTGCCGCCATGATCATACCGGGCGTACAAAAACCACATTGCAACGCGTGGCAGCTGGAAAACGTTTGCTGTACCGGGTGCAGAGCAGCGGTTGGCGCTGTGTCAGTGCCGCTGGCGACGGTGCCAGGCATTGTCGGTCCTTCCTTGGCCAGTCCTTCAATGGTGACAATATTGGTGCCCTGAGCCTGTACTGCCAGCACCGTGCAGGATTTCACGGCTTTTCCATCCATTTGCAGAGTGCAGCAACCACATTGACTAGTGTCGCATCCGATGTGAGTGCCTGTCAGTCCCAGCTCATCACGCAGCGCATCCGCAAGTAGCGTACGCGGCTCCACGTCAATCGTCGAAGACGACCCGTTTACGGTAAAAGATACTTTTGTCATGGTTTGATCGTTTGCCAGGCTGGCACTTGCTCCTGTTTACTCGTACCTGTGCGGATTATGCTGCGTAACGTTACTGCCTACGTGACAGGCACTTTAAAAGGTTAGCGTTATGATGCCAAGCGATACGAACCAGACACCTCCAGCTGCCCTCGCTACACGCAACTCTGCTAGCGCCGGGCTGTTAAAAGTTGCCTGCGGTGCTGATAATCGCATTCAACAGCTGCTCAGTGGCGCGAATAGGTATTATCCTTGTCAACCCGGGTTTGTGATAAACGCCCGGCGTGGTTACAATACTGTTACGAAACTTTAACATTTGCGGCAGCCTTTGGTGGCAGCGCAACTACACGGTCACAACGACTCACATCGCTATCTTATTCCGGGGAGTAAAATAATGGGCAAACCCGTCGCCTCTACGATTGCCTCGCTGTTTGCTGTGTCTGTATTGCCATTGTCATTATCGGGGCCTGTGCTTGCGCAGGATGATGACATTGAAGCGCTTAAAGCGAAGGTCGCCTCTCTGCAGAACACCGTCGACAATACGATGCAAGGCAGGGAGTACCTTTACAACGAATTAAATGCCGCGATTGCCAGAGCGGAAGCTGCTGAAGCAGAGCGCAATGAGCTACAGGCGCAACATGCAGATCTGACCAAGTCCTTACGCTTTATGACCAACACCAGAGATCATCTGTACGAGGAAATGGAAGCGGCAGAGCAACAGTCTGCAAGGCGTCTGGAAGTAGCAGAAACCGGCCAAAACTACATGACCGACCGACTCAGCGCAGTACTGGATGAGAAAGCTGCCAGTGAGGCTGCACTAAAGAAGGAAATCGAGCAGGCCATTATTGGTCGCGATTATCTGGCTGAAAGGCTTGAACGAGAAGTAGCCGAATCAGCGGCGCTGGCGCAGAACTACGAGCGGCGACTGGAAGTGGCCGACAACGGCCAGGCCTTTATGACGGATCGCCTGAGTCAGGTCCTCGACGAAAAGGCCGAAACCGAAACATCGCTGCAAAAACAGCTCGACAGCGCTACCACCGGCCGTAACTATTTATCGGAACGACTTAAGGCAGCACTGGCCGAGAAAGCATCACTGTCAGCCGAACTGGATAAAATGACGACTGGCAGAAACTTTCTGCTTGAGCGAGCCAGAGATGTATTGGCAGATTCGAAGGCCAAGGATGACCAGCTCGACCAGCTGGCAGAAGTGTCCTTTGCGCAAATCAACAGCGCAATCGCCGAGCGCGATGAAGCACGAACTCGCGTCGCCGAGCTGGAGCAGGAAATTGAAGATGTCTCTGAGGTGGCTTTCGCACAGATCAACTCCGCCATCGACGAGCGCAATGCTGCCAGAGAAGAAGTGGCCGCTGCATCTGCAGCCAGCGCCGCTGTAAACAACGAGTGGGCTGTTGCTCGCAGCAATCAACTGAGCAGCGCCTTCGCCAGCATAGCTGGCACTCAGGTTACTGCGTCAGAAGACAATACAGTGACCATTCAGGTGGGCAACTCAGGTCTGTTTAACAGCGGTGGCACCGTACTCTCGGAAAACGGTCAGAACGTATTACTGCAGCTGGGTGATGTACTGGCCGAGTTCAACGATGCGCATATTAACGTGATTGGCCATACCGATGACCGCCCGGTAGGCAGTGACAGCCGCTTTGCGAGCAACGCCGAGCTGTCCTTTGCACGCGCGTCGTCAGCGCTGCGTTACCTGAATCGCAACGCTGGTGTGTCGGCTGATAACCTGACGGCCTCAGGGCTTGGCGCGCGCTACCCGATTGCCACCAACGATACCGCGGATGGCCGCACCGCCAATCGTCGAGTTGAGTTGGTATTGAGCCAAAAGTAACTGCGCGATTGTAGCTGCCTCGACATCAGTCGGGGCAGTGGCATAAACGAAGTTAAGTTTCGCTGTCGGCATACCCGAGTTGATCATAACTCGATGCCAGACTGGCGTAGGCACCATAGAGCGCAGGCTCGCCACCGATAACCATCCTGACCGGCATGGCTTTAACAAATTCGCTAAACCGGCCCTTGTGATGCAAGCTGGCGAGAAAGTCTGACTGCAGGAAGAATTCCCCCAGCTTCGGCGCAATGCCTCCGGCCAGGTAAATGCCACCGGTTGACCCCAGAGTCAGCGCCAGGTCGCCCGTAACCACGCCTAAAAACTTGCAAAACAAACTCATCACTTCGTGAGATACCGGGCAACTGCCATCAATTGCCGCAGGCGCAATCTCCGCAGCACTGTTATGCACGGGAGTAATTCCGTCTATCGTGCAAATAGCCTGATAAACATCCGCGATACCGGTTCCCGACAGATAGCGCTCCGCCGAAACGTGTCCGTACACACTGGCAATTTGAGTCAGAATGGCAAGTTCGCGATCGTTCTGCGCGCCCATGGAAACGTGGCCACCCTGCCCCTGCAACGGCAACCAGTACTCACCAGTGTGCAGCAGGCCCGATACGCCGAGGCCCGTTCCCGGGCCTATTACCGCACAGGGCCCGGAAGGCTCTGCAATGCCTTCGTGCAACACGAGCAGCGATGCATCGTCGAGACACACCACACCAAGTGCGGCCGCCGTAAAGTCGTTCACCACCTTTGCACGTGTAAGTGAGAAGCGCTTGCGTAACGCGGAGATGGAAAAGCGCAAATCCGCGTTGGTCAGATTGATTTCATCGCGATAGTCGGCGGTACTTGCCACTGAGAACGCTGCCTGCGCGCAGTCGCCAACACGTGGATGCTGAACGCCCTGCAGGTAGAGGTCGACGACGTCTGACAGGTCGCTGTAGTCGGCTACCGGTATTGCGCCAAACGTGTCCGCCTGATACTCACCATCGACAAACAGAACAAATCGGGCGTTGGTACCACCGATATCCCCAGCCAGTACGACACCATTGTGATGCATCGGATCAGCCGTAGCTGAACGCGTATTACCTGAATCCATATTGTTATCAGATTGCTCAGCCGCCACAGGTTAAAACCTGGGTGAACCATAGACATTGACACGCATCGGCTGCGTCAGTGTGTAGGAGCCATGACTGTTCTGCAGCTCTTCAAAGCGTGCCTGCACCTGCGGGTCACGCACGGAGTGCTGACTGTAGCTGTTGTAGGTGAGCCCTTCATAACGACGTGCAAACGCTTCGAAGTCAGCGTAGGTGGTATCGACATCGTAGTAAATTTCCCGAGTCTTGCCGAAGTTTGGCAGCGCGTATTCGACCAGTGCGTTATAGGCTGCCAGACGCACA
Source organism: uncultured Granulosicoccaceae bacterium (assembly GCA_964389335.1). Taxonomy (GTDB): domain Bacteria; phylum Pseudomonadota; class Gammaproteobacteria; order Granulosicoccales; family Granulosicoccaceae. The sequence goes on from CAYMFQ010000255.1 coordinate 7,097, forward strand.
TCGGTCTCATCGTGAAACAGGCTCATCACATACTGTTGCGTGCCATTGGCGATAGGCTCTTTTACATACAGCCAGCCGCGACTGTTGAGCACACGCATCACCTCGTCAAACACCTGATCATAGTGTGGCGCATACATGTGGTGCAGCGAATTGGAGAACACAACACCATCCACGCTGTTCGGCTCCAGTGGCATATCGGCAGCACCGGCCTGAACAAAACCGACGTTGGCAACGGTTGCAGCAGCTTCGTTTTTCTTCGCCTGCACCGGATCAGGCTCTACGCCCAACACACGCGCGCCATGTTCAGCAAGGTTGATACACAACTCACCGCCACCACAGCCAACATCCACGACAAATCGATCGCGTACATCAACCAGCTTGTGCAGCACTTCTGTGTGTTCTCGATAACCCCAGTCTTCTGCCATTTTAACCTTCCGCTAATTTTCAGCTCTTGTGCGCCTTATGAAAGCGCTGTGGTGATTGTGGTGTTACACCCAACCGCCGAAATTCTATTGTCTCACACCGATCAACAGTCGGTCATCGCCAATCCGGTAATGCCTGGGGGAGCTACGAACAATGCAGTACACTAGCCCGGATTGCTCACGGCATCGACGGCATTTCGCACGATCCCTGATTCCACAGCACATTTTTTTCTGTTGAAAATATCAATATGTATTCGACGCGAGAAGAATAGCCACTGTGAAATCAAATCTCTGCGCGCTATGCTCGCCACATACAATGAATAAGCCGGGCCAGGAATCTGCGTGGCAGAAGCTCCGCTACTGCGCCGGATTGCACCTGAAAATGCTTTTGTTATCGCTACGCAGATACATAGTCCACTCCAACTGAATACTAGCCGAGTATTGTGTCATGTCTTCAACAGACCATCCGACCCCTGACGAACTGGCCAAACAACTGGCCGGCGCACGCGCGAGCAAACAGCTCGTTGCCAGC
>CAYMFQ010000256.1:0-4884 GCA_964389335.1 uncultured Granulosicoccaceae bacterium
TTTTGCGGCTGCAGGGTGTGTTAAGCAAAACCATTCTGTTCGTTACCCACGATTTTGACGAGGCGTTAAGACTGGCTGATCGCATCGCCATTATGAAGGACGGTGTTATCGAGCAACTCGACACACCCGCAAACATCGTACTGAATCCGGCCACAGAATATGTTCGAAAATTCACTGAGGAAGTACCTCGCGAGAAAGTACTGAAAATTGAATCAGTAATGGATGCAGTAAATCCTGCCGATCCCGTTAGCGATCTGAAAGTAGCGAAAGGTGCGGTAATTGAGACGGTTGCCGAGTCGGTTTTAAACAGCGCCAAACCGGTATCTGTTATTGATGAATCGGGCCATGTGGTGGGGACGGTGCATGCGTCAACAGTAATCAGTGTGTTGTTTGGCGGCAAGTCCTCAAACGGTCAGCAGCCCACAGCCGCTCAAACTGACTCCGCGAGTGGGCCGTTGTCATGATAGATGCGCTTAAAAGCAGTAAGTTTCTGCAGTTTTTATTGCTGATAGCGGTTTTCATCTTTCTATGCCAGGTCATAGCGCCAAGTGATGGCAACTGGCTGTGGCGCTTGCCACCGTTGCTCAAAGAACTGCCGCTCATAATCAACAATTCGGTTAACTACGTTATGTTTGAGTGGTGGCCAATTGAAGTCTATGACTCCGAGATTGACGAATATGAACAAAAACCGCTGATGCGCGAGATCACCCGCAGCATCTCCGGGGTTGTGCTGTTTATGATTGAACTCGTGCGTGAAATTTTGCTTGGCGGCGTTAAAACCATCGTTACTTTTACCGGCTGGGACTGGGTGACAGAAAATAAATGGGCGCGCTGGCCAGCGTTGCCATGGACGGTGGTCACCGGCGGCGCGATGATTCTGGGTTATGCGTTGAGCGGTATAAGGTTAGCGCTGTTTGTTGGCTTTACCTTCGCTTATATCGCGATATTTGGTCAGTGGGAACCCTCCATGCAAACTTTGTCGTTTGTATTGATTGCGGCGCCGGTGGCTATTTTAATCGGGTTGCTGCTGGGGGTATGGGCATACCGGAGCAAGACCGTGGAAGCGGTATTAAATCCGCTGCTAAACGTTGCGCAGATTATGCCTCACTTCGCCTATCTGATACCGGTGATGGTGTTCTATGGTATCGGTGACCATGCGGGTGCAATTGCGACAATCATATTTGCCACGCCGCCAATGGTGCGGCTGACTATTCTCGGGCTTAAGAAAGTACCCCCGGAGGTCGAAGAAGCCGGCTTGATGAGTGGCTGTAGTAACTGGCAGCTGTTGCGGCGTGTACTGATACCAACCGCGCGCAGGGATATTCTGATTGGTGTTAATCAGGTGATTATGCAGTGTCTCGCCATGGTCGTGATTGCATCATTGATCGGCGCCAAGGGGCTGGGCAACGAGTTACTGATTGCGTTGAATCGACTGCGAATTGGTCTGGCACTCGAGATCGGTATTTGCATTGTATTGATTGCTATTGTGCTCGACCGGCTGTCACTTGCCTGGGCGAACAAGCAAACGGATTACTTTGCCGATCAGTCTTTCAAAGAGCGACATAAATACTCTTTGATATTTCTAGTGGTTTTTGTTGTTGGTGTGGTTGTAGCGTGGCTTGGATCTTTCGTGTTCAAAGAAGGCTTCAACTACCTGTATCTGATTCCGCACAACAAGGGCATCACCACGCAGGATTTCTGGCAGGCCGGGGTAGACTGGATCTGGGATACATTTTTCTACACGTTAAAAGGCTTTAACGAGTGGTTGATTGTCGATGTATTGCTGCCGATGAAAAACGCCTATCTGTCCATGCCCGTGGTGGCAACTTTCACGCTGGCGATGGGGACCGGCTACATAATTGGCGGCGTTCGATCCGCGCTTATCGTCGGTGGCTTTCTGTTGTTTATTGCGCTGACAGAGTGGTGGGACAGAGCATTAATAACCGCTTATCTGATGTCAGCATCTGTTGTGATTGCCGGCATCATCGGTATTGTAGTCGGTACTATATGCGCTCAGCACGCGGTCAGTTCCCGGGTGATTCTGGCAGTGTGTGATACTTTCCAGACTTTTCCATCATTTATTTATCTGATACCGGTAATGATGCTTTTCGGGGTAACGGATACCTCGGTACTCATTGCTATCGTCGTATACGCCACAATACCGGCTACGCGCTATACGGTAGAGGGGTTGCGCAGTGTTCCGGAGGCCCTGCATGATGCCGGCTCCATGTCGGGTGTAAACCGAATGCAGCGATTGTTTTCTATAGAGTTTCCGCTGTCGTTTCCACACATTGCCCTCGGTATAAACCAGACAGTAGTGTTTGCGTTATCCATGGTGATCATCGGTGCGATGATCGGCACTGATGACCTCGGGCAACTTATCCTTAAGTCATTGTCCGACAGAACCGGGGTTGGCAACGGCCTGGTGCTTGGCTTATGTGTGGCGTTTATAGGTCTGGCAATCGATCAGATTCTGCGAACCTGGGCCAACCAAAGAAAGCAGGCGTTGGGAATGGATTAATGGTCGGTAGACCTTGTGAAGCATGCTATTGCTGACGAGCGCTATTGCTGACGAGCACAGGGCACTCGTCAGCAAATAAACTAAAGGGTGAGTATCACCTGCCTCTGGTGACACACCTTACATTCTAACGCGTGATTTGTCCGGATCGTAAAACGGGTAGGGGATAACGGTTGCCGGCAAACGCTTTTGATGTCCGTCGAGTTTGCCAACTTCCACCTGCGTGCCCGGTTCAGCGTGTTCAACTGTTACCCGACACAGCGCAATATTTTTAGACAGCTTGGGTGATCGTGTGGCGCTGGTCACCACACCAATCTGTTGACGACCGATGTGCACACAGTCACCGTGTGCCGCAGGTTCATCCCCCTCAAGCTCCAGCCCAACCAGCTTCTTTTGCGGGTTGTCTTTTCGTTGTTGCAGCGCTTCGCGACCGATGAAGTCATCGGTTTTACTCTTCAGTGGCACAGTAAACGAAATACCTGCCTCGTAAGGATCAGTCTCGTCGCTGAACTCATAGCCGGCAAAAATAAGCCCGGCTTCTATACGCAACATGTCGAGCGCTTCCAGCCCAAGTGGGGTTATGTTGTGCGGTTTGCCAGCTTGCATGATAGCGTCCCACACGACTTCGCCATCTTTCGGATGGCACCAGACTTCATAGCCCAGTTCGCCGGTGTAGCCGGTGCGGGATACCAGGATGGGAGTGCCTTCTTCATGACCGATGCGCGCTACGGAAAAACGGAACCATGCAAGGTCTTCCAGCGGTGTCTGGTCTGGCCTTGTCCAAACAATTTCCTTTAGGACATCGCGGCTTTTCGGGCCCTGCACCTGCAGGTTATGAAGCTGATCAGTGGATGATTTTACCCAGCAATTAAGGTTGCGCAGCTGTGCCTGCTGGCGCAGCCAGATGCCGCTGTAATCGGAGCCGCCAACCCATCGGAAGTTGGTCTCGCACATGCGGAACACCGTGCCATCATCAACCATGCCGCCGTTTTCATAACACATCGCCGTGTAAACCACTTGTCCTGGTGACAGCCGACGTACATCTCTGGTGACACAGGTTTGCAGCAGCGTTTCAGCGTCAGGGCCCAGTACTTCATATTTACGCAGTGGCGAAAGGTCGGTCACCACCACGCCTTCACGGCAGGCCCAGTATTCATCGATGGGTCCGTGATTGTTAAATCGATTGGCCAGCCAATAGCCGTTGTACTCAGAAAAGTTACCGGTCAGTTTTGATGTCTTACTGTGAAAAGCGGTTTCTTTGGTGAGTTGGGGTTCTGCGTCAGGAGTCATTCTGTAGGCCACCGCGGTAGAGAATTCGTTTTTGGCGGGGTATACCCGAACGTGTATGTCTGTAGGATTCCAGGCATTTGCGGGATCGATATCATCAGGGCATGCCGATGAAACGCAAACCAGATCCTTAAGCGCACGCAGCAATACATAGTCGCCTGGTCTCGACCATGGTTCATCCGAAAACAGCTGATTGTGGTCGTCGTAGCCGGTATTAAAAAAGAAGTTCATTGCCATCCAGCCCGGTCGCGACTCGATGCTGTATTGGCTCAGGGCGTGGTTAAAGTTATCGCTACAGTTGATGTGTCCGGGGTAACCGGCGTCGTCGTAGTACTTGGCGGTACAGGCCAGGCCAAATGTATCGTGGCGCCCGCACGTATCCCGGATAACCTGAACCATTGCACTCATGTCCTGATCGTAGAACTTGGCGTGTAGTCCGGGTTGTGGATACGCGTTAGCCATTAGTGTGCGTGTGGTGGTCGCGTCGAGGCAGCGTTCGATACCCTGATCAAGCTTTTGCATGTCGAAGCACTGGAAGTCGCTGCACTCGCGTCCCTCCACATCAATAATCTGAATGTAGTCACCGGCTTTTACCGTGTATGCACGCGAGGTGCAGCGCTCAATCCGTAAATCAAGCGTCATGTCGGCCAATGGTTCCGGCAGACAGGGTTCAGGGTCCTGCACGGGGTTGGCGCGCGTTACATACACCAGCAGATCAGTCGGTGGCACCTGCTCATGCACAGCCATCGGTGATGCGGGTGCTGCGATGACGCAGGTTAGTGCGGTGTCTGCTGTAGCGCTGTGGCTGTGACCGGGTTGTGTTTCTCCTTCCAGAAAGGCCAGCGCAGTTATGTTCTTTGCGCTGATGTTTCGCCGTTTCAGTGCAGCGTTTATTGAGCGAATGTTTTCTGTTAGCGCTTCAAGCAGGCTGCCAATGTGGTTATCGCGCAGTTCTCGACAACGCTGATTTAATGCAGCCGGTCTGCAAGTGCCGCTGTCGTCGAAAACGGCAACCTCGCAGGGTTGCAGGCCTTCCGGGTCAATCACCTTGAGTTCATCGCCCGGCTTCAAATCCAGCA
>CAYMFQ010000256.1:4984-8034 GCA_964389335.1 uncultured Granulosicoccaceae bacterium
TGCAGGCCTTCCGGGTCAATCACCTTGAGTTCATCGCCCGGCTTCAAATCCAGCACCAGCATGCCACCGGCCTGCAGCGGATAGCGCTCCAGTCCCGTGGGCAGGCTGTTGATGCCCGGGCGCATGATGCCGGTGACGCCTGCGGCCAGTGAGCCATCCGCCAGGTATTGCTGGCCGGGCGGGGCGGGAAACAAGGGTTGTGACACGTTCACCGGGTTGCTCCAATCAGGTCGCCGCGTGCAGTATCGAGGTGAGCAATGGTGACGCGTTCTGCTTCATCGATATCGCGACTGACGATCGCCTCAAATATTTGCCGATGCTGGGTGTTGTAAATGGCGATCTGGGCCGGCTTCAGAATTTTATCTTTCATCGAACTCCACTGACGATGCGAACGCACGTCGTGGATGTGCTGGCACAGCCAGATCATCAACGCATTGCCGGTGCACTCGGCCAGTGCCAGATGATAGGTTTGATCGGCAACGGTAAACGACTCCGGTGAGCACTCACTGGACAACTTTTCGAGTTCGAGCAGTGTGCCCTCTAGCTTGTTCAGGTTAACCGCAGTCGCGTTAATCACTGCGAGGCGCGCGATTTGAGGCTCAAGACCCATGCGAACATCAATTAATTCCAGTGGACTGGTGATGTTGGCGATTTCTGTTTCGTCGGCAGTTGCATGATGGTTGACGAAGGTGCCGCTGCCGACGCGACGTTCGATCAGCCTGAGCTCTTCGAGTTTGTCCATCGCAGAACGCACGGTCCCTCGAGAGCAGCCGAATTGCTGCGCCAGTGAGCGCTCAGCGGGCAGTCGCTCGTCGTGACGGTATTCACCGTTCAGAATTTTACGGCGCAACTCTGCAGACAGGGCGCCTGCGTCGCCGCTGTAGCCGGAGCCGCTGCGTTCCGCGCGACGGCCGGATTGATCAGTGGCGGGTTCACTCATGCAGTAACAACACGCTGCCGGGCATCGTGCTCCAGTGGAGTGCGGATCTGGTTGTCGATCAAGGTTTCCTCCATATCAACTCAGCGCTCAGCCGGTTCACAGCAGCTGATCACCGTTGCTGTTAACCGAAGTGATCTGCTCGTGTGGCTCGGTGCGCCGGTTCGATTGTGGCCTGCGCGATGGAGCGGTGACCAATTGCATTGATGCCAAATTGGGCAACAATTGGTATGCAATTGGTTATTCGATGCTCGTCGCCAACGCTACCGCTTTCCGACACTTTTTTCAACTTAACATTCATGTGTTTGTATCAATATTACAGAAACCCTGATTTTTGTCTGTTTTGGCTGGAAACCAATGTTCAAAGAGAGTTATAGTATTGGTTGGAAAAGGTACATAATTGGGCGCGCGAATGGTTTTGCACTATGTGCTGATCGCGGAGAAGCCATTTCCTAACCGACTGTCGGCCGTTGGCAGCCAGATGTTTGCAGGCGCGGCAGCAATCAATCCAACCAGGGGGAACAGATGACAGATCTAGAAAAATACGTCAATGAAGATGGCCGTGAAGAGCTCATCAAACAGGTGCGCGAGAAGATTGATGAACTCGGCGTCACCTACATCTACTACCAGTTCATTTCCGTCACCGGACGAATCGTTGGTAAAGGCATTCCGTCGAATCACTGGGAGCGTACGGCCAGAAAGGGCTTTCAACTGGTTTACGGCTCAACAGCTAACCTGTTTGTCGATCGCCACGGTGACTACATCGGTTATGGCCCGGAAGCGGCGGAACTCGTTGGTATTCCTGACCCGGAAACTTTCGTGCAACTGCCATGGGATAAAAAGATAGCCCGTGTATTTTGCGTCTGTTTCCGCAACCGTGAAGAGAAAGTTAATCCCGGTGGTCACCTGACTTCTGATTGTCGCGGTAATCTCAAGTTCCACCACCAGCAGTTCCAGGAAAAGCACGGCCTGCAACTGCGTTGCGGTACCGAGCCTGAAATGATGTGGCTCAAGAAGGGTGAAGATGGCAAGCCAGACGGCGGCTACTCAAACCCTTACTGCTACCACATTGATCAATTCGAATCACTGCGCCCGGTCAGTATGCGTGTTATTGAATACGCGCAGGCGATGGGTCTCGATATGATTCAGGGTGACCATGAAGATGCCCCGGGTCAGCTTGAACTCAACTGGCAGTTTGACGACATTCTGCGCAACGCTGATCGCCTTTCCACTTATCGGCAGATATGCGCGCAGGTCGCGCGTGAATTCGACTTGATTGCGTGCTTTATGACAAAGCCGTTTATGGGTGTATCTGCTTCGGGCTGTCACCACAACGTATCGCTCTGGCGTGGCGGTGAAGACGTTGTTAACAAGATTATGTTCAAGAACGAAAGCGACATACCCGGTATGGCACAGGCATTCGCTTATGTCGAGGGTGGTGAAAATACGTTCATGCCAGATGATAACGATCCGCAAAAGCCTGGCAAAATTGGCCTTCAGTCCATCGGCGGTTTTATGGCTCACATCGGCGCACTGACCGCAATAGGCTGTTCAACCGTTAACTCGTACCGTCGCCTTTGGGATACCGGCTTCTGGGCACCTGTATTTGCGGACTGGGGTTATCAAAACCGAACCACCGGTATGCGCGTATCTGCACCGGGCCGTTTCGAATATCGCTCTGTTGACTCTATGGTGAACCCGTACCTGATGGGTACCGGTATTCTTGCCGCGTTCGATGACGGCATCGATAACAACCTTGATCCTGGTGAGCCGGAAGAGCGCAACATTTACGAGGCGATGGAAGCGGGCAAAGTGGTCAAGAAGCTCCCCATGTCGCTGGGTGAGGCGCTTGATCGACTGGAAGCGGACGATGTCATCAAAAGCTCTATGCCTGATGAAATGTATAAAGTTTTCAACTGGTACAAGCGAGACGAGTGGGAGAAGTTTATGGCAACTGTCACCGACTGGGATTCAGACCAATACATGGATTGCCTGCCCTAAAACCACATCGGCATCGATACAACGCGGTGTGAGCCAGTGGCTCACACCGTTTCATACTTTTTATAACCAGCTGGAGGTTGCAATATGTGCGGCATAGCCGGGCTAATTCACC
>CAYMFQ010000257.1:0-8027 GCA_964389335.1 uncultured Granulosicoccaceae bacterium
CAAACTGTTGTAAGGTGGAGTTGAAGCAGAAAGGGCGTTGCGCCATCGTGTATCGAAGGGGTAAACGCGCTGTGTTTTCACTCAGTAGATACAGTAGGGGCCATAAGCCGCCAGGCGCATGTACCGCTATCGCGTTGGTTTTTTATTATGCATAGAAAAATGCATAGAAACATACCCGCGCATTGGCTGCTATCTGCGGAGAAACACGGCAATCCCGGCTTTTCTGAAAATTTGTTTTTTCGATAATCCGCTTTTTCAACAATGCTTATAAGGAGGAAACACCATGTTTGGAAAAAGGCTAGCAGCTTTGCTGGTGCTGACCGGTTCCGCAATCAGCAACCAGGTATTCGCTGCAGACTGTCCAATCAAGCTGGGCGCGGTACTGCCTGTGAGCGGCCCAATGGGGCAGGTCGGTGAACGAATTTCAACGACCGGTCAATTTGCGGTTGAGCAGTTTAATGCGGCCGGCGGAGTGAAGGGCTGTGATGTTGAATACGTGTTGCGTGATACTCAGGGCCAGTCTACCGTTGGCGTCGATGCAGCGAAAAGTCTGGTCGATCTGGAGGGCGTACAGGCTCTCATCGGCGCGGTGTCATCGGGGGTCAGTCTGCCTATCCTGACATCGGTTGCTGTGCCATCGAAAGTTACACAGGTATCGTGCTGTTCCTCGTCAGAGAGCTTTACGGAGCTTGCCGCCAGTGGTCAGACCGAGGGTTTCTGGTATCGAACCTATGCAACCAACCGCAGTCAGTCTGCGATGGGTGCACTGCTGACCACAGAGTCCGGTTTTAAAAAGACAGCGGTTATTTATGTCAACACCGACTTTGGTGTGGGGCTTGCCAAGCGTTTCGAGCAGGACATCGCAAAGCTCGGCGGATCAATCACTAAAATGGTTGCCTACAATGAAAGTCAGCAGAGCTACAGAGCAGAGGTGACCAGTGCACTGGAAGGCGAGCCGGATTCCCTGTTCCTGGTCGCTTTTCCGGTTGACGGTGCGACGATTACCCGCGAGTGGTTATCACTCGGTGGCACCGACAACCTGATCGTAAACAACTCACTGCGCTCCGACGATTACTTCAAGGCGGTTGGTACAAAGTACCTTCAAAACCTGCAGGGCTATGACAGCGCCCAGCCCAGACTGCCATCGGTAGATAGCTTCAATGAAATGTTCGAGGCAAAGTTTGACAGCCCGCCTAACGGACCCGGTCTGCACTCGGTTTACGATGCAGTCGCGGTGGTTTTGCTGGCGATGGAAGCATCGGATGACATCACCGGTGAAAACATCAGCGCCAACATTCGCAAGGTAACGAGCCCCGATGGTGAAGAAGTCTATCCCGGCCCGGACGGCTTTAAGCGCGCCAAGGCACTGCTGGCTGAAGGCAAAGCAATTCGCTACGTCGGTGCAACCGGTGCACTAGCGTTTGATCAGAATGGCGATGTGCAGGCACCGAAGATGACCTGGAAGCTCGAGGGCGATGAGAATGTCGAAACGAGCTATATGTCGACTGCAGAAGTAGCTGAGCTGTTGAACAAACTCGACAACTAATAAGCCACCTGTAACCGAGTTTTTTATAACGCAGAATTATTGCGCATCGGTTTGATCACAGGTTCACAAGCGGAGGCGATTTTGTCTCCGTACGTGGCCTGCTCGTGGGCATTGGATACCGACGGAGAAAGACAGTTGAGTCAATCACGCCAACACGTATTCAGCGGTTCTGTCTATGAAGAAATGGCAGGCTATTCCCGTGCCTGTATCGTCGGTGACCATATCTATGTGTCTGGTACCGTCGGTGTTGATTTTTCCTCAGGGGAAATGGCTGTCGGGCCTGAAGCGCAAACCAACACCGCGCTGGATACGATAGAAAAAGCACTGGTTGAAGCAAAATCGTCACTGACTGACATCGTGCGTGTGCGAGTGTACGTGCCGGATGCCGATCACGTGATGGCCGTATCAACCGTACTGAAAAGCCGGCTTGGCGATACCCGTCCTGCCAATACAACCATTTGTTCGCCCCTTGCAGTACCGGGCGCGCATGTTGAAATTGAAGTGGAGGCAATGCGGGACTCGGCGGTCGTGAATAGCGGCGTGTAAAAGCATGTTGAACACGAGCGACCGCAATTTTCAACCAGCCGTTCTGGTCTGGCAGTGCCGATAGTGCTGTCGTCTTTTACCATCGCAAATTTGCAATCATCCTGAACAACAGCGCGTTATGCTGTGTCTGCTCCCGGGTCTACGTTGTATTCATTAATGGCAGCCGTTGTAGACAGGTAGCCCGACTCAACATCCTGTAGAACACTATCGCGGTTACGATTTACCGCATCGCCGAATCCCCCACCGCCAGGCAATTCAACGACCAGTCCATCACCCGCCGGTATGGTGTGAGTGGTTTTGCCCTGCAGTGCGTTTCCGGATGAAAGATAAGCCTGACCACAGCGGCCTGCTTTGCCGCCTGATCTGCCTCGAGGTGGATTGTCAAAGCGATCCCACGTGGCGGCTGAGACCTGAAAGTCTGCGTGTTCGGTATTGATTATTTCTATGCGCTGCGACAGGCCACCGGGCATCTCACCGGGTCCGCCGGAGTCGGTAATAAATTCTTTGCAGCGATAGAGCAGCGGTGATTCGGTTTCGGTGATTTCCACCGGTATTGCACCGACACCGGATGGAAAAGCGGTCGTGTGCAACCCGGGTCTGTTGCTGGTCGCCCCCATACCGCCGAGCCCGACATTCATCACATTAAAGCTTTGTGTTGAGGTGTCGTCGCAATCGCCGCTTCGTCGGCCGGACATGGCCAGTACCCATATAGAGCCGGCGCTTTCGGCTGGTGTTTGTTCGGGCAGTGCACGGGCCAGACAACCGAACACGGCATCGGGCAGCATCTGGCCGATGACATGGCGCGCGGTTACCGGTGATGGACGCTCTGCGGCGACACACGATCCGGGTTCTGCGTTTACTTCAAAGCAGGCGAGGGACGCATGATTGTTCGGTACATCCGGTGCGATAATGCATTTTAAACCGAACACAGAGTAAGCATCGGTATAGCACTTGGGTGAATTAATACCGTACTGTGAAGCGACAGAGGAACCGGCATAGTCGAGTGTTATGTTTGCGCCCTTAACCTCAAGACGCGTTTCTATACTGATCGGACACTCATAGCCATCGAGCGACATCGAAGACTGCCATGTACCGTCCGGTACTTTTTCGATAGCCTGTTGTGTGGCAGTGCGCGATGAAGTGAAAATGTGTTCGGCCAGCCCATCAACTGAAGAAATATTGAATTCATTCATCATTACCTGCAGGCGCTCAACACCGACGTCATTGGCAGATATCAATGAGCGGATATCGCCGAGCACTTCGTCCGCGTTTCGACTATTGGCAGCAATGATCGCCATTAAATCTGCATTAACCTCCGCGCCACGGCGAATGTACATATGCGGTATCAGCGTGCCTTCTTCAAACACCGAACGTGCATCGGCGGTAAAGCCGCGCCCGCCGACATCGGTCACGTGGCTGGTACACGCGAAGAGAGCGACGGCTTGGCCGTTATGGAATGCGGGTGTCACCATCACATAGTCGAACAGGTGACCGGTGCCGAGCCACGGGTCATTGCTGGTGAGTACATCGCCTTCTGATAGCGTGTCGAGTGGAAAGCGCTCGAGAAAATGTTGCACAGCCATAGCCATGGTGTTGACGTGGCCCGGTGTCCCGGTTACTGCCTGAGCCATCATTCTGCCTTGTGTGTCATAGACACCAGCTGACAAATCTCCTGCTTCTCTGACGACTGATCCAAATGCCGTGCGTAACAGTGCCTGGGCCTGTTCTTCGACCACGGCAATCAGGCGCGTCCACATCACCTGATTAGCGATGGCCTGTTGCTGTTGGCGTGCATCAGCAGCGGTATTCGTATTTGAGTCTTTACTGTTCAACGCTATGCATTCCTTTGTCTGCTTAACACCAGCGCCTGGCCTGAGTCCACGTTTACATCAAAGCCCGGTGGAATCAGAGTGGCGGTTTCATCTTCGACAACGATAGCAGGGCCTGCAAAATGATCACCGGCGTTGAGCTGTTGTCGGTGGAAAATCTGGTGCGCGATGATATTGCCACTAACCGGGTCAAAGATGTTGCGAGTGCCGGTGGCTTTCGCAGTATTGTGAACCTCAAGCGGGTCAACGAGCGGGCTGTTGAACGCATCGGTGGTTGCCAATACAGACCAGGACACGCACTCAACCTCTGACTCCGGCATCGTCAGTTTATAGACTGATTGATACCGTGCTTCGAATGAGGTGCGGATATCGACCAGATCCCGATCGGTAAGCGCACGATTGGGAATGTCGACGGCCAGTTCATGGCCCTGCCCGAGGTATCGCAATTCTACCTGTCGTTGTTCATATAGCGATGCCTGCCCGGCACCACTGGCCGCCACCGCGTTTGCCTCGTTAGACATGTTCTGCAGCAGGTCGTTAATGGCCGATAGATCAAGCTGACCGAGCACACCTCGATTGCTACGCACAACCTGGTACGATACTGGTGCGTTTAAAAAACCGATGGCAGAGCCGACGCCGGCACCCACCGGTACAACCACCTGATCAATACCCAGTTTTTCCGCCAGTCTTGCGGCATGCAGCGGGGCACCGCCACCAAATGCGATCATGCAGTATTCAGACGCTTCTCTGCCGCGTTCCACCGCGTGCACACGTGCTGCGTTTGCCATGTTTTCCTCGACAATTTCGACGATACCGGCGGATGGCCAGGGGGCGCTGAGTTGCAGTGCATCGCCAATATGTTGTTGCAGCGCCTGTGTCGCCGCTTTGGTGTCGAGTTTAATCGTGCCGGCTGCAAAGTTGTCCGGATCGATTTTACCAAGCAACAGGTTTGCATCAGTGACGGTTGGCATTGTGCCGCCATTTGCGTAGGCGACCGGACCCGGGTCTGAGCCTGCACTGTCAGGGCCTACGCGAATGCGTTGCATGCTGTCTACGCGGGCAACGGACCCGCCACCGGCGCCGATTTCAACCATCTCGATTACTGGTATGCGCACCGGCAAGCCACTGCCTTTCATATCGCGATACTCGCGGGCGATTTCAAAGCTGCGGCTTCGTGCCGGTTCACCGTTTTCTATCAGTGATAACTTGGCAGTCGTTCCACCCATATCAAATGCCAGTGCTTTTTTTATACCGCGTGACAACGCAACATCAGCAGCCAGAATGGCGCCGCCGGCGGGACCGGATTCGACCAGCCGGATGGGCAGTCGCATCGCCTGTGATAACGTGGTCAGGCCACCACCCGACTGCATCAGAAATACCGGGCAGCCAAAGCCACCGCTCTGAAGGCGTTGTTGCAGTCGCTCAAGATAGCTGGCCATTAGTGGCTGCACATAGGCATTTGCAACCGTAGTGGAAAAGCGCTCGTACTCTCGCAACTCCGGACACACTTCTGATGAGGTGGATATGCTGACCCCCGGCAGTGTACGAGCGAGCGCTTCTGCAGCCAGTTGTTCGTGCTGTGGATAGGCGTAAGCGTGCAAAAAGCCAATGGCAACAGACTCAATGTTGTGTTGCTGCATGTCGTCGGCAATTGCCTTAAGTTCGTCGGCTTGCAAAGGCTGTACTATATCTCCGCTGGCGGCAATGCGTTCGTCGACACCGTACCGCCACACTCTGGGTACCAGTGGAGCAGGGCGTGTGGCATCGAGATTGTATTGCGCAAAGCGCTTCTCGAAACCCATCTCGAGGATGTCGCGAAAACCTGCCGTAGTCACCAGCGCGGTGCGAGCGCCCTTGCGTTCGATTAGCGCATTGGTGGCGAGTGTCGTACCGTGCAGAATCAAATCGATAGCGTCCGGCTTCAGGCCGCTTCGCGACATTAACTGGCCAATACCGTCGAGCACAGCGTCATCCGGTGCGCCGGGTGTCGTGAGCACTTTGCAGCTGTGCCTGCCGGACGGTGTCTCCAGCACCAGGTCGGTAAAGGTGCCACCAATGTCGACTGCCAGACGGCAACGGTTGCTGGTGTGGGAATCGCTCACTATCGTCCAGTCCGTAGTATCAGTGGGTTTCCGCGGGTAATGTTCACGCTAGCAGCGGCCTCGTTTAAACAACGGTTGTCAGCATCGCACCCTGAATCGCAAAATGATAGCCTGAGAGTTCACTGCCGAGGAAAGAAACGTGTCGACAACAATCACCCGCGACTACTGCCGTGAATTGGATCAACGCGATCCGCTGGCCCCGTTTTATGAGCGCTTTCAGGCACCACAGAAGGATACGATATTTCTGGATGCCAACTCCATGGGGGCAATGCCGAAAGCGGTGCCGGAAAGCCTGCAATCTTTCTTTACCGATGCGTGGGTGGAGATGCGCCGACAGGGCTGGAATCACTTTGAGTGGATGGAACGGCCCTACCAGATTGGCGAATCAATTGCGCATCTGATGGGGGTGGACGGTAAGGATGTGATCGCTTGCGACAACACCACGCTGAATCTCTACAAGTTGTTGAGCTATGCCTGGCGACTGCGGCAAAGCGGCGCTTGCATACTCACAGAACGCGGTAACTTTCCAACGGACCTTTATGTGGCGGAAGGCTTGCACGGAACCATCGAAGGCAATCCGGACATACGCGTTTGCGCTGATCGAGCGGAACTGCGTGATTCGATCAATGAGCAGACAGCCGTTGTCTATCTCAGTCATGTTGACTACAGGAGCGGTGAGCGTTGGGACATGGCCGATATCAACCGGCGTGCACATGAAGTAGGTGCGCTGACCGTCTGGGATCTTTCCCACTCAACCGGTGCGGTACCGCTGTCACTGGTGGCAGATGATGCCGACTTCGCTGTCGGGTGCGGATATAAGTATCTTAGTGGCGGGCCGGGCAGTGCTGCCTATCTGTGGGTTCATCCGCGACACGGTGATCGTGCCTGGCCGACTATCTGCGGGTGGATGGGGCATGCCGATGTGTTTGCGTTTGCCACTGAATACGAGCCACACCAGGGTGCCTGGCGTCATGCCACCGGTACACCGGCGGTTATCGCCAACGAAGTATTTGCCTGTGCCGCAGCTATGTGGCGCGATGTCGACGCGCAACAACTCTGGAACAAGCATCAGGCACTGGGTGATCTGATGATCAATACGCTGGAGCAGGAATGCGGTGACCTGGGTGTCACCATTAACACACCACGTGAGTACGACAAGCGTGGTGGCCACATTGGTTTTTCACACGCGGGTGCCGGGCCATTGTGCGAAGCATTGCTCGATGCCGGCGTAGTCGGGTCGTTCCGTAAACCGGATGCATTGCGGTTCGGGCTTGGGGCATTGTATCTGCGATACGAAGATGTCTGGGAAACCGTAAGCCGGTTAAAAAAGATTCTTATTGAAGAGTCATGGCGCGACGAACGCTTTCAAAAGGTTTCGGTATGACCACTGACTGTGCCAGTGTCGTTATCAAGCGACCGGCCGATGAAGTGTTTGAATTTATGGCCAGCGCAGACAACATGAATCTATGGTCTTTTGGCACCTGGAAAACTTCAATCGCAGACGATGGTCTGATAACCGGCCGTGCCATGCAGGATGGTCGAACCGCGTATGTTCGCATCAGCGCCAGTCGTGAACAGCGTTTAATTGACTATTATGTTGGCGCCAGCCCCGATCAACTGTCACCGCGAATATTCGCCCGTGTGGTGGCAGGAGAAGTCGCTGACCTGGGCGACGATAACTGCGTGTTAATGATGATAGCGTTGCGTTCTGCCGGTATGGATGATGAGCGCTGGCGTAGTTTGGTAAATACCCATGCGGTAGAGGTGGATTTGATACGATCGTTAATTGAATCGGGCCATGATCACCGGGTATAGCAGATCCTGTAGGCTTAATGCCAGGCTGTCGTCGGCCGGTGTTGATCGTGTCTGGTGCGAGGACAACTTCCCTTTAGTAGTGAATGGCCCGTCCAAGTGCGATAAGTGTGGATTCATGCAACGCTTCTGACAGAGTTGGATGTGGGTAGACAAGCTGTAGCAGGTGTTCATCTGTCGTCTCGTGGCCCA
>CAYMFQ010000258.1:0-7979 GCA_964389335.1 uncultured Granulosicoccaceae bacterium
ATCGGACCGGTGACCTGCAGGTCGGTGTCGGCGACGTTGCGGGTTTGCGTAACGGTTTGTGCGAAGCCTACAGCGCTGCCTTCGATCAGATTTTCGGTATCGCTGTCGCCCCAGGTCCACAGATGGCCCTCGGGTGACGTCAGTTTAAGTTGCGGCATTGGACCGGGTGGTTGATGACCTCGCACTTTGTATGTCCAGCCAAAGGTGTTAACGCCAAGCACGACGATGTTTTCTATACGGTCTGACTCTTCGCGTTGTTGTCCAAACAGATCGAAGAGTGCCTGGCCGTGAGCCCAGGTTTCCATCTGTCGTGCGGTCATGGAGGAGCGCACGGACATGTCCGGACCCGCCCATTTCACCCGATGCTTAGGATCAAGTGTTGCCCAGTGATCAACCATGCGAAGATAGTACTGCCGCCATTCGTGCAACAAGTCTGCACCACGAGCCTCAATGTGATTGTTCTCTACTGTGCGCAGACCGTTTGATTTCATCGCGGTTGCGACTTCAGCGAACAAGCGCTCAAACGCGTCCGGTTCATGCAGTGACAGGTCTGCCGCACGATTCCAGAAGTGCAGATGCACGAGGATATCGTCCGCTGTCCACTGTTTGAACAGTGTGGGGCGTTGCCAGTCGTGGTCAGTCAGTTGTGATAACAGTGTGTCAAGAACATCGCATTCCTGTGCGAATGCATCTGCATTAGCCTGCACGATTAATTCCTCCGTTGGCTTGCGTTGAGGTTCATGAGTTTACACTGTTCAGCCCGCGTGATTTTCACTTGGCAGGTTGTTCGCTGCTCAGTTCAAGCAACAGATCTGCTGTACTTACCTGGGCGCCCGCTGCGACGTGTATTGTGGCTACTGTCCCATCGATATCGGCAGTAATCTGATGCTGCATTTTCATCGCTTCAACAACAGCCAGGGCTTGTCCGCGCTGCACCTGTTGTCCTGGTGTTACCAGAATTTCCGCTACAGTGCCTGGCATCGGTGCGGTGATTCTGCCACTTGAGTGCTCGGCATGGCTGGTGTCATCAATGCCATGACTTGCGCGTTTGCTAAACCGCCAGACTGCCGCTTCCTGTGAAAGTATAAGTTGCTCGTTGTGCTCGCTACCGTTCTGGTTAGGGTCAGTAAATGCGATGCTAACAGTGGTCCTGTTATTGTCGACAACGGCGGTTATCTTTCCGGTGTCGCTGGTTGTTAATTCGACCAGGTGCAGCACCCCTTTGTCCTCACCGATGCATTCATTAAGCGTAACCTGCCAGCTGCTGCCGCCGGCAACTGCGCAGATACGAGCCGATATGTCGCCCAGTGCTGTGTGTAGATGCATTGGAAACGCTATGGGCAGGCTGTTGCTCCACCCTAACAGTGAAGGGGACAGCTGCATGCCGGTTTGCCGCAGCACGTCAGCGCGCTGTCTGTGACAAAAAAGGGCGACAGCAATGGCCTGCAGTTCTGTGTGCGGTACAGGCGATGAAAAACCATCTGGCCAGTTGTCAGCTATGAAGCCGGTTGAAATACGGTTGTTGATGAACTGACCATGCGTCAGTGCGCTATGTAAAAAGTGTTGATTGGTCTCCGGACCGAGCAGCACTGTATCGCTCAATGCCTGACCCAAACGCCGTCGTGCCTGTTCGCGGGTATCTCCATGCGCAACCACTTTGCAAAGCAGCGAGTCGTACCACGGTGTAATAGTAGTGCCAGTGTCGATACCTGCATCGAATCGTGTGCCTGTGCGTTGCGCGGGTTGCCAAAGCTGCACAGTGCCAGTGGTCGGCATAAAATCCGCGGCTGCGTCTTCGGAGCACAGCCGCGCTTCGATAGCATGGCCATTAAAACTAATATCTTCCTGCGTCAGTTGCAGCACCTGGCCACTGGCAACCTGTAACTGCAGCGCAACCAGGTCAAGGCCGGTGACCATCTCGGTTACCGGGTGTTCGACTTGCAGGCGGGTGTTCATCTCCAGAAAGTAGAATGACTCGTGGTCTTTTGTGTCGAGCAAAAACTCAACCGTACCGGCACCGGTGTATTTAACCGCTTTCGCCGCACTGATGGCTGCGGCGCACATTGCCTCGCGTATTTCGGGTGACAGCACCGGGCAGGGTGATTCTTCAATTACTTTTTGGTGTCGGCGTTGTATAGAGCAATCGCGCTCACCTAAGTGGATACAATTGCCGTGAGCGTCGCCAAGAATTTGTACCTCAACATGGCGCGCGCTGGTGATCGCCTTTTCAAGTATCAGCTCATCGTTTGAGAATGCGTTGAGTGCTTCGGCCCGAGCGACGGGCAGCAATTCGGTCAGTTCGGTTGCGTCCATTGCCAGTCGCATGCCACGGCCTCCACCGCCAGCGGCAGCTTTTATCATGATTGGATAGCCGATTTGGTTCGCAGCGTCTATCAATGCTGTATCAGCTTGATCGCTCTGGTTTTTGCTAGGTTCAAATCCGGGTACTACAGGTACGTTGGCCTGCCGCATGAGGCGTCTGGCGGCTGCCTTGTTACCCATCTGTTCCATGGCAGTGACCGACGGCCCGACAAAGATAATGCCGTGCTTGTGCAGTTGCGTTACCAGTGCCGGATTTTCCGATAGAAATCCATAGCCCGGGTGTACTGCATCAGCGCCAGTGTCAATCGCGGCCTGACATATTTTATCAATATCAAGATAACTTTCGGCGGGATGGGAACCACCGATATGCACCGCATGGTCTGCCTGGTGAACATGTGGTGCGTTGCTGTCAGCGTCAGAATAGACCGCCACTGTGCTTATACCGAGGTTTGATGCACTGCGCATGATGCGACAGGCTATCTCTCCGCGGTTGGCGACCAGTAACGTGTTGATGGTTGTTGGTTCGGATGTAATGTTTGGCATCATTTATAGTCGCGCACCTATTGTCGTGCAACGCCGAAGGTATTCGGTTGCACTGTACGTGCACGGCCCTCAATACAGGTTTGCAAACAAAAGCCCAATACACAACGGGTATCGCGCGGATCAATAACCCCGTGATCAAGCACCCGGCCCGAGGTATAAAACGCACCTGATTGTTTATCAAAGTGCTGCGCAATGGCATCGTATTGCTTTTGCAGTGCCGCTTCATCAACCGTTTGGCCTTTGCGAGCAGCGCCTGCGCGAGCGACCATCGACATGGTGCCGGCTGCCTGTTCGCCGCCCATAACCCCGGTACTTGCATTGGGCCAGGTAAACAAAAAATCCGGCTCATAGGCATAGCCACACATACCATAGTTACCGGCACCGAAACTCGCCCCAACGTAAAGCGACAGCTTTGGCACTCGGGCATTGGATACCGCCTGAATCATCTTTGCGCCATGTTTGATCATACCGGCCTGTTCGTACTCAGTGCCAACCATGTAACCGGTGGTGTTACTTAAAAAGATGATTGGTAGATTTGCCTGATCACAGCTTTGAATAAACTGTGCGGCTTTGGTGGCACCGTCCGGATCTATCGGGCCGTTGTTGCCGATTAAGGCGCAGGCGATGCCATGGATTGATGCGTGTAAACATACCGTTGCCACGCCATAGTCGGGCTTGAACTCGGTAAACGATGAGCCATCGACAATGCGCAGCACCAGTTCACGCACGTCGTACGGTGTTTTGGGGTCAGCGGGAATCAGGCCGGCCAGTTCATCAGCGGCGTACAGTGGTTCGTTATAGCGTTGCGGCTGTGGCAACCGAAGTGACTTGTTCCAGTCAAGGCGGCTGACCACTTGTCGTGCCAGCTCAATCCCGTGGGTGTCATTTTCAGCCAGGTATTCAACCAGGCCCGATACGCGGGCGTGCATTTCACTACCGCCGAGTTCGCGGTCATCGGCGCGTTCACCGGTCGCGGCATAGACCAGCGCGGCACCGGCCAGTGCTGCCATGCCGTTGTTTTTTACACCGATGACATAGTCGGACAAACCGGGCATATAGGCACCACCGGCAGTTGACGGACCGTGTAGCACAGAGATAGTCGGAATACCCGCGGCGCTGAGTCGTGCCAGGTTATAAAACAAGCCGCCGCCATTGGCCCAGAACTCGACCTGATATTCCATCAGATTAGCACCGGCGCTCTCGACCAGGTGCACCAGTGGAAGCTTATGACGCAACGCAAGCTTCTGAATGCTGAGCACCACCGGCAGCGACATTGCACTCATGGCGCCTGCCTTTATACCACTGTCATCCACCCAGATCATACAGCGAATGCCACTGACATAGCCGATACCCGCAATCACTGATGAGCCCGGTATCGACTGCTCCGCATCATCGGTATCGACCAGAAAACCTGCCATCGAATGCAGTTGCAGGAATGGCATGCCGGGGTCAAGCAGGTGCGCCAGCCGGTCGCGTGGTGTCAGTTGTCCGCGCTGTTCAAACCGCTCGCGTCTTTGCTCGGAGAGTTTTATTGCGCGTGCTTCAATACTGCGCAGCTGATCAACCTGTGCTATCAGGTCAGCGCGATTGGCAGCGTACTCGTCAGAGCGGTTATCAAGTCGACTGATAAATGTCATGGCTTATAGTTCGTTGTAGAGATCAACCGGCACGGAAATCATCTCTGCCAGTAAACGCTGCGCATAGCCCTTGCCCTGGGCATCGTTGCGCAGGCTAACAATGCCGCCACCACCGAGAGATTGTTCCATCACAATGTTCATAGCGTGACAGCCAGGCAGGTAGTAGCGATGTATCGTTCCCTGTACCAGATCGCCAAAGCACTCACGGATCAATGTTTCATCAAGCGCGCGCCAAAGCCACGGTAACAGCGCTGGTGAACGAGCTATAACTCCAACGTTGGCAGTGTCACCTTTGTCGCCTGATCGTGCCACGGCGACAGTTTCCAGTGAAACCATGGTCATGGCTTGCGTACCGTTTTGTATCGCCGGTATTGCAGGCTGAACTGCTGCCACCTGCGATGCATCATGGCTATCATTGATGTTAACTGGCGGCAGTTCACAAGCGACAGCGGTGCCATCAAGTGTTACACGTGGTTGTAGTTGTGAGCAGTCGAGCAGGCACGAATACAAGCGCACCACTGGCGATGGTCGGGGTCGACCGGCGCCGGTAAAGCCCGCCAGGCCCGGTGGTGCGGATAAACCGGCACCCATTGTCTCTTTTAAAAACAACTGTACGGCTTTTGCGTCAGCATGGCGTACTGCAGTTTTAAGCAATACTTCCTGATAGTCAGGGTGCGTGTTAGCTGTGCGTTGATAACCACCGGAGACTTCAATCGAGGTGTCGGTAAAGTCATCGTAACCGAGTGCCTTTAGCTTGCGTTGCGCACGAGTAACTCCTGTTTGTGCAAACTGACGAGCCTTTTGGTCGGCATCGATTCCGTTAAACGTAAACAGGTAACCGGCTCTATAACCGTCGTGCCAGGTGACAGATACTTTGGCCTTTGCCGGTGCTGAATAGCCTTTGGCGCCACTGACACTGACAACGTTCTCTGCAATTTGTGTAAAAGTAACGTTGGAGAAATCTGCAGTCACGTCCGGCAATACATAGGCACGTGGATCGCCAATCTCATACAACATTTGCTCAGCAACACTGGTCGTGCTGACGATGCCGGTGGTGTGGTCAGGTTTGCGTATCAGGCAGTGGCCGTCGGCAAACACCTCTGCTATGGGATAGCCAATATCGGTAAAGTCACCCGCTGTGTGCCAGTCGGTAAAGTTGCCGCCGGTTGCCTGCGGTCCGCACTCGATCAGGTGTCCGGCCAAAGAGCCTGCGGCGAGGTGATCGAGTTGATCGGCACGCCAGTCAAAGTGGTGTATGCAGGCCGCCAGTGCCAGTGCGCTGTCGACGCAGCGTCCGGTGATAACAATATCCGCACCTGCGTTGAGCGCGGCAACAACCGGAAGAGCCCCAAGGTACGCATTTGCAGAGACAACCGCAGACAACTCTGGAAACGGCTCACCGCTGAACATCTCTGTGCATGACTCTGGCCTGTTACCCAGTTGCGCAAGGGAGTCCATCAGGTCGTCGCCCTCGACTACGGCCACGCGCAATGCCAGGCCAGCGTCCGCAATTGCCTGTCGCAAAGCTTCAGCACAGGCCTGAGGATTCATGCCGCCGGCGTTAGACAACACGCGCACACCACTCGCCGCGATTTGCTGCAGGTTGGGCGCGATGGCATCTCTGACAAAGTCTGACGCGTATCCGGCCTGTGGATTGTCTGCACGCGCACGTGCCATTAGCGACAGGGTTATCTCAGCCAGGTAGTCGTACACCAGATAGTCGAGATGCTCAACGCTGAGCAATTGTGCCGTTGCATGAGTGGCTTCACCCCAAAAGCCACTGGCACCGCCGATCACTACCGATTCGCGAGACAACATTCCCTCCAGTTCTTTGAGCATGTATTTGCATGACGACCCAGCGACTCAGATGATAACTGACGCACAGGCTGCTGGCCCATTGTGTTGCGCCAAACAGCGTCAATAAATGCAGCATCGCGTCGGAGCATTGGCCATTTAGGCTGCAAACTTTACAGATTGTTGAACTTTCAGGTGATTCGATTAAGGAAACAGGACGACCGCCGACACCCGGGGAAACGCCACCAGAAACTTGATCATTTTGTTAAGTTTCTTCCTTAGAGGATTGAAAAATGGGTCATTTGAATGAAAAGCGACTGTGCTGCAAAACAGCATTAGCTGCGCTGATTTCTGCAACATTACTGACCGCTGGTTGTACCACCGGACCGTCCAAATCGATTGGTATTGCAGCAGACGATGGCTTTCAGCGATCGATGTATGGCAGCGTTGGCCTCGGTGTTAGTCATCTTGAGCCGAACACCGGCGACAATCCACAGTTCGATGTGAACGATCGGGTTGGCGGTGCCGGACACGTTTCGGTGGGTGCTGACTGGAACAAAAACTTTTCGTTTGAAGCGCACGCGACCGACCTTGGCAGTGCCGGATTATCATCCGCCGGCGCCGCTGACGGTAGTGCACAGGCAGGCCGCCTGAGTTACCAGATGTTCGGTGCCAGTGTACTGGGTTACATCGGTGGCAACCGCTCCAATGACGGGCGACGCGGTCTTAACGCCTACGGCAGACTGGGTCTTGTGACAGTCAATGATGCGCAAATTGGCAACACACTTGATCGAATCGACAGCAACCCGTTGTTAATTGGCGCCGGTGTTGAATACGCTATGCGTTCAGGGCTTGGCTTCCGCGCTGAAGTGATGGCCAATGACACTGATGTGGTTTATGGCCAGCTAGGTGTCACCTATCGCATCGCCGCGGGTGGAAAATCCCGCACTATCTTTGCTGCCAAACCGGTAGTACAGCCACCACTGGCGCCTCCTCCAACTTTGGCCGCGGCAAAATCTCCGGCTGACGGTGATCTCGATGGCATCTATGACGAATTTGATCGCTGCCCGGAATCCCAGATTTACGACATCGTCAACGATGCCGGCTGCCAGGCTTTTGCTCAACGTGTTGAAGTGGTGTCGTTTGGCTGGGACTCTGCCGAGCTCGACCGCGATGCGCAACTGGCACTGAACCATATCGCCCGGGAGATGAAAGCGCATCCGGGTGCGAACCTGGGGCTTGCGGCTCATACCGATAGTACCGGTACCAACGCATATAACCAGTCACTTTCACTGCGCCGTGCAGTGGCTGTTGCTGATTACCTGCATGCGCAAGGGGTTGATAAAGACGCGATGGCTATCTCGCTTGAGGCAGACAAAGTACCCACGTCGAACAACGCCCACGCACGTGGTCGCAGCGAGAACCGCCGCGTAGAGTTGTTTGCCAACGAGTTGCCTGAAACCACTCCATGGCGCTGGCGTGCAGCGAGATAACAGCTTGTTAAAGCAAGCTTGCGTCTAACAAATACTAAGTATCCAACCTTACAGGGACGCCATTAGAAAGAGACTCGAGCAATTGTAAATTGCTCTTGCTCTTGCTCTTGCTCTTGCTCTTGCTCTTGCTTTTGCTCTACGAGCGTCTAATCAGTTTTGAGATTGATCGTGGAGGCGGGTCGACGCGCCA
>CAYMFQ010000259.1:0-7960 GCA_964389335.1 uncultured Granulosicoccaceae bacterium
TGTCTGCCTACAGCGCAGAAATTGCCCGCAAACACGGAGAAAATTAAAATGCTTGATCCCATCGTTAAAACCATCGAAGTTCCCTGCACTCAGGAGCAAGCATTCAATACGTTTGTTGATCAAGTCAGCAGCTGGTGGCCACTCGATAAAAACAGTGTGTCAGCAATGCAGGGCGAAGTAGCAAAGAATGTAACGATCGAAGCCAGGCCCGGTGGCAAGGTGTTCGAAATTGGACACGATGACACAGAACATCGATGGGGCACCGTAACCGAGTACCAGCCGCACGAACTGATCACCATTGACTGGCACATCGGCCTGCCGCAAGAGAACGCCAGTGAGGTGTCCGTGCGCTTTACGGTCGTCAGTGAAAATAAAACAAAGGTCGAACTTCGCCACAGCCGCTGGGAGGCATTTGGTGAAAAAGCCGAGTCAATGCGATCAGGTTACGATCAGGGATGGGTCGGTGTTTTTGAAACTGCGTACAACAATGCATGCAACGGATAAACTGGACCACCGAGTAATTAGAATCAACTTCTAATGGGCATGAAAATGCCTGGACGGAGACCAAACCACGTAAATGCTGAAACCCAAATTATTCTGCTAGAAATGGCGTTTGACGATGAATCAGAGAAGCTTTACTTTTGCACTCATTGCGCCCTTATAGAGGGCGCAATGAAGGTACGGTTCAACGTGCAATTGCAAAGAAAGGGGTAAATTGGATTTTTTTTACCGTACACTGTGCTGAGTCCGCTTAATCGGACCGCACTCTATACAATTGAAAGTCACCGTCCAGCCCTTTCATCTGATGGTTTCCATAGTCGTCAAACTTAATACCGGAACCACTAACAACATCAGCTACGGTTCGCGATACGATAATCTCGTCGTCCTCTGCTGTTGCGGATACGCGAGCCGCAATATGAATAGCAATCCCCTCCAGCGAACCATCACGCTCCTCACACTCCCCGGTATGTATACCCATCCTCAAGTGCAAACCCAATGGCTCTATTGACTTGCGAATAGCGATAGCGCACGCAATGGCCTGTGCAGGGACACTAAACGTGGCATGAAATCCATCCCCGGTGGTTTTTACCTCTATGCCATCGTGCAAAGTGAGTTGTTCCCGAACACACGTGTGGTGTCGTGCAAGCAACGCGGACCAGACTGCATCACCGTTCTCCACCGCCAACAAAGTTGAATCTACAATGTCAGTGAACAGTACCGTTGTTAACACTCGACGACTGGCCGGCTTTTTCAGATCTGCAGCCGGATCAAGAATCTCTACCCCCATAAACGAGGAAATAGCAGCGAAAATCTCACTGCGATCCTGAGACCGCTGATCAGGTACGTGATCATCACTGTTAATCTCCGCCAGTCTGGCGTTGGGTAGCTTTGCACACAGATCTCTGCTGGATGCTACATCAACCCGCCTGTCACCAGTGGCATGTATTAATAGTGTATTGTGTTCGACGCCTTTTACGCGATCACTCAAATCTATATCAGCAAAGAACCGGTAGTTCATTTCAGCAACTCTTGGCGTTGACGACACCTTCTGGAAATTGCTGAACCAATCAAGTTCTTTTTGTGTTGCGGACGGCAGGAACTGTGTGGAAAAAACATTGCGGAACGAAGGATCGTCACTACCCCATCCACTACGAATAATGCCAGTAAAAGTCTCCACTGCTTCAGCACCAGCGTTTCTGGTTGGTCGGTGTTTTACACCACGATAATAACCACCGATGGTGATTATTTTATCTATCCGCTGTGGTGCGGCTTCCGCAACAAGCCAGGCAACAACAGAGCCCTGGCTGATAGCGATTATCGAGGCGGAAGACACCCCCAATGCGTTCAATACGCTCAGATGATCATCAACAAGTTGAGGCTCGCTGTATTCGGCGATATCACGTTGTGACAAACCGGTACCACGCATATCGTAACGAATCAGGGTAAATTTCTCAGCCAAAGGGGCCCAACGAGCCCTCATGAGCGGACTGGTTAACTCCTCCTCCAGGTGGGTAAACCACATGCCGGTACGAATCAGCGGCGGCCCCTCGCCGGATACTGCGTAAGCCAGAGTTACACCATCCGATGCCTGGCAATAATTAATAGTCTGCTCCATACGATAAGCTCCTCAACTACTCTGCACTCTACTATACACGGGGAAAGCATAAGCAGGGGCTGATTCGCTTAGAGGAACATGGTATCAGGATAATCAGATCAGACCGGTACAAGCTGCAGAGACTTCCCAGAGTTTCTTCTGAACACCCTTGTCCTGCGCCCGCCTGACTGGGAGTAGCTGCTTGTTTCTGTAGAAGTACTTGCCCGATACGTTCTGTGCTTCCGGTGATGAACACAGGTATACGGAGGTGCGCGCCCCTTTTTCCGGTCCACTCAGGTTTTTTATCATTCGCTTTTTGATCAGACCCATAATTCCTGTCGGTTCCGGCCAAATATTGGTTGCAACGCCACCGGGATGCAAAGCGTTAACAGTGGTATCCGTTCCGTCTAATCGCTCCGCAAGTTCCTGGGTAAAATAGATATTCGCCAGTTTCGAATCTGCATAGGCGGAAAACCCGGTATAGGGCCATCGTGTTTCTATGGTGTTGTCAACGAAAACAAGCCTGCCCTTTGAATGGGCTTTTGATGAAACATTTACTACACGCGATTGTGGCGTATTGATCAAGCGCTCCAACAGTAAATTGGTCAGTAAAAAAGGGCCTAAATGGTTCGTCCCCATCGTTAGTTCAAACCCGTCGCGGGTTTGCTTTCTCTCCATGCTCAACACACCGGCATTGTTTAGTAATACATGCAGCTGTTCGTGTTGCGTATTGAAGTCTTCGGCGAATTGACGAATTGACGTAAGACAAGCTAAATCAAGTGGTATAAATGACAGGCTCGCCCCGGGCACCAGACCTTTAATTTCATTGATCACTTCCTCGACAGGCGCTTCATTGCCGTGAACCGTCTCGCGGCATGCCAATACAACATGCGCGCCCATTTTACATAAGGCAATCGCCGACTCTTTTCCAATACCTGAATTTCCACCGGTTACAATCACAGTCTTGTTCGACATAAGTGAACAAGCGTCTCCGTACAACTGTTTCTCTTTGTTTTTCAAGATGACTCGTCTGCAGCCAGGTAAACAGGAATAGGGTTATTTTGCGGCACAGGCACCGGCCGCCCCTGCGACAGGCACAATAAGTAATCATGCCATTGAGCGCAATTAACTGATTGGCAGGAGAATCACACAGATTGCGACCGCAAACAACACCACAGACTTGCTCGGAAATTAACAGGGCTTGCAGACAATAGTTCTGCAACGCTCAGGCGCTCCTCCTCTGCGAACCCTTACGCGCCCACAATGTCAAGCGTTGATCGGGTTCATTACAACAAGGTCACCAGCACACCAATTGGATGCAATCGATTCTATCGCAAAGTCGTTACATTCACTCGACTCACTTCAAGGTAAATTTGATGTTCAAAGGTTTTCACACCCGCACAATATCCAATGCCTCTACGGCAACCATACTGCGTATTGGACTTGGACTCGTCTTTGTCATTGGCGGCTACAGCAAACTGTCGCAACTACTCGATCCCGATCGCATGGCCGGAATTGTCGAAAACTATGTTGGTGGCAAAGGCTATATCAACGAATTGTTTCTGAATTATCTTTTCACTGAAGGCTCGTGGCTGACGCCATGGGGCTTTCTGACCGCGTTATCAACATTTGAGCTGGTGAGTGGGGTGGCCCTTGTTGTCGGGCTTATGGTTCGACCACTCGCTCTGATCTATGCGTTTCTACTTTGGACATTCGTGTTTTCACTGCCAGTCGTAACCACTCCGGGTGTCGAGACAAACATCAGCACTTATACGTCGCCAGCCATGTTCGTACAAATGAGAGATATCGGACTGTCCGGGTTTATGTTTGTATTGCTCGCGCTCGGGTCTGGAACTATGAGTGGCGATAGCAAAATACTTAAAAACGGCGTTAATTCAACGGATGCGAACTGGAACAATCTGGGACTGCTGCTAAGACTGTCTCTGGCAGCACCACTGGTGATTGGCGGCATGTTCGGTAGTTATGCACAAATCGCCACATTTGCGACCTATCAACCCATACTGCTTGTACTTGGTATTATGCTCGTACTTGGCGTTCGCACTCGTGAGGCATCAGTTGTGGTGGGCGCCGTCATGGTCTGGTTTATGTTCACCAAAATAAACCTGGACAAATCAGTTATAGCCAACCTCAATGGCTGTAAGCGTGAGTTCGCCTTCCTGGCAGCAGCAATCGTCATCGCAATGCGTGGCAGCGGTAATAATTACACACCGAAAGACATCCTCAATAGAATTAAATACGCATTCAGCGAAACAGCCAGCCCAACAGCCCAGCCTGGTTAAGTAGTAGTGCTGCACTCCAGTATCTAACTGGAGTGCAGTACACCAGAAGAGTAGTTTTCACCGATTGATAACCAGACCCAAGCCTTAACGTAACGCATTCGAGATCTTACCTTAACGATTCGGTGCACTGTGTTTTCTAGTATAAATATGTTATCGCCACCCGCACCACCCTGCCTGTCTACTTCATTTTCTAAACCTTTCTTCTCTCTTTTATTGTGTCGCGCTCCCCACTGAATGGCACCAATATTTCACGTCAGCAACAACGATAGAGGTGAATATCAGCGGAGATGTACACATGGATCAATCACTACTGCCACACCATTGCTCACCTATGCCATCAGGTTATCCGATGGCGCTAAAGAAAATAGGTAAAAGCCTTCTTGCTGGCGCGCTGTGGTTAGTCACCACCGTGGCTACAGGCAATCAGGAAAGCGGTTCATGGAGCCCGGTTGTAGACTGGAACATTCTCCCAATCCACGCAGTACTGACTCCTGACAAAAAGGTACTGACCTATGGCCAGGGCGCAGTCGACTACAGTATCTGGGACCCTGCACTCGGCATTCAGCCTGATTCACGGCAACTGCTGTTCAACAACACAGACACCGACATCTTTTGTTCCGGGCAACTCGTTCTCCCCGAAAATGACATCATTCTCATTGCTGGCGGCGATATACCCGGCGAAGGTAACGACGGCAACCCGAACACGACGTTCTACGACGAATCTAATGAGCTGCTGTTTGATGCGAATATGCCTATGGCATTTGCCAGGTGGTATCCAACACTTACTGCACTGCCAAACGGAGAAGTTCTTATACAGGGTGGCATCGTGAAGGATCCAGGGGACGAGGCAGTACTGACTCCCGAAGTTTTCAATACGGAATACGGATGGCGCCGACTCGACGGGGCCACCAGTGCTTATGCTTACGGAGGCAACAAGTGGTGGTATCCGCGCAGTTGGGTGGTTCCCAACGGGCTCATCTTCGGAATCAGTGGCCGCTCAATGTACTATCTCAACTATGAAGGCGAAGGCGATCTGGTAGGCGTCGACACTTTCGACACTCCCAACACCTATGAGACATCTACCGCTGTAATGTATCGGCCGGGGATGATACTCCAGATCGGAGGCGGCCCGCAGGGCAATACTTATAATGAACCGGCTACTTCAATAGCAACGATTATCGACGTCACCGGCGATATGCCGATTCGCTATCCGGCAAGCCCTATGAACTTCTCGCGACACTGGGCAGATGCGACGGTTCTGCCCGATGGCAGGGTACTGGTGACAGGCGGTTCTCATTTAAACAACACCCTGGGTGGCGAGGGGCTGCGACTGGCAGCGGAGATATGGGATCCGGACAGTGATACGTGGACCATAGTCGACGCCGAAAGCGAAGGCCGGCTTTATCATTCGGTAACTCTGTTGCTGGCCGATGGCCGTGTGCTAAGCGCGGGCGGTGGCAACCCCGGCCCACTAACAAATTCCAATGCGCAGGTTTTCCATCCACCTTACCTTTATGACGGCGATAACCTCGCCCTGCGCCCTGTCATTGGCGAGGTACAGAGAGAAGTTAACTATGGCGAAGTACTGACTGTGCCGTCAGTGGATGCATCGCGCATCGAACGCGTTACCCTGGTGAAGTCTGGCTCGGTTACTCATTCATGGAACAATGAGCAGCGTTTTATAGAGTTAACTTTTACCAAACAGGAAGAACAGCTATTAGTGGACCTGCCAGAATCAGCCTACCTTGCAACACCAGGCAACTACCTTTTATTCGCACTCGATGATTCGGGCGTGCCGTCAGAAGCGCAGATGATTCACTTCTCACCCGTTGAGGCAGATCAACTGACACCATTGCCTACGCTGATTGATCCGCTGGATGCATTGCTGAACTGCGAGTTCCCCGAACCAGATGCATGGGGCTGGGATCCGGTCGTGGGTGCAAGTTGCCCACCGCATCTGAATGACAACATTGGTTCAACAGAGCCATTACCCCCGGGAACTCCAATAGGCCCTGTCCCAACAGACGAGCCATCGACTGAACGCTGCGACTACAGCGACGCCAGTGAACATAACGGATGGGGTTGGGATAGCGTAGCACAGCAGAGTTGTCCTCCACTTGATACTGACCCCGGTCCGGAACCACCAACAGAGCCGGAGTCTCCCGCCAAAGAACTTGCACCTCCGTCACCCATTGACGAATGCGATTACACCCACGCGAGTGTTAACAACGGCTGGGGATGGAACGATACTACTCAGGAAAGCTGTCCACCTGAAAACCTGAGCGTTGAGCCTGAACCACCAACACCTCCTGAACAGAACGAACCCGTCGATAACTGTAGTTACAAAGATGCGGCCCTGTGGGATGGCTGGGGCTGGGACCCCGTGAAACAGGAAAGCTGTCCTCCACTGCAGCAGGACTCAATTCCGGCATCAGTAACACCGGACGATAATTCGGACGATTGCGATTATAAAGATGCCGCCTTATGGGACGGCTGGGGATGGAATCCTCTTACACTGGAAAGTTGCCCACCACTGGATGAATCTCATCCGTGAAAGTAAACACCGCCTGCCACATCGACAAACTGCTGATCAGATCGCGGCCCAGCCGCGATCTGTCAGCCTTCAGGCAACCTCAACGTTTGGCCAGTTGAAAATTTACCTGATACCAACACCCACACGAAATCGCAACACCGGGTCGATGACAACAAAGTCCGGAGGAACCGTACCATTTGCCTGGACGACCAGCTGCACATCCGGCGCCTCCACGAAATCCCTTATATCAACATCATCAACAACAAGGTTTATCTCAGTCGCATTAGTACCGATTTGTGGATCGCCATCCGGTAGAGACGCTACCTGTACGGTTTGAACACTGCCATCTACAGTCGCCTCAAGTGACAGCGTTACACTACTCAGAAAGTCAAAGTTGTCCGGGTTGTTGTCAGCAAATTGATCAAGCAATGCATCATCAGTTGCCGGGCTTATCGTAAACGTGGCAGAACGAACATTAACTGACGTAATAAAATCAAGCGCGGAGTATCCTTCCTGATCACTCAAATCCAGCGGGAACTTAAATTCAGGCAAACTTAAAGCGCCCAGACTGACCGGCGCACCCGGGATAACAATCTGATCAAGAGACTCTTCAAATGATCGTGTACCTAGCGTTGTATCCGAGCAGGCAGCCAACAAAAGACCGGCGAGCGAAATGGAAATCAAAGATCTGGACATAACAGGGGAACCTTCAATAATTAAGTTGCGCGTTATCGCACAAGTGATTGCAGCATTTCAGAACGTGTTGTAGTTCGTTATGACTATGTAGACAGCAATCCTTCGCCCCGCTTTCGGATTATTCATTTGCAGCATGACGCGTGCTTTATAAAACGGAGGTTTCTTCGAATGAATCAGGTGCTTGGTAGTATCACCGACGTATGACATGTGGTGTGTAAAGAAATGTGACCAGCCTGAGCTGGGTTGAATACGGCTTGTTTCCTGGCGGTGCACTGACACCAAGGTGGGAGGACATCCCCGATGAACGAACATGCCGCTTTGGGTTGTCGCAAACAT
>CAYMFQ010000260.1:0-7923 GCA_964389335.1 uncultured Granulosicoccaceae bacterium
GTGGCAAATCAAGAGACGGCAAAATCGTGTTGTGGCCCGGGCTACGCATCACCGGCGGAGGCGATGCAGGCGCCGCGTGAAAAGCTGTTATATACGATTGCTATCTATGTCGGCACCGGCATCCAAAAGCCGGATTACCTGGCTACTATCGACGCGGATCCTGACAGCGATACCTACTCACAGGTCATTAGCCGCTGTGAGATGCCCGGCATTGGCGACGAGTTGCATCATATGGGCTGGAACGCGTGTTCATCATGCTTTCACGATGGTGAAATGGAGCGCAAGTACCTGATTGTGCCGGGGGTGCGCAGCTCTAACCTGCATATCGTTGATTGCGGCACCGATCCACGTAATCCGGTCGTACACAAGGTGATCAGCGGCGAGGAGATTAAGCAGAAAACGGATCTGTCTGCCCCCCATACCGTGCATTGTCTCGGCGCTGACATCATTATTTCGATGCTGGGCGATGCGAAAGGAAATGCACCCGGTGGCTTTCTGCATCTGAACAAGCATTTTGAAATTGTTGGCCGCTGGGAGAATGATCTTGGCGGTATGAAATTCAATTACGACTTCTGGTACCAGCCCAGACACAACGTGATGGTATCCAGTGAATGGGCTGCTCCCAATACGTTTATGCCCGGCTTTGATCTGGAGGAGGTCGGTCATCTAAAGTACGGGCGTGAGCTGCACTTTTGGGACTTTGAAAAACGCAAAGTCGAAAACACCGTTTACCTTGGCGAAGACGGTCTGGTGCCGCTGGAAGTGCGTTTTCATCACGATCCGCAGTCGACCCATGGCTTTGTGGGGGCGGCGCTGTCTTCCAATATTATTCACTGGTACAAAAAAGACAGTGAGTGGATTGTTGAAAAAATAATAGATGTTGAAAACGAAAAGCATCCGGAGTGGCCGATACCGTTGCCGGGTATGATTACTGTCATCCTGTTATCGATGGATGATCGCTTCTTATACTTTTGCAACTGGCTGCACGGTGATATTCGTCAGTACGACATCAGCGACCCGCACAATCCTGTGCTCACCGGACAGGTCTGGATGGGAGGCATGCTGAACCGTGCGCCGGTGGTTAATGGTGTCGATATTGCGGGCGGCCCGCAGATGATTCAGCTCAGCCTAGATGGTAAGCGGCTGTATGTGACGACATCGCTCTTTTCCACCTGGGACAATCAGTTCTATCCGGATATACGGCACAAGGGTGGTGTGATGCTGATGGTCGACTGTGATACCGACAAAGGCGGCATGAACATCAATCCGGACTTTATCGTGAACTTTGGCAACGAGCCCAATGGTCCGTCGCGTTGTCATGAGACACGCTACCCCGGTGGCGACTGTACTTCTGATATCTGGCTCTAGTGCCAGCCGTTCCATCAACACAGACGATACCCGTATGAATCATCAGGAAGACTATCCGGAAGCGTACCTGGCAAGCATTCTGTCGGAAGTTAAAACGATAGCGATGGTTGGTGCCAGCCCCGATGCCACGAAGTTCAGCTACGGTGTGTTGCGCGTGCTGCACGAGCAGGGCTATCACATGATTCCGGTTAACCCGAAAGAGGCCGGTAATGAAATTCGCGGCCTGAAAGTGTTTGCATCGCTGGCCGATATCACGGAGCCGGTGGATATGGTGCAGGTGTTTCGCGCCTCTGAGGCTTTGCCGGGCATCGCACAGGAGGCCGTCGATATTGGCGCGAAGGTGTTGTGGGGGCAGATTGGTGTTTACAGCGACGAGGCGGCAAAGATAGCCGAAGATGCAGGGATGCGAGTGGTGATGAATCGCTGCCCGAAAATAGAGCTGTTTCGACCTTTCTGGAAACCAAAGCTTGGGCAGGCGATATAACGCCAATGAACACTCATAAAGTGCAGCTTCGCAACAGTGGTGTTACGTTGCAGGTGGCTGCCGATCAGCCGATCTATCAGGCGGCTTTGCAAGCCGGTGTGCAATTACCCATCGGTTGCGACTATGGTGGCTGCATTACCTGTGCTGCGAAATTGATCAGCGGTAAAGTAAAGCAACCCGGTGCCACGGCACTCAACAAACGCCAGTCAAAGGCGGGTTATATACTGTTATGCGTCGCTCAACCACAGGCAGACTGTGTAATTGACGATGGCGTTGAGGCGCACGATGAGCTGTACGTTAATCCGTTCACCGGCAAGCTGGCGGGTAGTGCGGGGCGCGATACAAGCTCGTAGTGCTTCTCGCAGGCCAGTTGCACAAAGCCGGTGTAAAGCTGATGTAACACGCCTTAACCTTACCATTTGTGTTTTTTGTTAAAACACATTGAACGATTGTTACATTGTGGAGTCCATAGTAGTGAGTCGGGTGGTGCTCCCGCTGCCCCCTCGTTTTTCTCCGAGTGCGCCTTAACCGTTCCGGCCTCGCCGGAACGGTTGTTTTTAAACTGCTTTTTGCGCTGTCCTGTCCTGTCAAAACACTTCTCACCGGTACGTGCCACCCTGATCTTTACTGCGTTGAAAGTTACCCCAGGTGACCAAAGCGGGATAAACTACCCGTTGGTCTGGTAACACACATAGAAGGGATATGGAAAAGGTTCGTTGGGGTATTCTAAGCACAGCAAAAATTGCGGTCGAAAAAGTAGTGCCCGCACTGCAGCAGTGTGATAACGGCTCGGTAGTTGCCATTGCATCGCGCAGCGCCGATAACGCACAGGCGGCCGCTGACAAGTTGGGCATTGCAACTGCCTATGGGTCTTACGAGGAACTGCTCGCGGACCCAAATATCGACGCGATTTACAATCCGCTGCCAAATCATCTGCATGTGCCGTGGTCACAAAAAATCATTGAAGCCGGCAAGCACGTATTGTGTGAAAAGCCGATTGGCCTGAGTGTCGCAGAGGCAGAGAGCCTGCAGCAGACAGCAGGGCGTCATCCGCAGGTGAAAGTAATGGAGGCGTTTATGTATCGCTTTCATCCACAATGGCAACGTGCTCGTGAACTTGTCGATGCAGGTGCAATTGGCGAATTGCGCAGCATCCAAACATTTTTCTCTTACTTTAATGTTGATCCTAATAATGTACGCCATGCGCCAGAGTGGGGCGGCGGCGGGTTAATGGATATTGGCTGCTACCCAATATCGCAGGCGCGTTACCTGTTTCGACGCGAGCCACAGCGCGTGGTTGCATTGATGGATATTGATGCAAACTTTAAGGTCGACAGAGATGTGTCCGGTATTCTGGACTTTGGCGGTGCGACAGCAACATTCACCTGTTCGATGCAGTTGCAGCCGTATCAGCGCACGCAGATTGTGGGTAGCGAAGGGCGGATCGAGATAGAGATACCGGTAAATACACCACCCGATGTGCCATCCCGCATGTCATTGTATAAAGGCAGTGATGTTGAAGTAACAGATATACCGGCGTGTGATCAATATTCACAACAGGGAACGGCGTTTGCGAACGCGGTGTTGAACGATACCGACGTTCCAACTCCACTGCAGGATGCGATTGATAATATGCGTGTGATTGAAGCGGCTGTTCGCAGCCATGAGCAGGGCGCGTGGGTTACGCTTCAGCCGTCGTAGGCTGGCCTGATAAACGTTTAGTTAGAGGGGCCACTGCATCTATGCAGTGGCCATTCGAGTGGTTGTATTACGATGAAGTTCAGGCTTTGGCGTTGAAGGCGCTGCACCAGCCAATTGCTGATACTTCCTGGCCCGGGAAAACACCGCACGGTCCATAGGCTTTGCCTTCACCACCGCTGTACAGTGCGCAGCCGCTGCATGTGCTGCCATCGGTAAACTGTGTCCACTTTTCTTTGTCGACGGTTGCGGCGTCTTCTACGTAGCCAAGTGCCGTCGGTTGCGGGTCTTCGGGGTTGACCTTGGCGTGTCCACCAGCGAATGCCACATCAGCCGTTGCGATGCCTCCTACGGCCGCACCACTGATAAGCTGGACGAAGCGTCTGCGCGAGATTGGATTGATTTTCTGTTCTTTGCAATTCTTGTCGATCATTTAGCTATAGCTCCGATTGGCCAATGGCTGAGTAGGTGCAGCCGGCGCAATAGGCCAGTTCCGCACTCACTCTTATTGACAGTAATTGGGTAAATTGGTTCCCGTGTCGCGTTGATCTGGCAGCCCTCTCAGGCCGGTTTCCTGTGCTGCCGGACTGGTCTCGGGCGCCTGAACACTCGCGCGGTGGCAGGCTTCGGTAATGCGCAGACCAAAGGTGCGAATGGACGGATGTGCTGGCGATTGTGTGCTGGTCGACAAATTCGCGTATGCTTGGCGGTAATGAATAGCACCGTTGAGTTACCAGTCTGGTTGGTTATTCTGCTGCTGGCACTGGCGGTAATCTGGCTGCTGCAACACCTGTTGCTGCCATCAATCCGTTGGTTTTTTCGCGCCCGCGCCAACCGTGTGATCGATGAGGTCAATCATCGGCTCGCACTAAAGATCCCTTCCTTTAAGCTCACTAAGCGTGAAGTTTTAATTGACCGACTGTGTCACCACCCGCAAACACTGGAGATGGTGGACAAGCTGTCTGTTGAGCGCGGTGTATCGCGCACGGTGCTTATGCTTGAAGTGCAGCAGATTGCCCGAGAAATTGTGCCGGCGTTTAACGCACTGATGTATTTCAAGGCGGCTTATTTTATTGCACGTAAAGTGGTGCATGCCATCTATCGCGTGCGACTGGGCTTTGCCGATGATCACACGCTGTCTGAGCTCGACAGCAAAACCAGTGTGGTGTTTGTGATGAATCATCGCAGTAATATGGATTATGTACTCGCCACGTACCTCGCCGCGGAACGCACAGCACTGTCTTATGCGGTTGGCGAATGGGCGCGGGTGTGGCCATTGCAGCAGTTGATTCGGCTCATGGGTGGCTACTTTGTCCGGCGTGACTCCGGTGATCCACTGTATCGACGGGTGCTGGAGCTATATGTGCAAATGGCAGCGGAAGGCGGTGTGCCACAGGCTGTTTTTCCTGAGGGGCGCCTGACCCGCGACGGTCGATTGGGAGAGCCAAAGCTCGGGTTACTGAGCTATGTTGTCAGAGGCTTTGATGCGAACGCCGAGCGCGACATTGTGTTTATTCCGGTCGGTATTAACTATGACCGTGTGTTTGAAGACCGTACGCAGTTGCGGGCCGCAATGAAAATGCCGCGGCGTGGCAAGCTGATTTCAACCGGAATTATGTTGCGGTTCGTGGCGAAGAATCTATGGCAAAGCCTCAGTGGGCGCCGCTATCGATATGGCTACGCCTGCGTAAATTTTGGTACGCCTGTGTCGCTTAAGCAATGGATAAAAGTGCACGCGGCTGACGGCGCGATTGATGTTTCGTCGTTTGCTAACGAGCTGATGCAACGCATTGGTAACATTATTCCAATACTGCCAGTGGCGCTGGTGTCGGTGGTGATGTGTCGCTCTGTGTCAGCAGGTGGCCAGGGCGCCACTGCTCAGGAAGCGACTGATGGGCTGAGCGAGCTTGAATTGAAAAGCCGGGTGTTTGCGTTGCTTGAATGGCTGGAAGCGCGTCAGCACAGAGCTTATATTCCACGGGGTGATCGCGATTATGCAGTCGCCGTTGGTATACGCATGCTGACTATTCGGCACGTGATTGTTGAGCGCGGTGGTTTGTTTCGCGTGAATCAACAGGAGCGGCCTCTGCTTGCTTACTACGCCAACTCGATCATTCACCTGTGTCCGCCGGAATCACGGCAGCACACTGCCGAGGCACCACCAGGGTTAATGTCAGCAGTAGTTGAGCAGGATGCCTGAACGACCGCAATTGCACAGCCCGATGGGTGAACTCCGGCGTCACATTCTGCTATCGTGCAGGGCGGTAAACGCGTAATTCGATTGAACCAGGGGGAAACATGCGGCTGACCGACCAGCAACTCGATGAATTTGACCAATCCGGGTATCTGTTCCTGCCCAACCTGTTTTCTGCTGATGAAGCGGCCGTACTCAAGCGCGAGGCCACGGCAGTTTATGCAACGGAGCGCAAGGAAGTCTGGCGAGAGGCATCCGGCGTGGCGCGTACTGCATTTGCGGCCCACAAATATAACGAGGCATTCCGCAGGCTCGGCGCACACCCACGACTGCTTGAGCCGGTGCAGCAGCTACTCGATGGCCCTGTGTATATGCATCAGTTCAAGGTCAATGCGAAAGCGGCGTTTGACGGCGATGTGTGGCAGTGGCACCAGGACTACGGCACCTGGAAGCGCGATGATGAAATGCCCGAGCCGCGGGCCATGAATATCGCGGTGTTTATTGATGATGTTACCGCGGCCAATGGTCCGTTGTTGTTTATACCGGGCAGTCACAAGCTCGGTGTGGTGGAGGCAGGGCACGATCTTGAAACCACATCGTACCCGCTGTGGACGCTTGATCGCGACAAGGTGTCCGAGCTCGCAGAGCAGGGCGGTTGTGTGGCACCGACCGGAGCCGGCGGCAGTGTGCTGTTGTTTTCTTCGCTGCTGGTGCACGCCAGTCCGCCGAATATTTCACCGTTTGACCGTACCATCGTGTATTTATCTTTATGCCATGTGGACAATCACATCCGGGCGTTTAATCGTGAAGAGTGGATTGCGCACCGCGACTTTACGCCAATTACGCCTATGCCGGATGATTGCCTGACCGAATTGGTCACTGCCGCCTGACCACTACAGCACAATTGCGGAGCGTTTATGTTTCTCTACTCTGATCTGCTGGCGCGTGCCGCGGCAGGCCGACCCGTGCGCGTAGGGCTTATTGGCGCTGGTAAGTTCGGCAGTATGTTTTTATCGCAGGTACCTACCACGCCAGGCCTTGAGGTCGTTGTTATCGCCGACCTTGATCCGGCTGCGGCTGTGCAGGCATGCAGTGATGTTGGCTGGGCCGACGAGCTTACTTCGCGCACGGCGTTCGTCGATGATGCGCGCACAATGATTCGGGACGGTGCGGTAAACGGCAGCATCGATGTGGTGGTCGAAGCAACCGGCAATCCAATAGCCGGTGTGCAGCATGCGCGTGCCTGTATCGCCAATGGCATTCATATCGTGATGGTGAATGTTGAAGCCGATGTTCTGGCCGGTCCTTTACTGGCACGCGAAGCCGCGGCGGCAAATGTGGTTTATTCGATGGCTTATGGTGATCAGCCGGCGCTGACCTGTGAGCTGGTTGAGTGGGCGCGCGCCACCGGCTTTAAGGTTGTGGCCGCTGGCAAGGGCACCAAGTATTTACCGAGCTACCATGCATCGACGCCCGACACGGTCTGGCAGCACTACGGACTGACCGCTCAACAGGCACATGATGCCGGTATGAACAGTCAGATGTTTAACAGCTTCCTCGACGGTACCAAGTCGGCGCTGGAGATGGCCGCCATTGCCAATGCCACTGAGCTGAGTCCGCCACCCGATGGTTTGCAGTTTCCAGCCGCGGGAATGGACGACCTTGCGCATGTATTGCGGCCACAGTCGGAGGGTGGGCAGTTGTCCGCTGCCGGTCAGGTTGAGGTGGTCACGTCGATTGAGCGTGATGGTCGACCGGTACACAAGGACCTGCGCTGGGGTGTGTATGTGGTGATTGAAGCGCCCAACGATTACGCGGCTGCCTGTTTCCGACAATACGGCATGAACACGGATGCCAGTGGTCGCTATTCAGCGATGTTTAAACCGTTTCACTTAATTGGCCTCGAGTTAAACATATCGATACTGGCGGCCGCGTTGTTGAACAAACCCACCGGCAGCACTCAAGGGTTCGTTGGCGATGTAGTGGCCACAGCCAAGCGCGATTTAAAAACCGGTGAGATGCTTGATGGTGAGGGCGGTTACACTGTGTGGGGCAAGCTCTATCCGGCGTCAAAGTCACTTGAGATTGGCGGCTTACCGATTGGGCTGGCGCATAAAGTCAAGTTGAACAACGATGTCGGTGTAAAC
Source organism: uncultured Granulosicoccaceae bacterium (assembly GCA_964389335.1). Classification (GTDB taxonomy): domain Bacteria; phylum Pseudomonadota; class Gammaproteobacteria; order Granulosicoccales; family Granulosicoccaceae. The sequence goes on from CAYMFQ010000260.1 coordinate 7,892, forward strand.
AAGCCGGTAACGTGGGGTGATGTAGAAGTGTC
>CAYMFQ010000261.1:0-7904 GCA_964389335.1 uncultured Granulosicoccaceae bacterium
GGCCATGCAGTACAAACTGCCGACAGGCACCGGCAATAATATCTTCAACCATACTCCGCGGATAACACAGGCGCCCGGCGTCGTTCTGGTGTGCACCACTCTCCAGCGCCTTTTGCATCAGCGCATCCGGCACTTCACCCATACCAATGTCAGCCAGAATACGCAGCGCAGTCTGGTAAATCTGCTGCATATCATTTTCGGTCAACGGCTGATACTGACCTGCCGTCGGTCCCGGCGGGCACGGGTTTATTTCCGGTGCAGCTGCGCGCTTCGCATGCATGGCCTGGCGTGCACTGATTTTCTTTCTGCGTCTGGGTTTACCGGTCAACTGACGTTTCTCTTTGACTATTGGATGTTAAGCTCAGGCACGTACCAGTGCGTTGTCCGGGTCGTACAGACACGGCTCGCAAACTTCAGCGGAATAGCGGCTGCCGAGGATGCCAACTTCAAGCTGTGTGCCAATGGCTGCATGCGCAGGGTCGACAAACGCAAACGCAATGTTGCGCTGCACACGATGGCCGTAGCCACCTGAAGTCACAGTGCCAATGATGTCATCGCCGTTGTAGACCGAGTCTCCGGCATGGGCGGCGGCGATATCACAATCAACGGTCATCGCCACAAAGGTTTTGAGATCACCACGCTCTATCTCTTTGAGCAGTGCCGCCCTGCCAACGAAGTCAGGCTTGTCCAGATCGACAAAACGCGTCAGTGCCGATTCCATCGGATTGCGTTCGTAAATAAGGTCAGCCTTCCAGTGTCGATAGCCCTTTTCCATTCGCATAGAGTCGGTCGCATACAGACCAAAGCGAGACAGGTTGTACGCCGCTCCTGCCTCGGACAGGATTTGCCACACCAGATATAGCTGTTCATTTGGCACATGGAGTTCATACGCAAGCTCGCCGCTGAAGCTGACGCTCATGGCTGTTACCGATGCATGCGCCAGATGCATTTGTTTCACACTCATCCATGGAAAGCTCTGCTTCGACCAGTCGTCGCGTGGTGACAGGCTTTGCAGTAGCGCTCGCGACTGCGGACCCGCCAATACAAGAATAGTGTGCGAAGCGGTCATCTCGGTCAGAGTGACTGACTCGGGTCGAAAGCGGTTAAGCCAGTCACGATCGTGCCACTCTGCTGCTGCGGCTGAGCCATACCAGTAATGCTCCGGGCCAAGCTTTGCAATAGTGGCCTCGGCCAGTACATGGCCATGATCATTCAACAGATAACAAAGGCGCACCTTGCCTTCACTTACAAACAACTTGCCGCACACTAAACGATCGAGAAACTCTGTGGCACCCTCACCTTTGATTTCGTAACGGTTAAAGCCCGACACTTCCATGATGCCAACGCCACTGCGAATTGCTTCAACTTCACGCGCCGCTAACGCTTTGGTATCAGTAAAACGGAAGCTGTGCTGATCGATAAAGTCCGGTTGATCATCCGGCTTAAAGCACAACACACGCTCCCAGCCATTAACCACACCCCACACGGCACCGAGCTGATCGAGTACCGGATACAGCGGTGTGGTACGCGCCAGACGTGCCGCCGGTCGATGCTCGTGCGGCATGTGATAGTGGAATTCGTTTTGATAGTCTTCGATGGCTTTGACGCAGGTGTGCTCGGTATTGGCATACTGCGTAAAACGGCGCGGATCCAGACACCAGGCATCCCACTCGCACTCGCCGTGCACCATCAGCTCTGCCAGTATTTTTCCGTGGCCGCCACCTTCGCCAATACCGGCGCGTAAACCAATAATGCAATAGGCGTTGTCGACCCCCGGTACCTGCCCGACCAGTGGCAGGCCATCAATCGTGTAGGTAATAGGCCCGTTGACAACCGTGTGTATACCGGCGTCCTGCAGCGCCGGCATGCGTTCAAAGATACGCTCCATATTATCCAGACACCGATCCAGATCAGACGGACACAGCGCCTGTGTAAAGGCCGGATCAATGCCATCCATACCGAAGGTCTTACAGCCCTGCTCGTAGATGCCAACCAGCAGCCCCTGCTTTTCCTGACGACTGTAAAAGTCGTCACCCGGGTCGCGTATCACCGGTACCTGAAAGTCCAGCGCTTCAATTTCGGGCATGCTGTCAGTCAGGAAGTACATATGTTCCATCGATGTGACCGGGTGCGTAACACCGAGCATGGCGCCCACCTCGTTGACACGATAGCCACTCGCATTGACGACTTTCTCGCAGATGATGTCGCCGTTTTTCGTGTGCACGATAAACTCACCGGAGCGGCTGCGGGTGATACCTTCAACCGGGTTAAAGCGATACACCTCGGCACCGGCTTTGCGCGCCTGCCGCGCCAGCGCCTGAGTGATGCCGGCCGGGTCAATGTAGCCATCAAGCGGATCCCACCAGGCACCGAGCAGCCCGTCCGTCCGCAGCAGCGGATGACGTCGGCCCGCTTCGGCGCCGTCGATCACTTCCATATCGACACCCATACCAGCAGCCAGCCCTACGTGATAGTGGTACAGATCCAAATGATCCTGCGTGTAGGCGGTACGCATGCCACCAGTGATGTGATAGGCAAACGGATGGTCTGCATCTGCCGCCAGCTCACGGTACAGGTCGATACTGTGGCGCTTCAGCCCGATCATGGTCTGGTTGCCGCCAAACTGCGTCACCTGTGCCGCCGCGTGCCAGGTAGAACCGGACGTCAGCTCGTCGCGCTCTAACAGCACCACGTCGGTCCAGCCCTCACGTGTCAGGTGATACAGCGTTGAGCAACCGGCAATGCCGCCACCAATCACCACCACGCGGGCGTGTGATTTGATATTCTGGCTCATGAATTCTCTCCAAAATTTGCGCTATCTTGTGCCATCAGCGCAGGCGTGACAAACCGAATATTCTCATTTATGGTTTAAAATATTTAAACCATCGTTGCGCCGAATAACACACCAATGAAACACCGATTGCCCCCACTAGACGCGCTCAAGGCGTTTGAGGCCGCCGCACGTCACTTGAGCTTCAGTCTCGCTGCAGATGAACTGTGCATCACCAAGGGCGCGGTCAGTTACCAGGTGCGTAAACTCGAATCGCACCTGCAGTGTTCGCTATTCCGGCGCTCGGTGCGGCAGGTGTACTTAACCGACGCCGGGCAACTGCTGCTGCATACCACACAGCAGCTTTTTGCAGACCTGGGCGATGCGCTGTTACAACTACAGGGCGATTCCGAGCAATCAGGTGTGTCGGTGGCTGCGACAACCTACGTCGCGGCACGCTGGCTATCTGCTCGCATCAGCACCTTCAATGACGCTCATCCACAGGTGTCGGTGCTGCTGCAGCACTCGGTCAACTCCGCTGATTTCAAACTGACGGATGTCGACCTGGCGATCCGCTGGGGGCTATGCCAGCGCCGCGGTGATCGCAATCGCATCGCCGAGATGCCTATGCCACTGTACCCGGCTATCAGCCCCGATCTGCTGCGAAAACACGGACTTCCTGACGCCCCGCTACAGGCTGCGCAACTGCTGCAGTCGCCACTCTGTAATCTGCCATTGCTGGGCGAGGACAGGCACCAGGATCTGTGGCAGGAATGGCTTCAAAGTAGCGGTCATCGCGGCACGCTGCCAAATCCGCGCCGCCTTATCACCGATGCAAATGTGCGCGTGCAAGCCGCCATCGACGGCCAGGGCCTGACCTTGGCTGACCCGCTGATGCTGAACGAACTCAACAGCGCGCAGTTGGTGGCGCCGTTTCGCGAAACGCTGGAAGGCTACGGCTACGCATTGCTGTGCTCGCCGAACCGCATCCTCAATGACAACGCACAAGCCCTGAAACACTGGATTACGGCGGAGTTCAGTGCGTAAAGAAACCAGCAAAAGGCCCGCTAATTGTGGGCAATTCCTCCAAAACTTACCGGTTGCATGCACGATTTCAATTATCGTGCGATGATCCGTACCATTAGTACGAGTATGTGGCGCGACAAACCAGCAATCGCACCGATGGCTCACCAGCTGGTGTAATGGTCAGGTATCAGTCAAGATCTATCTTTATGACAAGTCAAACAAAAATCCTCAGTATCTGTAATTCCAAAGGCGGCGTCGGCAAATCGGTTGTGACCCTGATGGTGGCTACCGCACTGGCAGAGCAAAAAAACAAGAAAGTACTGATTATCGACTGCGACTCACAAGCTACCGCCTACGAGCTCGCGGAACAGGAAAAAGAACAGTATCCCGACTATGAGCCGCTGGTCGAGGTCGAGGCTCTGAGCCCGCGTCGAGTGAATACCTTCCTGAAAAGGTTTGGCGATGACTACGACGTGATCTTTATCGACATACCCCGTATGACCGACAAAAAGGCCGACAACCCCACCGTGATGCTGCTGTACAACTGCGACGGAATTCTGGTGCCGGTAATTGGCTCTGATGTCGACGTGCTCGCCACGCAGGAATTTATGGCCGTGATTGAAGAATGCCGCAACTTCAAGGAAGAAATGAAGGAAGACTTTAGCGCCTACGGTTTTATCAACCGTCGCAACCTGCGCAAGAGTAACGAAGAAGCCGAGACACTGCTGAAAAAAGAAGGCTTGAAGATGTTCACAAACTCCCTGTCGGATTTGCGCATCTTCACGACACCTTCGGTTTTTCGTTCCCCACTGCAAACCGCTGAAGGCGAACGACGCTTTGAAGCGTTTTATAAAGAATTTTGCCGCAAGTTTAAGGTTTAAGCAGTCCTGCCGCACTATCGAGCCATAACGTTTATGGCAATTGAATACTGTGGCGACCAACAAAACCCTGCGCAACCTGCCATCGATACTCCACCTCTGCGAACAGCATTCGAACCGTGAGTGGCGCACGCCCGCAGAGTGGAGAAAGGTTGCAAAAGAGGCATTCAATTCTCAAAAACTGCGGCCACTGCTATCGTATGAGGATGAGCTAAATCCAGTCAATCGACTGTTGCTGTTGCACGACATCGATAGCTCAGTGCTGGACGAGCTGCAGTCAGAGTGCCCGGATTCGTACGACCCCAATACCATTCACGCCACTGAATCACTCGCTATGGCAGTTGTCGGCATTTCCGCCAACTGTAACTACACGTTTGGCACAAACACGTTCTTTCAGAATAGAGAACGGGATATTGTCGATGCCCTGAAGCTCTACAGTCGGACACGCCTGAACAGTGTTGCAGAGTCTTTTAGAGAAAGATGCAGCAAGAACCCCGAGGTTGGTTTCTTTATCGCCCCTCCCGGCCTGATACGCAATTACCTTCATACCGGTGTTCCAGCCAGTGCCAATATTGGCTGGATGGAAATGGACGCGTGGGAAACCAAAATAAGGGTCTGCCCACCCTCTGTTACGCTCGAACAATATAACCTGTTTAAGCCCGACTACGACCTGCTTGCCGCAGCGTGGATCAGTCGCAACCCTGACAATCTGGACCCGCGTGTCGTCAGTCTGGCCACCCGAATAGACAAGCTTTTTTCTGACGCGCGAATCGCGCGCAAAATTCACGCATACTACGAAGAGCTGCTCGATAAGTGCTACCAGCAATACACTGACACTTATCTGCCTGGTAAACCTGTAACCGTTTGCGTCAGGTACAACGATGAAGCGCAACTGCAGGCCATGCTGCCCTTGCTGTCCCCGGAGGCCCGCTATCCACTGGACCCGTCAGACCCTGAAGGGTGTATTAAACGCATACCTGAGTTAAAGGTGGGTGATACCAGAACCAGTTATCACATACTCCACTCGCTGTGGAATAAAGGCACGGTGTTCGACGATATTCAAATCGTTGATAGCAAAACACTCTTGTGCAGACCACGACCGGGCGCAAGGTTTAGCTGTAAGGGATTTGCCGGTCTCAGCCTTGATGCAACTGATCTCGCAAAGAAGCTTGAATCAAAAAAGCCGGTCAAAGGCGATGGAGACCCACATTATAAGAAGCGCTTTCCCCACGCCGTGGTGATCGGTGATGAACCCGATGAATGGCTTCTTACCTTTACCAAAGAGAATCTAAAAGTTCATGTAATGAGCCGGCCCAAAATCCGTGAGTTCGCCAGTGGATGTAATTCTTCAGCAGAACTGGCATTAAAATTCGCCAGCGTCGAAGGAAACAACCTGATAAAAAAGGAATTCAAAAGCGCCACTGACCGCGCGAACAGACGCGGGCAGTTTCCCGACCAGGTTATTCGCTAATTGCGCAGTGTGCGCAATAGAAACGGAGGCTCTGCCGCGCAGACTCCTAATCGCGACTATTGGACTCAAGTGTGCGAACGTTCTGCCCCAGATGTCGCTTGAGTTGCTTGTCAAAGCGACTGGTGGCACCGGCGTTTTCTTTGCGCGTGTAAGGCTGCCAGCGCGGCACTTCCGCGCCCACCGGCGTGTCTCCCATTACGGTTACCCGTTGGATGATACGTTGCTGATCAAAGTCACTCAGTACATAGTGCTGTGTGCACCGGTTATCCCACATCGCAATCGTGCCCTGCTGCCACTGATACCTGACGGTAAATGGTGGTCTCGCGATCCATCGAATCAGATAGCGCAACAGCATCTCGCTCTCCTCGTGACTCATCTCGACGATGCGACGTGTAAAGTGCTCATTAACAAACAGTGATCGCCGACCGGTTTCAGGATGCACTCTGACAACCGGGTGTATCGCGGTCAGTTCCGGTTTGCCGTGCGGAGTAGCATCGTGCAATGCGGTCAGGCCGCTGCATAGCTCCTGCAACGGCGGCGATAACGCATCGTACGCGGCGTAGGTACTTGCCCACATGGTGTCGCCGCCAACCGGTGGGCATTCAATCATGTTCAGGATTGACATAACCGACGGGTGTTCACTGAAAGAGATATCACTGTGCCACTCATCGGCCAGACCACCGTGTGATGCAGCCAGCTCGAACACATGCGGGTGGCTGGTGAACGGGTTGTTTAGATTGGGATGAGCATCGAGCGGCCCGAAGCCCTGCCCGACCGTTACATGCTGATCGATGGTGAGGTGCTGGTCCGGGAAAAACAGCACGAGGTGTTCGTGCAACAGTGTCTTTAGCGCCGCGGTTAATTCTGTTGATGGATCGACGAGCGACAGACCGGTTATCTCCGCACCGAGAGAGCCGGCCAGCCTTTTGACCGTAAGGTTTTCAAGCATCACTCTTTCCTCGCTATGACTACAGGTGCAGCCGGTTTCCTCGCACCCGCGAATTATTTAACCCGCACGATCATTTAAACACAATAGCAAGGCCTGCAACGCCGGTTTTATTTTTGCGGCTGTCTGACTGTCCAGTGTTGCACTCAATGTTTCGAGTAAAGCCTGTTCGTGTTGCCTGGCATCATCGATTAGTGACTTGCCCTTACGCCGGCCAGCTGCTGTTAGAAACACGCGCACGCGGCGGCCATCGTCTGCATCTGACTGGCGAGCCACCAGACCGCGCTCATCCATTTGCGCGATGATACGTGTTAACCGCGACTGCTCGACCAGTGCGTACTCGGCAAGACGCGTGATCATCGCCCCGTCGCGATCCATCAAAATCGCCAGCACCCGCCACTCAATCGCACGCAACCCGGAATCACGCACCTGCGCATGGAACTCCGCACTGGCTTTGTCTGACACAGCGGCCAGCAAGTAAAGCAGGTACGACTCAACAAACGGGTTTTGCGATTCAGTTTTCTTCAAGGTGTATCTAATGGTAATGGTTTTAGAAGGTGCTATTAGCGGCTATTAAGATTCGCCGGTGGGAGTCGATCCCCGATCGGCGAACTCTACTACTTGGCATGTCACACAAAGCTGCACCAAAATACGACAACCCAAAGCGATTTGTTCGTGCATCGGAGATGTCCTCCCATCTGAAGATCATGCAAATTATTCACGTCCGTAAACGTGATTAAAATCCGTGCACTAGCCGTTGGGAGTTGATCTCCGATCGGCGAACTCTACTACTTAGCATGTCACACAAAGCCG
>CAYMFQ010000262.1:0-4159 GCA_964389335.1 uncultured Granulosicoccaceae bacterium
AATCTGGCTTTGGCTCAATATCAGTTGCAGCAGCAACTGGCTAAAGGCAAATGTTACCAGCACCACGTATATTCCCTTTAGCCTGGCCAGTGGAGCCGCAAGGATCAGTGCTGTGATTGCCGCAGTCACTCCGCATAGCGGCAAGACCAGCCACGGATTGATACCGAAGGTTTTTGCACCAATTGCGGCGGTGTAAACACCTACTGCAAAAAAAGCCATATGGCCAAAATTGAAGATGCCCGCGTAACCCAGAGACAAATCCCAGTTAGATGCAACCACGGCATAGATCATGGCCAGAATAAACAGGTGCCGGGTGTAACTTTCTTCGAAGACGATCGGTACCGTAGCTAATATCGCGAGTAACAGGGTCAGGAATACAATGCTGCGCATGCTTATGCTTTCCCGAACAAGCCGTTAGGCCTGAATACCAGTACCAGAATTAATCCGGCAAACAGAACAAATGGTGTCCAGTACAGCCCGATGGTAAGCACCAGTAGTGCCTCGGCCATGCCAATGACAAATGCTGCGCCAACGGTTGCCCCGAGGGACCCAAGGCCGCCGAAAATAACCACAATCATTGCTTTTACCAGAGGTTCTACTCCGAGGCTGGGAGTGACAAACCGAATGCCGCCAAGCAGAATACCGCTGAGTGCTGCCAGCGCCGCACCGAGTGCGAAGGTCAGTGCAAAGGTGGTGGACACGTTTATGCCAATCATTGCGGCTGCATCCTGATTTTGACCGACTGCCCGAAGGGAGCGACCGGTGGCCGTGCGCGAAGTAAAAAACCACAACAGTAAAAGAATGATCGGGGCAATAAAGATAATCAGCAGTTCGTGTGCGGAGATGGTGGTGCCGGGCAGGGAGATATCGCCCTCGATCAACCTTGGTAGTTGCTTGAGTCTGGGGCCCCAGATTAGCAGTGCTGCTTTTTCGAGCACTATCATTGCAGCCAGCGTGGTCATCACAGTGATCAGCAGCATATTGGGTTGATCATAAAATGGTCTGACCAGCAGGTACTCTATGATAACCCCCAGTGCAGCCGCCACTGCGACACCACAGATCATCCCCGTGATTATACCGAGGCCCGCACCTTCACTGACCGTCCACGCCACAAACGCACCGATCATCATCAATGCGCCATGCGCAAAATTAAACACACCAATGGTCGACCAGATGATACTCAGCCCGGATGCCATCAACGCATACAGTGAACCGAGCACAACGCCCGAAACGATGGCCGCTGCCAGTGCGTCCACTAGCTGTGCTCCCCAAAGTAGGTTGCCATGATCTCCCGGTGATCAGGTGCATTGTCGCGGTCGATGGTCCGTTCCACTTCCCCGTGTGATATCAGGTAAAGTCGATCGGTGACGTCGAGCAACAGTTGAATGTCCTGTTCAACAACGATCAATGGTGTTGTTTTGCGTATTTCAAGCAGGGCTTCGGTGAGTTCATCCTTTAGTCTGGGCGACAGGCCAAGGGTTGGTTCATCAAGAATAAGTAGCCGGGGAGCACACATCAGCGCCGCACCGATGGAAAGCATCTGCCTTTCCCCGCCGGATAAGGTTTTGGCTTTTTGTTTGCGGCGTTCAGCGAGCCGTGGGAAGAGGCTGTATACCTTTTCCTTATTGTCTGCTTTTTCGCGTCGGGCCGTTTTGGTAAATGCAGATAGCGCAATGCTTTCGGCAACACCCATATCGCCGAACAGGGTGTTGCCCTGCAGTGCATGTACCAGCCCCATTGCGACGATATTGTGCGCTTTGGTGGTGGTGATATCCTGCCCCATAAAGCTGACAGAGCCGCTTTGTTTTGGCAGCAACCCCGAGATTGCGCGGAGCAGAGTGGTTTTGCCATGACCATTCGGGCCAAATAAACCGATGTGCTCACCGTGCTGTTGTTTAATGGATAAACGGTTAAGCACGGTAACCGAACCATATCCGGCGGTGACATCGACCACGTTAAGTGCCGTGTTCAAGCGGCACGCTTCCCCAGGTAAGCATCAATTACCAGTGGGTCGCTAAATACTGCTTTAGGGTCTCCCTGTGCCAGCAGTTTGCCCTCATTCAGTACGATCAGCCGTTGCGCGACCGATAGCAACAATGTCAGCACATGTTCTATCAGTACAACGGTCACAGAGTTGTTGTTTATTTTGCGCAATAATCTGTCAAGTGATTCTATTTCCGGTTTAGTGAGACCAGAGGCAGGTTCATCCAGCATTAGTACCTTTGGCTTCATGACCAGTGCTGAAGCGATCATTGTCTGCTTACGCTCGTACACAGATAGCTCGGTGGTTGGCATATCAATACGAGACAGGTCAAACTCCAGTAATTCGAGTTGTTCTTCAATCAGTCGTCTTGGTTTCTTTATACGTGCGCCATACACAGCGGCCAGGTCAATGGTTTCTCTGGCGCTCAGGTTCGGGAACTCAGCATCCTTTTGAAAGGTTCTCGCGAGCCCGAGAGCAGCAATATGATGCGCCTTCATGTCATCAATACGCTGTCCGTTAAAGAGAATGGTGCCGGAATCCACACCAAACGGAATTCGTGATATCACATTGAACAGTGTACTTTTTCCGGATCCGTTCGGACCCGCGATGCCCAGTAGCTCTCCGGGCTGCACACTAAAAGACACATTGTCCAGTGCCTTCAGGCCGCCGAATGATTTATTGACCTGCTGAATTTCCAGAATCGGATTATTTGACATCAATGATAGAGACTCGGGCCTTTGAGGAGGGCATTGAGCGGTTGCCCGGAAGTTGCCGGGCAACCGCTGAATGTTTACTTCATCCAGGCTGGCTGTTTAAACTCGCCGGTTGCATACACCGGCGGATAAAACAGCGCACGCTCGCCGTCCTGTATCTGGTAGAACTGCAGAGGGATGCCTTCGTTTGACTGGTTTGCCAGGTGAGTTTTCTGGTCAAAGTTAACAGCGCCCATTGCGGTTTGTGTTGTTGACGCACCGATTGCCTTACCAATCGCAACACGATCTGCCGGGTCACCTACTTGTTCAAGTGCCGCTGCGTAGATGAGTACCTGCTCGTATAACGCTGCGCCGTAGGTTCCGGGTTCGTTGCCAAATTTATCTTTGTACTTGCCAAGTACCTCTGCAGCACGTGGGTTAGTGGGGGTATTCAGTACACCGCCCAACAGGTTGTACACAATGCCGGATGACTTTTCTTTGGTGAGATCGAGAAACTCGGGTACCGATGGCGCGTATTGAATGAACACCAGGCTGTTGGTGGGTTCTTCGTTAAACTGTGAAACAAATAATGCGGCGTTGGAAGATTGGTAATCAGTGTTGATTACAACGGCCGGTTCATCCTGTCTGACTTTACCAAGAAATCCTCGCCAGTCGTTGATCTCGCCAAAGGGCAGTAAATCATTAGTGGTGACTTCCCAGCCTGCAGCGGTAAAGGCCTCGTTCATGCCATCGGCGATTCCTTTGGAGTAGGGGTTGTCTGACGCAATCAGTGCTACCTTTTTGTTTGGCAGTGCCAGCTTACCATCGTTTGCAAGGCCGTCGATCACCGGTACGATCTCGGTGTTATAGCCATCGTATGATGGGGTCAGTGACCAGACTGTTGGAAAGGCATCCGGGTCGGCCGAGACGATTTCAGCGGTCTGTGATGAATTAGCGGAGATCAAATAGATCATCTCCTGTTCTGCCATTAATTCAATTTCAAAGTTAGACGGGCTGGCGTAGCCTGTCATGATCGCCCCCATATCGCGATCACCGAACAGCCTTTCTGCGGCGGTGGTAACCTTGTCTGCTGCACCGTCGACGACATCGCCGACAACCAGTTCAAAGGTGTGGCCGGCAACGCCGCCTTTCTCGTTCAACTCGTCCACCGCCAACTGTGCACCGTTAACCATTTCCTGGCCATCTGCGGCCTGTGCGCCTGACACCGGTGCCAGTACGCCAATCTTTACCACATCGGCGCTGGCGGCTGATGTCATTGTCGCCAGCAGAGCTGAGGCTACTGTAGATAACAGGTGTTTACGTTTCATCGGTTTTCCTCGGTGTTGTCGATGTTGGGCACGGGTAGATATAGCTTGGTAAGTTTGCTTGCGCGTGCTAAGACTTGACGCCACACATGTCCAGTGCGCACGCTGCGATGACCTTGGTGGTTTCAATGAGGCTGTCTACCTCAACGCACTCATTG
>CAYMFQ010000262.1:4259-7895 GCA_964389335.1 uncultured Granulosicoccaceae bacterium
CAGTGGATGATTATTGTTGCGACAGCGTGCTGATTCAAACTCGCGCAACGCCTGTATAAATCGACTGCTTAGTTTAATCGCGTTGATACCCGGCTCGAGGCGTCCTTCAGTGTCGTGTTGCGGCCAGAGCGAATTGAACCGCCAACCCGCATGCGCCTGTTTTCCGAACAAGGTTACCCGTACCCAGCTCAGTCCACCCTCTGCAGGGATGACATCGCCCCAGGTGGGTTCTGCAATGATTGCATGTTTCGCGGTATAGCCTTTATTCACCAGATCGATGGCGCCAAAGCCACCAGCTTCTTCATCAACAACAGCGTGAATTGACAATCGCCCATCAAGTTCAATGCCTGCCTTTCTAATGGCACGTGCAGCGGAAATACAGCACGACAGACCGCCCTTCATATCGACGGCACCGCGACCCCAGATTCTGCCGCTTTCGAGCTGACCACCGAAAGGTTCGCGGTCCCACGCGTCTTCGTTACCAACAGGTACTACATCGACATGACCGCACAGAATAAGGCTTTTATCTTCACTGCCGGCAATGTCACCGGTGACGTTAGGACGCTCGGGCAGGGCATCCCAACGGTTTATATTGCAGCCCAGTTCTTTAAGCTCGGATTCAATTCTATCCTGGACGTCGGACTCGCGGTTTAACCCTTCTTCTGTCTGAAACTTAGGATTGACCGACGGGATTCGTACCAGATCCTGAGTGAGGGCGACGACGTGATCCTGGTCAGCTTCAATCTGTGCCAGCACTTTTTGCAGGGCGCTATCCATTGTTCAGCTCCTCGATCAACTGCGCGGTAGTCACCTGACGACAATACCCTTTGATCGCACTCAATGACTGATTGTGCCGTTGCTCTGTTAATGTCAGGCACGCATCTGTGACTTGTGTAACCAGATATCCAAGGTCACAGGCATCACGTATCGCACTTTCGACGCACTGATCAGTAAGCAGGCCTGACATCACCACCTGCTTTACACCGAGGTTACGCAGGATGTAATCAATATGAGTTGATATGAATACTGAGGAGGAAGACTTCGGCAGTACTATTTCGTCGTTAATCGGCTTGATTTGATCAATGACCTTACCGTCCCACGAGCCTTTAGGTACATTAAAACCGGTTATTTTGTAGTCCAGAGAACGGTCTCTGCCGTCGAGTGTCAGGCTTTCAATGACGGTATACATAACCTCAATGTTTGCGCTGCGACACGCTTGTTGCAACGCCTGCATGTTCGGAATGACGCGCGAGTCCAGTTCGTCGAAGAACCAGCCAAAGCTGTCACTAAATGATGCGGCGGGCACATCTTTGAACTCACCGCCGTCACGATGCGCTGAAAAATTTTGTACATCGATAAAAAGCAAAGCGGCCTGATCAGCCTGCAGAGGCACATCTCTGGAAAGGTTCATAGGTTGTCCTGATTCCACAAAAGTCATCAAGATTACTGTCGACTGACACTATGCACAAAAGAAATATTGTTTTCAATATAATTATTATTCCCATTGACTGAAAAAATATTTACAAGTATACAATCCGCTGAGAAACGATCCGGATTACCCGCATGGTCAATATGGTATGGTCGCCCGCAGTGCGACAGCCAGCTGCACACAGTGAGTGCGATTGATTTTTTCGAGTGCGAACATGTTGATACGAGACCGAATAGAAGCCAACGCAGAGCGCATGACTGCAAGTGAGCGTAAGCTTGCGGCGACTCTGCTGGCAGATTATCCCTACTCGGGCTTAAGCTCCATTCAGAAACTAGCCGAGCATGCGGAGGTTTCACCGCCTTCCATTTCCCGCTTCGTGGCTAAAATCGGCTTGCCCGGATACCAAGAGTTTCAGGATCAGCTGATGACCGAGCTCAAGGAGGGACAGCGGTCACCGGTACAGGTGCACCAACGCGGGCGCTCGATTGAGGGCGGTTACTTAAGTGACTTTATTTCCCGTGCTGCAGCACAGATGTCCGTGTCTGCTGATGCCATTACCGAGGCACAGTTTGATCGTATCTGCCAGTTGCTTATCAACCCCAAACACGATGTTTATGTGCTGGGCGGGCGCATCAGTAACACCATCGCGCAGCATATCTCGTTTCACTTAAGGCAAAGCCGCAGCGGTGTTTATCATCTGCCCGACAACAGCGAAGTTTGGCCCGAGTATCTGTTGCGTATGAAACAGGGAGACGTATTGTTCCTGGTTGATTTTCGCCGCTACCAGCGCGCTCTGGAAGACCTGGCCGATAAAGCGGTGGAGAGGGTTGGTGCCAGAGTAATACTAATGACAGACAAATGGATGTCGCCAATTTCAGCCCATGCCGCAGAGATACTGCCCGTGCATATTGAAAGCGGTACCCTGTGGGATACCTATGCACCGGCGCTGTCGATTGCCGAAGCCATCGTCACACGTATTGCTGAAGACAACTTTGACGTCACCAGCGCACGTATCGAAGCCTGGGATGCACTCAGAGCCAAATAGCCCTATCAAGGCAACACGTACAAGGTAACAGGACACACACCTATGCAGCCGATACCACTCATCTACGCCGCCACCTGTGATCTGGCGGGCAAGGTTCGTGGCAAAGCATTTCCTGCCGAACAACTCGACAAGCGTCTGAAGCGCGGTGTTGGCTGGACACCAACCAACGTGCAGATCAATTGCTTTGACGGCATTGCAGAAAGCCCGTTTGGTGCTCTGGGAGACTTGTTGCTGATCCCCGATGCCAGCGCCGAAGTCGATGTTCAGTTCTCCGAAGAACATCGTACACATTTTATGCTCGGTGACATCGTCAGCCTTGAAGGAGAGCCGTGGGACTTTTGTACTCGTTCCCTGTTAAAGGCAGCCCTACACCGATTGCACAGTGTGGCGGGGGTAACGCTGCTTGCCGCGTTCGAACACGAATTTCAGCTAAAAGGTGACAACGCCATACCCAATCAGGCCTATGGTCGTGATGGTTACGAACAACAGCAGCGTCTGTGTGAAACCCTGATGGGCGCCATAGCCGCAGCCGGCCTGTCGCCCGACAGCATCATGAAAGAGTACGGCCCCAATCAGTATGAAGTGGTCATAGGCCCTGAAACCGGCGTACGCGCTGCAGACGCGGCAGTAATGGTTCGTGAATTGACCCGTTCCGCCGCCCGCGCCTGTGGTGAAGAGGCAACCTACAGCCCGATACGCGATGTCAATTCCGTTGGCAACGGTGTGCACATACACATGAGCTTTCTCAACGACAGCGGCGAGCCGGTCGGTTATGACGAACAGGGCAGTGGCGGAATGTCTGCGCTTTCTGCTTCGTTTGCAGCCGGTGTATTAAAGTATCTTGATGCTATTCTTGCACTGACCGCACCGTCGGTTATTTCCTATGAGCGGCTGACTCCGCATCGATGGTCGGCGGCTTACAATAACCTGGGCTTTCGTGACCGAGAGGCAAGCCTCAGGGTGTGTCCGGTAACGGCCAAAGACCCGGCGGCCATTGCACGACAGTTTAATCTTGAATATCGTGCCGCCGATGCAGCAGCGTGTCCGCACCTGGCACTGGCGGCCATCGTGCATGCCGGTGCCCAGGGCATCGAAGAGGGGCTTACCGCACCCGAGCCCACCGAAGAAGATCTGTCATTATTATCCGCAGATGAACTCACAA
>CAYMFQ010000263.1:0-7837 GCA_964389335.1 uncultured Granulosicoccaceae bacterium
ACGGAAAAATCCTCACTAAAAAAAATCATCCTTCGCGCCTTAATGGACGGATACAAGCGGTACAAGCAAAAGCGCGTTGATCTGGGCGGTGCAAATGCGCAGAAGAGTATTCGTAAGCTTCTTTCCTCTGCATGTTATGTATTTCTGATGACGAGCTCGGACTCCGGACGATGTTGCAATGCACGCTATGTGCAGCCCATTATTGAATGGGAGGGAAACCAGTTTAAAGTCTGGATTGGCACTTACGTCAAATCGCGCAAAGTCGCCGAACTAACTGACAGTACCAATGTGACTCTGGCGTTGGGTAATGATTCTGCAGGTGCCAATCTGATCATTCACGGTACAGCAACACTGCATACCGACGAGTCAGTGAGGGTGAAATATTGGAAACCGGAATGGCGCATGTTTTTTCCTGCGGGTCCCACAGACCCTGATGCTATCGCTGTTTGTGTTACACCAACCGCTTTGGAACTGATGGACTTTAAAAGAAACGTTATTCCGGAGCCATTTGGCCTTAGAGTTTTACAGTTGGTTTGGCAGGACAATCAGTGGAATCCTGTTACCTCCGCTTAAAAACTGTTGAGGTATTACAACTGCTATATCCTGCTGCGTAGTAGTATGCCACGCCATTAGTCGGTCAGGTCTGAAGTTAACAAGGTCTGGTGCGACTTGCGCTGCGGTTTTGAATGAACAGGCTGTGTTTCCGCAAGCTTGGTCGAGTTCGCCATCTCAACAAACCGACACAAGCCGTTCACCCATTGAATCTGCTCTGGTGTATTGCAGGCGGCGTTAACCAATACCGGTGATCCAACGACCACTACTGTGCATTTGGCTCTGCTGGTCGCGACGTTGAATCGGTTAGGGCTGAACAGAAAGCTCATGCCTCTGGGGGCGTCTTCGACCGATGAGCTGGTCATTGAGTAAAACACCACCGGCGCCTGCTGGCCCTGGAACTTGTCAACCGTGCCGACACGTATGTCTTCCGGTAGTAACTGCTTCAGCAGTGCGACCTGTGCGTTGTAAGGAGCGATCACTAAAATATCGCGTGGCTGTATTGGTGTTTTATTACCTTTGCTATCGGTCCATTGATGTGGTTGTTCCAGCAGACTGCTGATCATTGATTGTATCGCTTTCGCTTCTTCTTCACTGCGGGACTGGTTTCCGAAGTGACCAACTGCGCGATAGATGAGTTGAGACTCGTTGAGGGACGGCCCGGTTACAATTTGACCGGCGAGGCCGGGATGAGCCTTTAGTCGTCCGTCGTAGTACTGGCTTGATGTGAACTCGCAGATCTTCGGGTGCATGCGATAAGTGGTGTCCAGGAAAAGGCCCTGTTCGTCGCGAATGGTTTGATGCTCACCAATAAGGTGGGCCAGGGCGGCAACGTCGGAGCCTTCAGGGTGGGCGGCCCGTTGTGGTTGTTCCAGTTGTTGCGGGTCACCCAGCAGGATGACATTCCTGGCGGCGCGTGCTGCGGTTAGTGCCATAGCCAGAGACATTTGCCCGGCTTCGTCGATGAACAGGTAGTCGAGTTGTTGAGCCATTTCGGGGGCGGCCCAGGTAAATGCAGTGGCGCCAACGGCTTTGCCACCGTCAATGGCAGCCAATACGTCATCTTTGTCATTTAAGCGATCACAATGGGTATTGGTGACCTGCTCCTTGTCTCCTTTGTGAGCAATGGATGCGTTGCTGTCTGCCTCGAGAACTTCGGACAATAGGTTGGCTATCACTGCGTGGCTAACCGCAGTTATGCCTACTCGTTTACCCGACTTAAGCAGCTTCGCAATAACATGGCTGCCGGTGTAGGTTTTACCGGTACCAGGTGGGCCCTGAATCGCAAGTACACTGTGGTCAAGGTTGGAGATCAGTTGCCAGGTTTGTTCAATACTGTTGTCAGTGTGCCGCTGCAACTCTGCCATGGTCGCTGTACCGGTAAACCGGGGTGCTCGCCTTGCGAGCAGGTCGAATTGGGCGGTCCTGATCTCCACCGATGCGTTGGCGGCCACTTGTCTGCCAAAGTCGAGCAGGGTTTCCGGCATGGGCTCAGGGTTGACTTGCCGGTGGTGGAAGATTGCGGTCGGGTGTTTGTTTGTTGATTTGCCGGTCTTTTTGATTTCTATTGTACGTGCGTTGTGGTCGACAGAGTTGACAGTGCCAATCTTAAATTCACCTGGTTTGCCGTCTTCTGTGCTTGCCTCATAGATTACTGCACCTTTGTCTATGGTGACGAACTGCTCCGGGTAGGAGTAAACGTGCGATGGAATTTTAGATCTGCCCTGTGGTGCTTTTTCAGCTACGAACGTTAAGCCCGTGATGGCGTTTCTTTCCTTCAGCAGTTCAGTTGTATCCAGCTCTCGCAGGCGATGGTATTCCCACCACGAGTTCTTATCCTCGCGTCGAAAATAATCGAGTGAATTGGCCAGTAACCAGCGGGACTTTTGTTGATCAGTCCATGCTGATTCGGGTTTGCCTTTAAAATCTGCTGTCAGGTCGTTGAATACCTTTTGTACCTGAGGTGCCCGCTCTTCTTCTTTGGGCGTGTATTCTTCCGGTGCAGGTGGGCGCGGCAGCTCGACTCCGTTTGCGATCTGCTGTTCACGCAACGTTTCAAGCCAGTTGCGCAGCGCCAGTGTCGACACGCAATCATCGCGGTTGTATTTGAGGACAACTGCTTTGTCTTCGTTTCGGATTGCACTGCTGGCGCCTATCTCAAGCAGGGACTCAAGCCTGTGCATGGAGAGTCGTGCCTCGGCCAGTTCTTCTTCTCGGTGATAACCGTAGAATTGCTCCAGGCACTTGATGCTATAGCTTTCAACACTTGCACGAATCGCCTGACGCGTAACTGCATACAAGTCAACGAAGCACTGTTTTCGCAACAATGTGTCGAGTTCTGCCTCGCGAGTGGCGTGCCTTGTGGCAAGGCGTTTTAGCGCCGCAGGCTCATAGGGCGCGTAGTGGTAGATATGCATATTCGGGTATTCACTGAGCCTATCCATGGCCAGATCAATAAACCGCTCAAAGGCGGCCTTCTCCCCCGGTCGGTCCATTCCCCAGATGTATTCATAGCCCGGCTCTGTTTCACCGCCGGTTACGGTGGCATAACCCAGTAGATATTCCAGCCCGCCACCGGGAGCGTGTCGAGCGCTTTCAATATCAAAAAACAGGTCACCGTTAGGGTCTGGTGCGGGTAGTTTGAGAAAACCACGGCGTTGATTGTTGCCTTCTTCCGGGTATATGACTGGAAGAAATTCAAACGCAGGCTTGCCGGTCACGCGGCCTTCCAGTTGAATACGGGCTTGCTGGTAGATTCGTTCGGTTGTTTCTGGTGAGCCTTCCAGCTTTTGGCGCAGTGTGGTTTCATCTGCTTCTGCGAGAGCGGTGAGGGTGGTTATGTTGTGGGTGGCCAGTGCCTTAATTTGCGTCTTCTGAATGCCCGCGACGAACGTTAGATGATCATCACTTCGGCGGCGCTTGTCGCAGTCTGGCCACCACTGACAAATGTCGCAATGCGAGACAGGCTCCGGATAACTATCGTGGTTTATGTCTTTGGAAATAGTATTGAGCAGATCGGCCTTTGTGCGCCGATAGTAGGCAGCATAGTCGTTGAGCTTGTGAGCTTCGCTTCTGTAGGGGGTGGTTGGATCGTCATTCGGCATGACAACGTGCATATGTACGGGGGCGATACCCTGCAACTGCGTGAGAAGATCGGAGTACACGCAAAGTTGCATAATAGTGCCCGCTTTGGTGTTCTGCGTGAGCTTGGTATCAATAACCTCGTACGACCAGGCGCCAAAAGCGGGGGAGTCATGTTCTACCTTAATAAGAAAATCTGGTCGGCCGGCCCATTGCGCGTCTATGTTAGTGCCCTGTGTGGTGGACAAAGCGCCCTGATAAACGACATCTGCTCCGGCTTTCATTGCGCTAAGGGTTTTCTCTTCCACCTGTTTTTCATCCCGGGTGAACTCAACAATTTTTAGCGTGCCGCTATTCCGCAGGTGGGAGAGGTAAGCTGCTTCGTGGTCGATGCCTCGTTCAATAATTCTGTCGAGAAAGTGATTTTTGCGAATGGGCTTTTCTATTGCCCTGGCGGCGTACTGTCGTTCCAGATGAGTCGCGTGTTTGCACGCTATGTGGTTGGACAGATCGGTAGCGGAGAGCGTTGTTTGTGTTTTTGTTATTTTCAATGTACTTCCTGTTGAATATCTGGTTTTGGCGCGTCGTGATCCGTTGGTAACTGTTGAGTTGCAGGTTATCGGTAAAACCGTTTGGTGCGATGACCAACGGTGATGATGCTCTCCTCGTTCATCACCACATAGACACTCTTGTGGCGGTCGAGTTGTGTGCATTCGTTTTTTGGTAACAGCTGCGACAGGCGCTGCAGATCTTTCTTCGAGACGAATCGCGCAATTGCACCACCCGGTGCTTTTCGAGTGGTGCCATGGGCGATGATGTTGCGAACGACCTGCTGCGGTATGCCGCGTTGTTGCATGCGGATAGTGGCGTGCTGTGTGGCTAGCATGTGATCTACCTCTCGTTTTATGTCAGGACGTTAAGAGTCGTGGCGTTTGCTGTACAGGATGAAGTGTGGCAGGCTAGTGGCTCAAAAGATGAGCCACTAGAAAACTATTTTTGCCATGAAGCAAATGGACCGGATTTACAAGATCGATGCGCTGTTGGCGAACGGGCGTTCACGGTCGCTTGAGTATCTGCTGGAAGAGCTTGAAATATCGCGAGCCACCTTCAAGCGGGATATCGCGTTCATGAAAGATCGGTTGAATGCCCCGATCACATGGGATCGTGAAACGCGCGGCTACCGCATGGGCGCGTACGGTGGCACAGGCCCGCGTTATGAGTTGCCCGGGCTTTGGTTTAGTCAGCGTGAGCTGCTGGCACTGGCCACCATGCAACAGTTGCTGAGCTCGATGGATAAGGGAGGCCCGATCGCCAGTCAGCTCCAACCACTGATGGACCGGATCAACGTGACGCTCGGTCACGAGAAGGAAGAGGCAAGAGAGCTTGCTAAACGGGTAAAACTCATATCGACAACCAGTCGCATAAACGACCTGGCCTATTTTGAAGTGATCGGTATGGCGTTGGTTAAGCGCAAGCGCCTGGATATTGAATACGAAGCCAGAGGTTCTTCACAGTCAGTATCGCAGCGGGTGATCTCGCCACAACGACTCATCCATTATCGCAGCAATTGGTATCTCGGTGCGTGGTGTCATTCCTCGCGCGGGATTCGCACCTTTTCACTGGACGCGATTGTTTCCTGCGTCATGCTGGATAAGCAGCGGTCCAAAAACGTGCCGGATCGTGAGCTGGCTGAATACTATGACACCGGGTATGGCATTTTCGGTGGCAATAATCGCCACTGGGCCAGGCTCCGGTTTAATGCTCGGGCCGCACGTTATGTTGAAGAGGAGATTTGGCATCCGGAACAACGGTCAAGTGTCGACCGTGAAGGGCAATACGTACTTGAAGTGCCCTACGTAAGTGCTAACGAACTGGTACTGGATATATTGCGTCACGGGCCTGATGTCGAAGTGCTGGAGCCAGAGTCACTTCGTGCTGAAGTGCGGGGCAGGATCGAGCAGATGGGGAGGGTGTACGCTGATTAACCTGGTTACGGGCCGGGTTTGGTGGTGTGTTAATAGAAGTCGGAATCATCCATTTTAATCCGAATCGGCCATATTTCTTGACAAAATCGCCGATTCAGCAGATGCTCGGCAACATGGCTAAACAATCGGCAGAACTAAAAAAGACTGCGCTCGATGATCTTGACCTGAAAATCATCGCACTTTTGCGTGAAGACGGGCGGTTATCCGCGTCTGAAGTGGCTGGCCGAATCGGCAATATTGCAGAGCGCACCGTGCGCAACCGCATCGCCAGTCTGCTGCAGCACAAGCACATTGTGATCAGTGCGATTCCCGATCCGACGATGATCGGCCAGGACGTGCAGGCGGACCTGCTGATCGAAACAATGCCGGGCCAGGCTGATGCGATTGCCAGGCAAATGGTGGAATACGATCAGGTCGGCTACCTGTGTGCGATGTCAGGCCAGTACAACCTCGGCGCATCTGTGATGGCTGAGAGCAATGCCAGTCTGCATGAGTTTATAGAAACCGAGATCAGTACCATCCCGGGTATTCAGCGGATCAATACCATGATGGTGATGCGTTTTTATAAGGTGTTTAATACGCGCACCAGTACCGCGACCGACGGTAACCCGTAAGCCGTGGCTCAACGTTTTAAAATTGGCATTGACGTGGGTGGCACCAATACCGATGCGGTGTTGCTTGCTGGCAGCACCATTGTTGGTAGCTGTAAGGTAGCGACAACTGCTGATGTCACCAGTGGTGTACAGCAGGCCGTGGTCACGGTGTTATCTCAAACCGGTACCAACCCGCGTGACGTTACTGCAGTAATGGTTGGCACCACGCATTTTCTTAATGCACTGGTGCAACGAAAAGACCTCGCACGTACCGGTACATTCCGTTTGTGCGGGCCGACCGGTCGGGCACTGCCGCCTATGGTTGACTGGCCTGATGATCTGAAAGCAGTGGTTAATGCCGGTGCAGTACTTGAAGATGGCGGTGTTGAGTTTGACGGTCGTGTTATCACGCCGGTGAATGAAGATGCAATTCGTCGGCAGTGTCGGCAATGGCGCGAGGAAGGCGTTAATGCCATTGCAGTGTCTGCGGTTTTTTCTCTGGTTGATGCCGGTGGTGAAACACGTGTGGCGTCAATCGCTGCGGATGAATGTCCGGATGTACATATTAGTCTTTCGCACCAGATAGGGCAGAACGGGTTGTTGCAGCGTGAGAGTGCGACCATTCTCAATGCGTCATTGCAGGCACTGGCTAAACAGACTGTCGCGGCCCTTGAACAGGCGTTTGCAGCGCTTGACCTGAATGCCTCTATATACCTGACACAGAATGACGGCACACTGATGTCTGCGGACTATGCAGTGCGCTTTCCGGTGCATACCATCGCTTCCGGTCCTACCAATTCAATGCGTGGTGCGTCGTTTCTTACCGGTTTAAGCGACGCTGCAGTGATTGATATTGGTGGTACTACGACTGACATTGGCATTATCAACGCGGGCTTTCCGCGCGTTCGATCTGAAGGTGCGGTAATCGCCGGTGTGCGTACCAATTTTCGCATGCCAGATGTGCTGTCACTGGCTTTAGGTGGTGGCAGTAAAGTTCAACAGCAACCTCAGTTTGCTATCGGGCCTGAGTCGGTAGGGTACCGTCTGAAAGACGAGTCGTTGTGCTTCGGCGGCAGTACGCTTACCGCGACTGATATTGCCGTGGCGCGAGGCAGTGTGGTGCTGGGTGACGCATCACTGGTGCAACACCTTGATGGTGACTTTCTTTCACGCGCGCAGACGTTAATCAACTCCCAAATTGCATCGACTGTCGACCGTATGAAACTCTCCGCCAGTGCAATACCTGCCATATTGGTGGGTGGTGGTGCCTGTCTGGTTGAAGGTGAACTCGACGGCGTCAGTGAGGTGTTGGTGCCGCGGCACGCCGGTGCAGCCAATGCCATCGGCGCTGCAATTGCGCAGGTATCCGGAGAGGCAGACTGTATTGTATCACTCGATCAAACCAGTCGTGATAATGCCATTGCAGAAACCTGTGCGGTTGCCACGCAAAAAGCTGTTGATGCCGGCGCTAATCAGGCGTCTATTGTTACTGCAGATATTATCGAGTCTCCACTGGCGTATTTGCCGGGTAATGCGGTCAGAATGACGGTCAAGGTGGTTGGGGACTTAGCGTCATGAGTAGCCTCCACAGCAACTTCAGTAGCAACGTCGATCGCAGTGGCAAGG
>CAYMFQ010000264.1:0-6406 GCA_964389335.1 uncultured Granulosicoccaceae bacterium
TGAAAAAGTGACTCGTACAGCCAGGGACTGGCTTCGAAAAAAGCCATGGATGGCACGCCACACAAGCAAACACAAACACAAACACAAACACAAAAAAACTAAATCACTTCACCACCTGCAATACAAACACAATTCTTCCCCTCATGCTTGGCATTATACATTGCTTCGTCAGCCTTCTTAATCAACTCATGAATGGTCTGTGCATGGTTGGGAAATATTGCAAGGCCTGCAGATATGCTGCACGGTGGCAGGGTTCCGTTGCCATAAAATATTGAGTGTTCACTGACAAGCGACGCAAACCCTGCAATACGCTGGCGGGCTTTTTCGAGGCTGATGTCGGGGAGTATCAACGCAAACTCTTCACCACCGATTCGCGAGATCAGCTCAATGTCATCAAAGTATTCGCCGGCAAGCCTCGACATTTCAATGAGCACGCGATCACCAGCGTCGTGACCAAAGCGGTCATTGAATTGTTTGAAGTTATCGACGTCAAACAACACAACACCGGCAGACGCACCAGCAGCTTCCTGCCGTGCGAGTAATGCAGAAGCATGATCAAAGAAGCAACGCCGGTTGAACATTCCTGTCAGGCTATCAAGCGTTGACTGACGGTGCAGTTCATCACGCAGCCTGACATTGGCGACAGCCATACTGACCTGCTCTGCCAGCCTTGTCACAAACTGCATGACGTTGTCAGCTGACTCTGCATTGCCTTGCTCCGGTGGCAGGTGACTGAAATCGAGATGCAGTAAACCAACAGTATCGCCGTGTGCAATGATTGGCATACACAGATAATGTTCAGGGGCTTCGTGTGTATATGATTCAGTAACATGTGCACAGCTTAATCTGACCGGACCATCCCCAAACTGAAACGCTCTGCCACGACGAAGCGACCAGCAATCACCCGGGCGCATAACCGAGACCGGTTGCCCGTCGCCCCACGTTGTCGCCAGTTCGAGTATGTCGCGCGAGTTGCTGTAGACATAAAGCTCACCGGTGCAGTGCGGATAGATGTTAACCATGGCCTGATGCACCACATCAAACACCTCACTCAGTGTCTCGCAGGAGTGCAGCCAGTCGCTAACCATTGCCAGCAGGTTGGCTTCATCGCGCTGACGCTTTTCTTCAGCTAATGCGGCGGCCATACGAGACTCAGCGGATTCCGCACGTTCAAGGCTGATGTTGAGGTCGCGAGAGGCTTGTGTTGCTTCGGTGATGTCCGTCAGAGTGACGACCAAACCGCCGGAGCTCAGTGGGCGTCCGACAAACGACAAAATCACTCCAGCGGGCGTGGTGCGCTGGAAACTGAAGTGCACCTGCCGCTCGAAATTCTGCACCGAGTTGCGCGCTTCGGTCTGATCAATTCGACCGAGCGATACCAGGCGCTGGTAGTAATCCGCAACCGAATCACCGGGGCGCAGATCTGACTCCGACAGGCCGACCAGTTCGTAGTAGCGTTTGTTGACGAGGGTGCAGGCAAGCTGATCCGACCACACCACCACACCCTGCTCCATGTGGTCAAAGACTTCACGGTAGGTGCGATCCTGCAGATCCGAGCCCGGCTGTAGCAATGCCACGGTATTCGGTCGATTTTTCTTGCTCATGCTACCGCTGACGTGCGCTCAATCCGTGATTGTCTGACTCTGCAGCCAGATCGACTTTCCCTAAAAATCGGCGATGTGAACCACCCTGGCGTTTTCATTTCGCCCGTTGAACTATTCGGCACTGCCAGCAGTAATCTTGAGCCCGCCAGATCTCACACGAGTCTACCCAGGCTAAAAGAAGAGCAAACACAATTCTTGATTTAGTACAGAATTGACAATACACTGTGCACATGACTGATTCAGAAATCAACGCGGACCAACTGGACGTGGCCGGCGCCCTGCGACAAGCGGGGCTGCAGGTTACCGCTCAGCGTCTGGCAGTGTACCGAGCTGTACAGACGGTGCCGCACGCAATGGCCGATGAGATTTACCAGGTCGTACACGGTGAACTCGGTGTTATTTCGCGTCAGGCCGTTTACGACGCGCTGAATGCGATGTCCGAGCACGGACTTATTCGCCGTATTCAGCCGGCAGGTTCAGCAGCGCGCTACGAACACCGAGTCGACAACCATCATCACCTGGTTTGTCGCAAGTGCGGCTCGCTTGTCGATGTTGACTGTGCCATCGGCGAGGCTCCCTGTCTGGTTGCCGAGGACGACCACGGCTACCTGATAGACGAAGCAGAGGTTACCTACTGGGGCATATGCCCCGATTGTCAATAACACCCGGTCTAAGCACCTGAAACGCTGGAGAAATTAACACTGGTCCCTGAACACAAAGCTTCAACCCGGATAGCACTGCGCTCTCCACAAACCCACACGCTCCGTAAACACAACATCTCATTCGAGGAGAATACTTAATGGATGGCAGCATTGGCGGCGGATGCCCGTTCGCTCACGGCGGTAATACCGTCATGGACAAGCCGGTCACTAAATGGTGGCCGAACGCACTGAATCTCGACATCCTCCATCAGCATGGTGCACGCACCAACCCGATGGATCCGGACTACAACCATCGCGACGCCGCCAAGGCGCTCGACTTTGAAGCGGTCAAGGCAGACGTCAAAGCTCTAATGACAGACAGCCAGGACTGGTGGCCGGCTGACTGGGGTCACTACGGCGGCCTGATGATTCGTTTAGCATGGCACTCTGCCGGTTCCTATCGCATGGGCGACGGTCGCGGCGGCGCTGGCTGTGGCAACATTCGCTTCGCACCGCTGAACTCATGGCCAGACAACGCCAGCCTCGACAAGGCGCGTCGCCTGCTGTGGCCGGTAAAGAAGAAGCACGGCAATGCCCTTTCGTGGGCCGACCTGATTATCCTCGCCGGTAACATGGCGTATGAATCCATGGGTCTGAAAACCTTTGGTTTCGGTTTTGGTCGCGCTGACATCTGGGGTCCTGAGACAGACGTCAACTGGGGTTTTGAAAACGAGTGGCTGGCTGATAGCGCTAACCGCTATGAAGACCTCGATCAGCCTTCAACCATGTACAACCCGCTCGCGTCCGTTCACATGGGCCTGATTTACGTCAACCCCGAAGGCGTCAACGGCGTCGCTGACCCGGCACGCACCGCACTGCACGTTCGCGAAACGTTCGCTCGTATGGCGATGAACGATGAAGAAACCGCAGCACTCACCTGTGGCGGACACACAGTCGGTAAAGCACATGGTGGTGGTGATCACGCCAACATTGGTGCCGAACCTGAAGCCACTGGCGTTGAAGCGCAGGGCTTTGGCTGGGCCAACCCGGGCCATGGTGGCAAAGCCGCCAATGCCTTCACTTCAGGCATCGAAGGTGCGTGGACTGCAAACCCGACCAAATGGGACATGGGTTACTTTGACTACCTGTTCAACTACGAATGGCAACTGACCAAGTCACCTGCCGGTGCCAATCAGTGGGAGCCGGTTGATATGCCGGAAGACGCGAAGCCGGTTGATGCCTCCGACCCGTCCATTCGTCACAACCCGATGATGACTGACGCCGACATGGCGATGAAGGTCGACCCGATCTATAACGAGATCTGTCAGAAGTTTATGGCTGATCCCGACTACTTCGCAGACACCTTCGCACGCGCCTGGTTCAAACTGACGCACCGCGATATGGGCCCGAAGAACAACTACCTCGGTCCTGATGTACCTGCTGAAGATCTGATTTGGCAAGACCCTATTCCGGCTGGATCCAGCAGCTATGATGTCGCCGCAGTGAAAGCAAAGATTGCTGACAGTGGCTTGAGTGCATCAGACATGATTGCGACAGCATGGGACAGCGCTCGCACTTACCGTGGTTCAGACAAGCGAGGCGGCGCTAACGGTGCACGCATCCGTCTGGCACCACAAAAAGACTGGGCTGCGAACGAACCTGCGCGACTGACCAAAGTACTGGCAGCACTTGAGCCTATCGCTGCTGACACCGGCGCGTCGCTGGCAGATGTGATTGTACTTGCAGGCAACGTTGGTCTGGAGCAATCAATCAAAGCTGCAGGCCACAATGTCGATGTACCGTTCACGCCAGGTCGTGGTGATGCGACTGACGAGATGACCGATGCCGAAAGCTTCTCAGTACTCGAGCCACTGGCCGACGGTTTCCGTAACTATCAAAAAGAGCAGTATGCTGTTGGACCGGAAGAGTTAATGCTCGACCGCGCCCAGTTGCTCGGCCTGACTGCAGCGGAAATGACAGTACTGCTCGGCGGTATGCGTGTACTTGGCACCAACCACGGTGGCAACAAGCACGGTGTCTTCACCGACCGCGAAGGTCAGCTGACCAATGACTTCTTTGTCAACCTGACCGACATGAACAATAGCTGGCACCCGGTTGAATCCGATGGCAGCTATGAAATTCGTGATCGCAGCAGCGGTGCGGTTAAGTGGACAGCAACCAGTGCTGATCTGGTGTTTGGTTCCAACTCTATTCTGCGCTCTTATGCTGAAGTTTATGCACAGGACGACAACGCAGAAAAGTTTGCACGCGACTTTGTTGCGGCGTGGACCAAAGTCATGAACGCGGATCGATTTGATCTGTTAGCGTAACTGGCAAACGCCGTTGTATCCTGCTGCCGCATCCGTTCGGGTGCGGCAGCAGCGTTGTTACTGCCCTTCCGCTTCAAGTGCCATCTTAACCGCCACGCGTTTAAAACCCGCCCTCTCGTATGCCGCAAGTGCAGCCTGATTGTCTGCATAAACATCGAGCGTAAAATACGTAACACCTCGCTCATTAGCCCAGGCCTTTAGCCGGTCGATAATCCGGTTGGCCAAACCCATACCGCGATACTCGGCATCAACGAAGATAAAGCCAAGGTAGCCATGCTGGTCATGTGAATAGTAGTCGTTTGAACTTCTGACCTGCACATAGCCCGAACCTACCACTCTGCCCTGTACATCAGCTACCACAAGGAAGGTATTCGGATCTTCAATAAAGTGCATTATGTCGTAATAGCACACAGCACCGGGCTTTAGGGTACTGTCAAAGGGTCGCTCCGCCTCGATCAATGCCTGTTCCAGTGCTAACAGTGGGCTGTGGTCAGCAGTGGTTGCCTGTCGTAACGTCGGTTCATTCATAGGCAGTTCTCGTTGTCATGTTTCGCGCTGGTTTACCTGCAGCCATGCAGGCAATAACTGCTGGCGCGTGCCACTGCAGGCTGTTTCAACACATTCAGCCATGCTTCCAAAGTGAAAAGCACGCTCTACCAGCCCGGGCCCGTAGTGCGCATATTTACCTGAATTGGTCATCAGCACTGTAGAGCCCGGCGGTATTACCGGCTCTTCGATCATGCACCAACAGGTGTCGTTCATAAACTGTGCACCAAAGCGAGTTAGCGCCTCTGTATAGCCAGCAGCTTCGGCTTGTGCGTGAACGTCGCGCCCCAGCGTCACAATAACCGGTATCGTTGCACGCCTGTTTTTCTTTGCACATAACTCGGCAAGCTGCTTACATTCAGTTAGGGAAAAATGCGGGTTACCAAAGCAAACCATATCAACCCGAGTTGATGTCGCGCTATTGAGTTCGTGCCAGCTCTCGATAAGCGCATCAACCTCAATCATAGTCGCTTCGTGCCCTGATACCGCGGCAGCGACAGCGGGGTTGCTCGCTTCGGGCGTTTGTCCAGCGATGTGAAACATCGCCACTGACGAGGTAGTTGCAAACGCGGCACTAAACGCCTTGTGTTCGTCAGATGTTGGCGACAACGCCTCAAGACCCGTAATTAACGGAATATCGTTGCTACTGATTGCACCGATATGGTAGCCAAGTAATGGCCAGAAGGAATCGTCAAGCACCGCCACGTTAATGCCTTTGCCTGATGGTGAGTTATCTGTGCATACATGCACATGCGTTGTTGGCAGTCTGCCACCATCAAGATGCGGTCCAGCCTTTGGCGCCCTTGCCGTCAGTGCGATGCAGATATCGAGAAAGTCAGGATACTTTTGCGTTCTGGCACCAATTACGCTGTTGGCGTAGGCCACCGCATTGGATTCAGCCCAGACGATTTGCTCGCCCTGAACCGGAGCACTATCGAGCAGATAGGGAGCGCAGGTAAAACTTGGCACCGCACCCATCGCGACATAGGCGTCACCAAGCGCACTGGCAGCCTCACCAAATTCGCTGTTAACACCCTGCCGGCGCCAGCGTTGCTTGTCTACCGACAATGCGTTTAGTGTTGTCGGCACCCTGACCTTACCACCAAGCGAAACCAAACGCTCCGCGAACATCAGGTTGGACGGACCACTATAAACACAGGCATCAATGTGCGCCTGTGTTACGTCAATCAGTTCCGTGGCGCCCTGCAATTCTGCCATTTTCACTACAATCTGCAATGCCAGCTGTGCGGCTTTGCCGTCACCACCATCGAGTATATGACGGTCA
>CAYMFQ010000264.1:6506-7756 GCA_964389335.1 uncultured Granulosicoccaceae bacterium
CACACCTTTCATACGCTGATAGCCAAGCGACACCGTATCGGCTGCGATTGATGATACAAAGGTCGATGACATCAATAAAGGCACCCCCAGAGTTTTAGTGAGGCCCTCGAGCCGAGCTGTGCGATTAACCGCCGGCCCCATCACGGTAAAGTCGAGTCGATCCGGCGCGCCAACGTTGCCGTAGATAACCTCACCAATATGCAGACCGATACCAAAACGAAGCTGCGGGGAATCTACCTGATTGCGGTTAAAGTCCTGCATGTCAGAGATCCCCTGTAGCGCTGCTTCGACAGCGTTCTCACATGCACGCTGCCTGGAAACTTCACCGGTCACCGGGAAAACAATAAGCATCGCATCACCAATAAAACGCAGCACTTCTCCACCACGAGCCACCACGGCCGCAGACAGTATTTCAAAGTAGCTGTTTAACAACGACAGCAGCGCCTGTGGTTGCAGCGTTTCCGTCAACGGCGTGAAATCTCGCAGGTCGCAAAACCAGATTGCCGCACTGATGTTTTCACCATCGCCACGTCGAATTTGACCGTCCATTACACGTTCACCGGTGCGGTGACCCACATAGGTATTGATCACGGCATTAGCGATATGCCGAACGACCATGACTTCAAGCACGGGTGACATATAAAGTGCCATGCGTTCGAGTGCGTCAAGATGGGTTTCGGTGAATCCGTCGTTGTCGTCTGACACCAGCGTCAGGGTACTCAGGCTGCCGTCAGATAACGTTATTGGCAGCGCCAGATAGTCGGTGGCCCCCTGCTCTTTGAGCTCAAACAACACCCGATGATCGACAGCCTCAACAAGCTCGGCCAGATTTCTACGATAGGTGGTACCGGTTCTTACCACCTCAGCCAACGGACTGCCAATGTAGCTGTCCAACTGTCGAAACTCGTGGCGCGCCGGCGTAATTTCAGCCTGTGCCATGTCAGCCGACCATATAACCGACCAGCCTGCCATCAGCGGATGAATGGTGCGGCAACTGAATCGGACTCTCCACACAGGCGCGCCATCATCTATGAGCTGACGACCCAATGCTTCGATGAACTCCGCCGGCTTAACAATAAATCGACCTTTGCTGAATAGCCAGGCGAGGGTATCGTCGATACCGCCCGCCGCCTGGCTCTGCAACTGGCTATCTACAGACCGCACGCCTTTTCCACCCCGACACTGTAAGCCTCCATTGCCTTCATCATTTCCTGCAATGGAATACCCAGCTGCATAAAGCGCTGCATCGG
>CAYMFQ010000265.1:0-1349 GCA_964389335.1 uncultured Granulosicoccaceae bacterium
AACAAATGCCAACAGCTGTCGACAACGCACAGTCTGCAGCGATTTTTAAACAGCGTGCTGGAGAAGCAACGAATATTGAACTATGGGCCTACGCGCAACAGCAGGCATAAACCAACATTAAGGCGGGAGGGGAAAAGCAATTACAGCGAGGTGCTATCTGCGCTAGCGATAACACGGCACCAGCACAGACACAAAAAATCAATCAATCGTTACCGAGAAAGACTCTCTCATACCTCGAGATACACCGATAGCCGACCACGCACGAGCGCACATCACTGGTTCTCCAGGCGGATTTCAGTGGAATTTCGTGGAGATAATGACAACTACTGGCCTCTGCGTACACGGAACTTTTTAAGCCGAGGAAACCCTTCAAATACACCCGCTCCCTGTCGGCAACGAGTTGCCTGAGTTCCTGACACTGGTAGGCTTTGGACGCCAGCGCAGTCTCTGCAAATGCATTCCCGACGGTTACCAGAGTCGCTGCCGCCAATACCGCCGCCGTAACATTTCTAATAAGCATTGTCGTTATCCTTGGGTGAGATACAGGCAAAAAGCTGTTTCAGATGCAATTAGGACAGACACTGACGGTACGGGTTCCACACAATTGCCCGTCAAATTAAACATTTACGTAACAACGCTCGGTGTACCAGTATTATGCACACCATAGCCGCTACTCAATAAACCGCACCGCGCCAATGTAAGGTAAATTTCGGTTGCGTTGCGCATAATCAATACCGTAGCCAACAACAAACTTGTCCTCGATTTCAAAGCCGACGATGTCTGCATTGACGGTCACTTCTCGTCGGGTGGGCTTGTCGAGCAGAGCGCATACCAGCATTCGCGCTGGCTGACGTGACTTCAGCAGGTTAATAACGTG
This sequence comes from uncultured Granulosicoccaceae bacterium, assembly GCA_964389335.1. Classification (GTDB taxonomy): domain Bacteria; phylum Pseudomonadota; class Gammaproteobacteria; order Granulosicoccales; family Granulosicoccaceae. The sequence goes on from CAYMFQ010000265.1 coordinate 878, forward strand.
GTGCAGGGTATGCCCGGTGTCGATAATATCCTCAACCACCAGAATATCGCGGTCTTTAATTTCGCCACGCAGGTCTTTCAGAATTTTCACCTCGCGCGATGACTCCATTGAATCACCGTAAGAGGAAGTCTCCAGAAAATCGACTTCCACCGGCAGATCAAGCTCACGAACCAGATCCGCAATAAACATAAACGAACCACGCAGCAATCCGATTACCACCAGCTTCTCCGTTCCCTCGAACTCCTTTTTAATCGTCGCGGCCATACTCTCCACGCGCGCAGCAATCGCCTTGGCGGAGATCATATCGTCGATGACATAGTTATCGTGTTTCATCACTTTACCCAGGCTTAAACAACACAACACGTAGGGTGCTCTGAGTACAACGAAGCGCACCAGATACGTTCAAAAAGGAACGCCGATTACACATGGTGCGGTTCGCACCACTCACCACACCCTACGAACCATCCATTCA
>CAYMFQ010000265.1:1449-7755 GCA_964389335.1 uncultured Granulosicoccaceae bacterium
TTACACATGGTGCGGTTCGCACCACTCACCACACCCTACGAACCATCCATTCAACCTCTCAACAAAAACCGTAATCTCTCGTAGGGTGCTCTGAGTGCAACGAAGCGCACCAGATACATTCACAAAGGAACGCTGATTACACATGGTGCGGTTCGCACCACTCACCACACCCTACGAACCATCCATTCAACTCTCACCAAAAAACGCAATCTTACGTAGGGTGCTCTGAGTGCAACGAAGCGCACCAGATATGTTCACAAGGAAGCCAATGCACATGGTGCGGTTCGCACCACTCACCACACCCTACGAACCATTCATTCAACTCTCAACAAAAACCGGAACGTTACGTAGGGTGCTCTGAGTGCAACGAAGCGCACCAGATACATTCACAAAGGAACGCTGATTACACATGGTGCGGTTCGCACCACTCACCACACCCTACGAACCATCCATTCAACTCTCAACAAAAAACGTAACGTTACGTAGGGTGCTCTGAGTGCAACGAAGCGCACCACAAACCCCCACGATGCGACACTTAAATCGCAGGCTGGTATGACCCGCCATGATCAGACGACCACTGTAACGGCTGATTTAAGAAGCTCTCTACCTCATCGAGCGTGCGCGTATCGAAGTACCCTTTGGCACGGCACAGCTTCAACACATCCCACCAGGTCGCCAGGTAATGCAATGACAATGAACGCTCTGCCAGCTTGTTGCGTGTATCCGGAAATACATCGTAATAGAAGATCACCAGCGTATGGTCGGTCACGGCACCGGCGGCGCGCAATGCTTCAGTAAATACAACTTTAGAGCCACCGTCCGTCGTCAGGTCCTCAACCAGCAACACACGCTGCCCTTCGTCAAGCTGACCTTCTATTTGTGCGTCGCGGCCAAAGCCCTTGGGCTTTTTGCGCACATACTGCATCGGCAATCCCATACGATCGGCAATCCATGCGGCAAACGGTATACCCGCAGTTTCACCACCTGCCACTGCGTCAAACGCCTCAAAGCCCGCATCACGCACCAGTGTCGATACGGCAAAGTCCATCAGTGCAGAACGAATACGCGGATAGGAAATCAGCTTGCGGCAATCGATATAAACCGGGCTCGCAAGGCCGGAGGTTAACTTGTACGGCTGGTCTGCGCGAAAATGTACGGCGCCAATTTCAAGCAGCATGCCTGCGGTCAGTTCGGCGATGGTCTCTTTATCGGGAAAGGTATTTTGAAACATGATTAGTCCGAATGAGATGGAGAAGTTCACCCGCTGCCTCGTCATTGGGCATGCGGTTCATTGGCACAGAGTTTTTCGAAAGACGATTGCCCGCTTACCAACCAATCAGCGTACGCCACATAAATGCATGACTACAATCACTGATGTTAAACCACGTGCCAGTGCAGCGGATGACCTGGGTCAAATACCGTCAGCGGCCCTTCCGGTGTCTGTAACTTTGCATCGAGTGCCAGCGGCGCCTCGCGCTTTTCAAGCGTAATGGTATCCGTGTTAACCGGTAGCCCGTAAAAGGCCGGCCCGTGCAGTGATACAAAGCCTTCCAGCTTGTCGAGCGCATTTTCCTGTTCAAACACATGCGCCAGACACGACAAGGTATTCGGTGCATTAAATACACCGGCACAACCACAGGCCGACTCCTTGGCACCATCCAGGTGTGGCGCACTATCGGTACCGAGAAAGAAACTCGGGCTACCCGATACCGCGGCCGCTCGCAACGCCAGCCGATGATGCTCACGCTTGGCAATCGGCAGGCAGTAGTAATGCGGACGAATACCACCGACGAATAGATGATTGCGGTTAATCATTAAATGATGCGTCGTTAGCGTCGCCGCCATCGATTGCTGGTTGGCTTTAACGTATTCAACCCCTTCGCTGGTGGTGACATGCTCCATCACCACCCGCAACTGCGGATGCCGGCGACGCATCGGGTCGAGCACCTTGTCGATAAACACAGCTTCGCGATCAAAGATATCGATATCCGAATCGGTTACCTCACCGTGCACACACAGCGGCAGGTTGATTTCGGCCATCTTATCGAGCACCGAATCGACACGTGTCACGTCGGTTACGCCGGAGTCGGAATTCGTAGTGGCACCAGCGGGGTAGAGCTTGACCGCCTTCACCAGGCCCGACTGCGCTGCCTGCGCCACATCCTCAGCACGCGTCGCCTCGGTTAAATACAGCGTCATCAGTGGCTCAAACGAACTGGTATCGGGCAGCGCCTGCACGATGCGCCCGCGATAGCTTTCGGCGTCAGCGTGGGTCACCACCGGTGGCACCAGGTTCGGCATGATCAGCGCACGGGCAAAGTGGTCTGCTGTGGCGGGCAAAACTGCCTTTAGCATCGCCCCGTCACGCAGATGTAAGTGCCAGTCATCGGGGCGTTTCAGGGTAAGTGTTTGCATAGGACCGTGTCTGAGGCGAAATCACGCCATGATATCGCCCCTGCCCCCTGCTTGCCAGTAAACAGGATTCCGGTTACTGAACCGATTGATCGCAACAAACTGCCAGCTTAAGCCATATCGGCTACTGCCAGCGGTCGTCCTTCACAACACCCGTATGCACTTTGCCATCAACCACCACGTCAAGCGCTGTACCCGGCGCCGCTGATCCGCTGTCCACCATCGCAAACAACAAATTTGCCTGATACTTTGGCGAATAAGCACAACTGGTCGCCGCCCCGACTGCCTCACCACCGGTCTGTACTGCCCAGTTGTTGCGCAATGGTGGCAGCGCCGGCTCTGACACCATCAGGTTAACCAGTTGGCGCTTGCGCGGCTGGCTGGCAAAACGCTGCATGCTCTCACGCGCCATATACTCGGCCGGTTTGTCGGGGTGAATAAACTTCTCGAAGCCACATTCAAGTACGTGATCATCATGCGTCATGTCGCTGCCATATGACTTAAGCCCGGTCTCCAGACGCTCGATCAGGTTAGGTGCACCAGGTCGAATCTGATACTTTTGACCGGCTTCCCATACCGCGTCCCACAGCGCCAGACCACAGCTTGAGTCCTGCAGGTAAATTTCAAACCCGCCCTGCCCGCTCCAGCCCGAGCGCGCCAGCACCACCGGTGCACCGGCAATAGTGGTTTCAATAAAGCGGAAGAAACGAATGTCACGCGCGTGCTCGCCTACCAGATCCGCCATCAGATCATCGGCCTTTGGCCCCTGCACAGCCAGCGGGCTAACATCGGGCTCAAACACTTCTACGTCCATACCGCGACCATAAGCGATACCCTTAACCCACAGCTTCACATCAGAGTCCGCAATTGATATCCAGAACCGATCCTCTGCCAGGCGCAGCACAATCGGATCATTCACCACCAGCCCGTCCTGATCCGCCAGCGGTGCATACACACCCTGCCCAATGGCACAGGGGGCAATGTGGCGTGGGGTAATCAGTTCAACCAGCGCCAGCGCATCTTTGCCACGCACCTCTACCTGCCGCTCGCCAGCTACATCCCACACCTGCACGTGCTCGCACAGATGGCGATACTGATCTTCCGCATCGGTAAAGCTGACGGGCAACACCATGTGGTTATAAATCGTGATTGACTTAAGCCCGTGCTCATACAACCGAGGCTCATAGGGGGTGGTGCGCAGGCGCGGAGACAAAACAATTTCGACGGGGTGCATGGCAGCCTCCGGAATATATAGAGGGTAAGACAGGTTGTCGCCCTGACAACAGCTGCGTATGTTCGTCAACCGCGGCTTTAAAGCCGCGGCGCGAACCCCGCAATAGTACTCATCCTGTGAGCGCCGAAAAGACCTGCATTTCCCCCAGCGCGGACCCGCTTTAACTCTGTGCGCCGCGCTGATCGCAAATGCTGCCCGATACACGCGCTGCCAGCACAAAGAACCATTGTCTTTGCCATCCTGCGATGCGAATGGCACACTTTGCGCCGAGCTTGTTAACTTCCTCCACCTGCCCCGGGAAACCCATGTTCTACACCACTGAAAAGCGTGATCACGGACTACCACACGACCCGTTCAAAGCGCTGGTTGTGCCACGCCCGATAGGCTGGGTTTCGACCATCAGCGATACCGGCGTGCCGAATATCGCGCCGTTCAGCTTTTTTAACGCACTGTCTGATTACCCGCCGATGCTGATCATGTCGGTGGCCAACGGCAAAGACTCTGTCAACAACATACTGGCAACCGGCGAATGCACCTGCTCACTGGCTACCAAGGCACTGGTCGACGAAATGAACATGAGCAGCGCCGCTGTCGATACCTCAGTCAGTGAGTTTGACATCGCCAACATAGAAACCACGGAATCACAGATGGTCAGCACACCACGCGTTGCGGCGAGCCCGGCCGCATTTGAGTGCAAGCTGTGGAAGTCCATTGAGTTGCCGCTGGCGCCTGGCCCAAGACCTGACAGCCCGGACACCGGCTACACCAGCCTGATCGTCAGTGTGGTTGGCGTGTATATCGATGATCAGTATGTGGTCGATGGCATGGTGGATACTGCCGCCATGCAGCCCATCGCACGGCTCGGTTACATGGATTACTCTGTGGTCTCGGCCGACAACATGTTTTCGCTAAACCGCCCGAACGTATCTGAAGACGGCAAAACCGCTACGCTGAAAAGCGGACCCTGGGACGGTCAGTATCGCTAGTGCAGAAATACAGGGAGAGTTAAAACAATCCGCGGCGAATCAGGTTCAGGCCCATCAGGCAAAACACACACAGCACCACCTTCTGAAACTGATCGCCGTTTAAGCGGCCTCGCAGCCGTTCACCAATAGAAAACCCGACAAGCGTTGGCACGACCATCATCGCGGAGGCAAGCGCCAGCTCACGTGTCATCAACCCGTTGCTGACATAGCCAAGCGTTAACGGCACCGTGCCACACAGTATTAAAAAGCCGGTAAAACGGACAAAGTCTTCCTTGTCGCTGTAGCGCGCCAACAGATACATCACCATCGGTGGCGACCAGATCGCCGTAAGCCCGCCAATAGCACCCGATGCAAAACCCGCAAACAGCTGGAACGGCCGGTCGAGCGCATCCGGTATGCGCGCCGGACGCTTAACCAGGCTGGTAGCTGTCCACAGCACCACCATAATGCCAATACCAACCGTCAATCCCTGCTGAGACACGCGTGGCGCCATCAGCGCCGACAAATACATGGTAACAATCATCACCAGCGCATAAGGCCACAGCAGCTGCATTGAACGCCGCACCGAGCCACCGCGATAAATTTGCCACGTATTGGTAACAAGCGCCGGTATCAACAACAGCGCAATCGACACACGCGGATCAACAAACTGCGCCATGATCGAAATGGACAGTGTCGGTAAACCAATACCCACAGTACCCTTGATGGTGCCAGCCAACAAAAATGCCAGCACGCCAATAATCAACAATTCAGTGGTCACAGGTTTCCAGTTAACGCTTGCAGAGAATGCACTGCGCTGGCAATCGTCGGTTTATCGCCAGTGTAGGCCTGAGGCCAGTCATCAGTGGGTGGTGAGTAAACCACACGTGCGATTGAGGCAAGCTCAATCTGCACGGCGGGTATGCCAAGGGTATCAGAAGCGAAGCGGGTAACGGTATGGTTGCGCACGCCACCGGTAAAGCGCGGATGATTCACCACCAGCCTGCGTTGAAACGGCACGGTTGCATCAGCCGACAGACTGTCAAGCGGCGTTTCCGTAAAACCGTGCGCTGCAAACGCCGGCACAATATCCGCGTGCTGACATGAGCGATTCAACATCGTACCCACCGCTATACCCATTTGATGCCGGTTAAGCATACCGTGCAGATCAACCACAAAACGTAAATTCACTTCGTTATGGAGTGCTGCGATAGCACGTTTGTAGGCGCTGTCGATCTGCCAGTTGGGATCTTCCGTGGCCATGTGCGTTGCGGTAATCGCGTAGCAACCCGTTACTTCAGCCACGTACCGCGCTATGGCACCGGTAAACTCTTCCTCCATCTTACCCGCCCCGTCACGGTGATGCATGCAGGCGTGAGGTGCGGATAGCAGCACCGGCACCTCACCACGAATCACCTCAAACCATGCGCCCTCTGTGTGCGCGCGATAGTTCTGTTGCGATTCGAACGACAACAGCCGTGCCATCATCGCTTCGATGGCACCTGGCTGATGTGTCACCGTATCAATAGGTTGCACGCCCACCCGACAGATCATAAACAGAGGCCGTGGTAAAACCGTTCTCTTCACAGGCCATCCACGTCACCGTGGCCGCAACTTCTTCCACCGTTATAAATCGCCCGCGCGGTATTTTGCTGCGCATATACTCAATAAACTCTTCACTAACCTGCTCAAGGA
>CAYMFQ010000266.1:0-7742 GCA_964389335.1 uncultured Granulosicoccaceae bacterium
AGTGTGTTTGGTAACGCACCGCCGGTAACCCTGTGGTGCGGAGGTGACACGCTGTGGCAACTGCCGCCACGCATTAACTGGCGCCGCTGGTTGCGCTGTAAGTGGCACCCGCCTCAGTTCGAACAGTTTGTTGAAGCCGGGAGCCAGCGCAGCGGAACCACTGAAGTTGTGCCGGATTAGCGCTTACGACTTATGAACAGTGACACAATAACTGAATCGACCGACAGTATACGCCGCCGCCACTTTGAGCCGACGCTTGCGTCAAAGTTGCACAAGCATCCGCTGGTGGGTCGCATACTGGCGAGTCGGGGGATTACCAGCTCGGAGGAACTGGCACTGCAGCTTAAGTATCTGCCTGCCCCTGGCCTCATGCGGGACTTTAATACCGCAGTAACCGTGCTGGCTGACGCTGTTAGTGCGGGTAAGAAAATACTGATTGTTGGCGACTACGATGCCGATGGCGCTACCAGTACAGCGCTTGCCTGCCATGTGTTGCGCTCCGTTGGGGCGAGCGTCGATTACCTGGTACCAAGCCGTTTTAAGTACGGTTACGGATTGTCACCGGCGATTGTTGAAGTGGCTTTGCAGAAACAGCCCGACGTGCTGTTAACGGTTGATAACGGGATCGCGTCAGTCAGTGGCGTTGAAGCGGCGCGTAACGCCAACCTGTCCGTGGTGGTCACTGATCATCATCTGCCGCCCAGCCAGTTGCCCGATGCTGATGCATTGGTAAACCCCAATCGCAACGATTGCGAATTCCCCGGCAAGAATCTATGTGGTGTTGGTGTCATTTTTTATGTGATGTCCGGGCTGTGCAGGGTGCTGCAGCAGCGCGACTGGTTTGCCGCCAACAACCTTAAGCCGCCGGCCATGGCGGAGTACCTTGATCTGGTGGCGGTCGGTACTGTGGCAGACGTTGTGCCGCTCGACCACCTGAATCGCATTCTGGTAGAGCAGGGTGTTCGCCGCATACGCGCCGGGCAGGCGCGTCCCGGCGTGTTGGCACTGTTTGAAGTGGCGACCCGACCGCACCGGTATGCCACCGCCGACGATCTGGGGTTTATCGTTGGTCCGCGTCTGAATGCGGCCGGTAGACTCGACGACATGAGCGTGGGCGTTGATTGTCTGCTTGCAGACTCCCTGCAAGCGGCGCTGCCCAGGGCGCGTGAACTTGATCATCTCAATCGCAGTCGGCGTCAGATTGAAAGCGGCATGCGTGAGGACGCCGAGGCACAGGTCAGCGCCATACTGAGTCGGCATGCCGGTCAGTTGCCGTCGGCGCTGGTGCTGTATGAACCAGACTGGCATGAGGGTGTCATCGGCATAGTCGCGGGGCGCATCAAGGAGCAGTGCCATCGACCGGTGTTTGCGTTTGCTCGATCACCCGACGGCATGCTTAAAGGCTCCGGTCGGTCGGTGCCTGGTGTCCATATCAGAGATATCCTCATGGCGATGGTTGCGCAACAGCCATCCTTACTTGCAAAGTTTGGTGGTCACGCAATGGCTGCTGGCGCCACCATTGAAGAAGCGGCGCTGGAGCAGTTTCGTGAGTTGTTCGTGTCGCAGGTAGACCATTCTCTCGGTGGCAAGTCGCTGCAGCGCGAGTGGCTGACCGATGGTGCGCTGAGCGATGACGAAATAAGCCTCGATAATGCAGCCCTGGTTAAGTATCTTCAGCCCTGGGGGCAGGCATTTCCGTTTCCGACATTCGATGACAACTTTGAGGTCCGTGAAACCCGCACTGTTGGCCAGGGGCACAGCCGACTGCTGTTGCGGCGCGTCGGTGGCACGCGCGATATACCTGCCGTGATTTTTAATCGCATTATCGACGACACACAACACAGCATCTGGCGGGTTGTGTATCGGCTGGATGTCAACCGCTATCGCGAGACTGAATCACTGCAGCTCAAGGTTGACTACATGGTGCCTGCGTAACGCCCGAATTTGCACAGCGTTGTGCAGCGCTACAACAAACGCCATACTTTTTACCGGCTTAGTGTAAAATAGTGGGTTTGTCTGACGCGAAGCTTGCAACCGCATCGGTTGGCAGCGGTTAAATCGAAGAGAATCCTGAGACGTGGAAACAAATTCAACACTATCCAAAATCGAGGAACTACGGCAGCGCGGGGATGCGCTGAGGGGGTATCTTTGACTTCGAACTCAAGCGAGAACGCCTCGAAGAGGTAATGCGAGAGCTCGAAGACCCCGACGTCTGGAACAATCCGGAGCAGGCGCAAAAGCTGGGCAAAGAGCGGGCGCAACTCGAGGCTGTTGTTGAGGTGCTGAGCTCGCTCGACAGCGGCCTGTCTGACTCGGAAGAGCTGCTGCAGATGGCCGAGGAAGAAAACGACGAAGCCACCTGGCAGTCAGTCGACGAAGATCTCGCGGCACTGGAAAAACAAATCGCACAGCTCGAGTTCCAGCGCATGTTCAGTGGTGAGCACGATCACGGCAATGCGTTTGTCGATATACAGTCCGGCTCAGGTGGTACCGAGGCGCAGGACTGGGCCGAGATGTTATTACGTATGTATTTGCGCTGGGGCGAGGCACAAGGTTTTAAAACCGAACTTATGGAAGCGTCCGCCGGCGACGTTGCGGGTATTAAGTCAGCCACCATTCGATTCGAAGGTGACTACGCCTTTGGCTGGTTACGTACCGAGTCTGGTGTGCACCGGCTGGTGCGCAAGTCACCGTTTGACTCGGGTAACCGGCGACACACATCGTTCGCGGCTGTTTTTGTCGCGCCGGAAATCGACGATTCGGTAGAAATAGATATTAACCCGGCAGACCTGCGCATCGATGTCTATCGAGCGTCAGGCGCCGGTGGACAGCACGTTAACCGAACGGAATCGGCGGTACGGATTACCCATACACCGACCAACGTTGTGGTGCAGTGTCAGAACGATCGATCGCAGCACAAGAACAAAGATCAGGCGATGAAACAGCTCAAAGCGAAACTCTACGAGCTCGAGATGCAAAAGCGCCGAGGTGATCAACAGGCACTGGAAGACAGTAAGTCGGACATTGGTTGGGGCAGTCAGATTCGTTCATACGTACTCGACCAGTCCCGCATTAAAGATTTGCGCACCAGTGTGGAAACCGGCAACACCCAGGCCGTGCTCGATGGCGATCTGGACCAGTTTATCGAAGCCAGTCTAAAGAGCGGCTTATAAGAGGGAGCGTATCACTCGGCGAGAGTGTCAGAGAATCTATGTCAGAAGAACAACCACCCGAGCAACCGGAAGAAGAAACCCCTGGGCGCGATGTAAACCGGGATGACAACAAGCTCGTCGCGCAACGACGCGAAAAGCTTGCAGCCCTGCGAGAAGCCGGGCCTGCTTTTCCCAACGACTTTCGTCCCGACGCGCTGGCAGGCGAGCTGCTGGAAGAACACCAGCACCGCAGTAAAGAGTACTTCGACAGCACCGATGTGCCTGCGACCATTGCCGGCAGAATGATGGCCAAGCGCGTCATGGGTAAATCGAGCTTCGTGCAGGTGCAGGATGTCAGTGGCCAGTTGCAGGTATTTGTGCAGGTGTCACTGGTTGGCGAAGAGGCTTATGCGGCGTTTAAACAGCTGGATGTCGGCGACATCATCGGTGTGGAAGGCAAGCTCTTTCAAACCAAAACCGGTGAGCTGACACTAAAGGCATCGCAACTGCGATTGCTGACCAAATCACTGCGCCCGTTGCCGGAAAAATTTCATGGACTGACCGATACCGAACAGCGTTATCGACAGCGTTACCTCGACCTGATGATCAACAGCGACGTGCGGGAAACCTTCCGGCTGCGCGCTGCGATCGTGCAGTACATTCGCGAGTTTTTTATTCAGCGCCAGTATATGGAAGTGGAAACACCGATGATGCAGGTGATTCCCGGTGGTGCGGCGGCACGACCGTTTACCACTCACCACAACGCACTCGATATGGATCTTTATCTGCGCATCGCGCCTGAGCTTTATCTAAAGCGGCTGGTTGTCGGTGGCTTTGACCGGGTGTTTGAGATCAATCGCAATTTCCGCAACGAAGGGTTGTCCACACGACACAATCCCGAGTTTACGATGCTCGAGTTCTATCAGGCCTACGCCGACTATCGTGACCTTATGGACCTGACTGAAGCATTGCTGCGCGAGATTGCAGGGCACGTGATCGGCAGTACCACCATTGAATCAGCGGATGGCAGTACCAGTTACGACTTCAGCAAGCCGTTTGCGCGGCTGACAATGGTTGAGGCGATTGCTCAGTACAACCCGAACATCTACGCCGATGATTTGCAAAACGCCGATGCGGTACTCAGTATTGCCGAAAACGTGGGCGTCAAAGTGCAGTCTGGCTGGGGTATCGGCAAGTTGCAGACTGAGATTTTCGAGGCCACGGTCGAACATCGTCTGATGGACCCAACGTTTATTACCGCTTATCCCGCCGAGGTGTCTCCTCTTGCTCGCCGCAATGACGACACACCAGAGGTGACAGACCGCTTTGAATTCTTCGTTGGCGGCCGCGAAATAGCCAATGGCTTTTCGGAACTAAACGACGCAGAAGATCAGGCCGAACGCTTTCGACAGCAGGTGGCGAACCTTGATGCAGGTGACCACGAGGCCATGCACTATGATGCGGACTACATCCGCGCGCTGGAATACGGCCTGCCGCCCACAGCAGGCGAGGGCATTGGTATTGATCGGCTGGTGATGCTGTTTACCGGGTCGCCTTCAATTCGCGATGTGATTTTGTTTCCACACATGCGACCGGAGAGTTAACTCGCGGTCAATGACTGACCGTTGTGCGCAGTAGTCAGTGACAGCAGATACGGCACGGCGGTCCGTGCCCATTGTGCAGGCGTGTCAAAGTTTGCAGCCTGCGCACCAAAGCAACTGTTCAGCATATCAGTGTGTATAACGCCGGGGTTTAGCGCCACGGCAGCGAGGCCCGTCGGCAGCTCCTCTGCCAATGCCATGGTCATACCCTCGATTGCCCATTTGCTGGCACAGTAGGGTGCTACTTCGGCTGCGACACTGCGGCCCCAGCCACTGCTGAAATTGATAATAATGCCGCTGCCGCGTTCTATCATAGCCGGGCAAAAGCAGCGGATGATTCTATGCACCGCATTGATGTTAATTTCGGTAACCTGCGCAAACTCCTCTCCGGACACCTCCCACAACGGTGCATTGGCATTGATCGTTGCGGCATTATTGATCAGCAAGTCAGGGGTGCCGATATCTCTTAATACCTGCGCAGACCAGGCCTGTACCTGTGATTCGTCGGCAACATCGACGGGTGAGAAGTGGTGATCCGGATACTGTTCTGCCAGCGCTTCTATGTCGAGGGCAGTGCGGCCGCAACCCACGACCCTGTGGCCGGCTGCAATAAAGCCGTCGACCATGGAGCGTCCCAGTCCGCGCGTGGCTCCGGTAAGCAGTATGAGTTTAGCCATGGTGATTCTCTGTATCGGTGACGACTTTACGATTAATGAAATTGCGATAGCGGTTATTGCGTCACTGGCATAGGCCACGCAGTTTTAAACGTAAAAGCGTGCTCGTGCGGGCCGTGTTGTTCCAGTTGTTGTAGTCGGTGAGCGGCATCTTCGATTGTTGGTTGCGACCCCGACTTTACCCACCAGAGTACCGAGTACACTTTCATCGTTGAAAACCATTCCCTGCGGCGACGCAATACAGAGACATGGTCGCTCTTGTAGACGTAGTTGTGCAGTGACTCAATGTCGGTCCATACACTCATGTTAACCACCACAGTGTCACCAAAGTGCCGGATGGCAGTAGCGTCGCCATCTTCGGTTTGCAGGCGCCAGACGAACCCGGGGGCTTGCTCAGCAAGCGCGTTGATACGATCAATGTTATTGACGAAGTCTGCCATCTCCGGCGCATCAAGTGGATGTAACTGTGCGGCAATATTCAATTGTGCCAGTTCATAGCCCGGACCCGAATCGGGCAGCAGGTCGGTATGTGAGGCAAGCCATGAACGAATTTTATTTGCCAGTTGCTGTTGTTCGCCAGGTGCGTAGGTTTGCGCTTGCGTAAACCCCCATACCGGTGCCGGCCAGGCGATGTCGTCACGGTAGCGCGCAATGTGGTGTATGTGCAGCTGCGGCACCATGTTGCCTATCGCCGCAATATTCAATTTATCCGGAATCAGCACTGCCTCGAGGCAGTGGCTTAGTTGTGTTGACTCTCTCAGTAGTTGTTGCTGATCGACATCGGTGAGCTGATGTATCTCTGTGATCTCTGGCCGGCGTGGCACGAGAATCGTCCACGGGTAGTTGCTGTCGTTGCTCAGCAGCAGTGAGCACAGTGGCAGTTCGGCAATCGTGCAGGTGTCGGCCTGCAGGGTGGGGTGCAGGGTGAATAGGTTGTGCATCACTCGGGTCTTCCGGGTCTGTAATTGAAGTTTATGTCGAACTTACAGTTTGCTGCACATGGTGGCACGAAATACCAATTCACAACTATTTTTAGCGCTGTGTAGGAAATTCATCAGCAACGACCTGCCGTGGGCCACTTTGGATCACCTGTGTCTTCAAATGTGTGATCTTGTTACCACGAGATCTGATAAGTGGTGCCGTTAAGAATTGTGTCGTCAAGGATGAGGAGCGGTAAAGAAAACAGAATTAGAAATACCAAAAATCAGGTCAAAAATGAAAATAACTACTCTACCCGGGATGGCGGTTATGACGGCAGCGCTGTGGTTGGGCGCATGCGGAGATTCTTCTCAACCACTCACCAACTCCCAAAACCCTCCTGCTCCCACAGGGCCGGCAGCTGCGCAGGCGGTTACGACAGAAGTATCCTTTGACTTCGACTTAAGTGCGCTACTTACAACTGAAAGCTCAGCTCAAATACTCAACGACCGCACTGTCAAAGCGCTCGACGCGAATATTATGACTGGCACCCTACAGGCAGAAAATCTGGATACTACAGAAGTCGAAACATACCCATAGACTGTTAACCTCGACAAAAGCGACCTAAGCAACGTACAGTCGCTAAACACGATTGCCCTGCCGCCAGCCAGCTACATATTTTCGATTGTTCTAGATCGCGACAACCATCAGTACGCCGGGTCTGCCGTCCACACTCTGGTGGAAGACGCCGCCGATGTGGTGCCGATGACCATACGGCCAGTGCTCGGAGACAGCCAGGTAGATGTATCCATACTGGAATCACTGGTCGACTTTAAGTTCAGCTATAACGACCTCGCCAGCGCAGGCCTGTCGACGCCGTCTATGGGTATCTCTGTTGACAATGGGCCGGAGCAGGTGTTTCTTCTCGATCCAGCCACCGGATTGTCTGAGCATATGTATCTGAATCTGCTACAGGGGAATTACGATATTGCACTGCGACTGTTTGAGGGCAATATTCAGGTTGGTAAGTCGCTGCCGGAGCAGGGCAGTGCTGTATCCGTCGCTGCCGGACTCGATGTCAGCATGGACATCGTTCCCTTATACGCCGAAATGGCTCTGGCGCTGGCGGTTGAAGGTGATGATGCAATTGTGAACGTGAGTGTTCCTGCAGAAGTGGTAGAAGAAGCGGGCGGTGAGGGCAATCTGTTAGTGGTGATGAGCGTTGTTGGCCCTGACTTTCCGCTGCGGGAAATCGCCTTGTCTCTGACACCTGACGCCGCTGGCTACACCGCAAGTACTATCCTGAGCGATGTGATGTTTGGAGATATGAACTTCGAACTGACGTTTAGTGATGCCACTGATCTCGATGAGCTTGGTAATTGCGTAGACAGCGTTGT
>CAYMFQ010000267.1:0-2755 GCA_964389335.1 uncultured Granulosicoccaceae bacterium
AGAAGTTGGTAGGCGCGATTGGATTCGAACCAACGACCCCCACCATGTCAAGGTGGTGCTCTAACCAACTGAGCTACGCGCCTGCCGAACGCATAGTGTAAGCGATGGTTGCGACTACCGCAATGCGTGCCGCCTTTTTGTTTGCATAATACCCCCCACGCCACGGTTCGCTTTTATGGTGTAATACGCGTTTGCCCACAGCTCGAAACCCCATGAATTCTGATCCACTAATGGCCATTAGCCCGGTCGACGGACGCTACGCTGGTAAAACTGAATCACTGCGAGAGATTTTCAGCGAATATGGCCTCATTCGCTATCGCATCATTGTAGAGCTGCGCTGGCTGCAGGCTCTGGCCCGACACCCACAAATCACCGAAGTCTCGCTTTCCGACGCAGCACATGCATCTATCGACCGTATGGTGGACGAGTTTTCTCTGGCGGACGCGCAACGTGTAAAGGAAATTGAGCGCAAGACCAATCACGATGTAAAAGCCGTCGAGTATTTGCTGCAGGAAAAGTTTGCCACCGACAAAGAACTCAACGCCGCCAGCGGTTTTCTGCACTTCGCCTGCACGTCTGAAGACATCAATAACCTGTGTCATGCATTGGCGCTGCGCGACGGTGCACAGCAACTTGCTTTGCCGCTCGCCAATAAAGTGCTGCAGGCAATCCACGCTATTGCACAGGAACATGCCAGTGCCCCCATGCTCAGCCGTACCCACGGGCAGTCAGCATCACCCACCACTATGGGGAAAGAATTCGCCAATGTTGCAGCGCGATTGCAACGGCAGCTTGCGATCGCCGAGCAGGTACCAATGCTCGGCAAGCTCAACGGTGCCGTTGGCAACTTTAACGCGCACTATGTTGCCTACCCGGACATCGACTGGCAGTCACTCGGCCGGGAGTTTGTTGAAAGCCTTGGGCTCACCTGGAACGAATACACCACACAGATAGAACCGCACGACTACATGGCGGAACTGTTTGACGCGGTATCCCGCATTAACACCATCTGCACAGACTTCGCGCGTGATATCTGGAGTTACATTTCCATCGGTTACTTTCGCCAGAAGGTGGTCGCCGGCGAGGTCGGCTCCTCGACGATGCCACACAAGGTCAACCCGATAGATTTTGAAAATGCCGAAGGCAACTTTGGAATCGCCAACGCGCTACTGGGTCATTTCAGCGCGAAGTTGCCTGTGTCGCGATGGCAGCGTGACCTGACCGACTCGACAGTGTTGCGCAACACCGGTGTTGCCTTTGCACATGCCGTCATTGGTTACGAATCTCTGCTGAAAGGCATTGGCAAGTTGCAACTCGACGAACAGCGACTGAATGCTGATCTCGATCAGGCATGGGAGGTACTGGCAGAGCCGGTGCAAACTGTGATGCGCCGTTACGGCGTTGAAAACCCGTATGAAAAATTAAAAGCACTGACGCGCGGCAGCACCATTGACGCCGATGGCCTGCAACAGTTTATTGCCACACTCGACTTACCAGACGAAGCAATAGCCCGGTTGTCTCAACTGACGCCGGACACCTACACCGGCATCGCCGCACAACTCGCCGCCTCATTAGAAGCGACGCCCAAAAAGTGAGTGCATTGCAAATCAACTGGCCGACCGATATCGACCAGAACGTGTTCCTGCAGCAGTACTGGCAGCAAAAACCACTGTTAATCCCGCAGGCGTTCGCGGCATTCGACAACCCGCTGGAAGCCGATGAACTGGCCGGTCTCGCGTGTGATGAAGATGCCAATAGCCGCTTTATGCAGCGCGTTGATGGCAATGAGTGGCGTATGTGCAGCGGTCCGCTCAGCGCAGAGTTTTTTGATGAAATCACCGGTCATGAGTGGTCGCTGCTGGTATCTGACGTCGAGAAACTACTACCGGACTTTCGCCAATACCTGGAGCCCTTTCGGTTCCTGCCGGACTGGCGCATCGATGACCTGATGATCAGCTATGCACCTGTCGGTGGCTCAGTTGGCGCCCATGTTGACCAATACGATGTTTTTCTACTGCAGGCCGATGGTGAACGAGAGTGGCAGATTGAAACTTCACCACGCGTTGGTCACCAGCCCTCGGTCAGTTCCAGCATTTCGCTACTGGGTGATTTTTCAGCGGATCGGACCATGCAACTGAGCGCAGGCGATATGCTGTATTTACCACCAGGCTTTGCACACCATGGCATCGCCACAGTCGACCCTTGTATGACCTGGTCCATCGGATTTAGAGCCCCAACCGCTGAGGAGATGCTGCCGTCCATACTGCGACTGTTGTGCGACGGCGCCGAAGACAACACCGCACTTACCGAACGATTTACTGACAATAACAGAGCGGCTGCACTCAACCCGGGTCATATTGATGCGAGTGATCTTGGCAAACTGCGTGAGCAGGTGCGAGCCGTGCTCACCATTGACGATGCATTGCTTGACCTGCTGATTGGCCGCTTCCTGACCGAGTCTGGCAATGAAGCGTTTGATGCACCGGGCACGCTTGAGTGGCCTGCCGTAAAGGCGCAACTTGATAGCGGTGAAACACTGGTGTGCAACTCGCAAATCAAGCTCGCGACCATGCAGAACGGTGGCGCACTGATGCTGCTGGCCGATGGCGATGCCTATGCCTGCTCCAGTGAGCTTTCCACATGTTTGTGCCAGCAGCGATGCTGCACGGCTTCGGATATTCAGACAGCGCAGGACCAGCAAACCGTCACAGATCTGCTAAATCGACAGCGGTTGCTGTTCGATGATGACCTGCTC
>CAYMFQ010000267.1:2855-5415 GCA_964389335.1 uncultured Granulosicoccaceae bacterium
TCGATGATGACCTGCTCAATGATGACATAGCCGAGCCTGCTGCAAACTGATCAGGCACAAACCTCAATGCAACACCGGAGGAGAACACCGTATGCTGCACGGGCCCGGGAGTAACGCTGCCTTTAAGGTTCGATTGAATCACCGGTTACTGATTGTCATTGCCGCTACGTTCCTCTACTGCATTCGGCTTGCGGCAAACGAAGTTCAGTCCGGCACACCGTCGCTTATAACGCCAGACAGTCTGACACAATTAGCCTCTGAGGTTTGTAGTGCCGGAGAGGCTACTGCAGAGGTTATCGAACCATACTTGAATCGAGATATAGAACTAATCACGGAACCTGTCCGATTTAGACAAACAGAAATTGGCAGCCGAGTTCGCGTTACCGAAAACAGCCATCTGCTTTTAGACATCCAGCTATTACAACCACCTGGCCGGCCGCCACAGACCATCGTCACAAGCTATCTCGATAACTCGTCCGCCACTGACGACAAACCTGCGATAAGACTTTCGCTTAGCGACGTTTGTATCATCACGTCAGCACACCAACTGGTGTACAACGCCGCGCACTCACCGCTTTATGTCGAAGCGCTCTCTGTCAGTGAGGATGGTACCGCACTAAAACCAACAGACGATGTGCAGTGGATTAACCCCGAATTGCCAACACTTACAACCACTGACATCAATGCCGTGCGCGTGGCACTGGTTGACTCAGGCGTAAACTACCAGTTACCCGATATTGCAAAGGGTCTTGCGACTGACGAACAGGGACACCTGCTGGGTTTTGATTTTTGGGATATGGATGCCCTCCCCTTTGATGCCAACCCGGCGCGCTCAGCTTTTTTTGTACAACGCCACGGTACGCGCACGGCATCGATAGTGTTACGTGAAGCGCCAGGTGTGGCACTGGTGCCCTACCGTTACCCGCGCAATGCCATGCACCGAATGACCAATCTGATTAAACACGCCAGTGATCTTGGTGTCCGGGTAATTGGGATGCCGCTTGGCAGCAACACCTATAAAGACTGGGTCAGCTTTGAGCATGCCGCCATTCAACACCCTGATATATTATTTGTCGTATCAGCAGGAAACAATGGTCGTGATATCGACAGACAGGCAGTCTATCCGGCTGCTATGGATATCGACAACATGCTGGTAGTCACGTCCGCTGACGATTTTATTCATCCGGCCGAACGCACAAACTACGGTCGCATGTCGGTTGACTATCTTGTCCCTGCTGAAGCACTGAATGCGATGGATTTTAATGGCGATGAAATTAAGGTATCCGGATCGAGTTACGCTGTCGCCCGCGCTGTGGCACTGGCAGCACGTTTTCTACAACATAAACCCGAGCAATCAACCACAGAACTGATGGATTCAATACGCAGCCTTTCTGTCAGAGCACGAACTGCACGCTTTGCGGCGATTGGGTATCTTGGGGATCCACTGGCCCGTGTCGATGACCAGAGCCCGCAGCTTATCACGCACGATCTTCAATTTTCGCCCGTGCCGGGTGCTACTATCGTTATGCCGCTACAGCTGATACGGCTTGATCCACGCTGGCGTGACGATGATCTGCGTGAAGCCATTGCCAGAACCAATACCATCTACGAACAGTGTGGTATCTCACTAACCGTCGATAGTGTCATATCGCTGCAGGGTGATGACTATCTGCAGGACCTGTCGTCCGGAAACGCACTGACACTGTCGCGCGCGCTGAATCAACTAGATGGAGAAAACTCTGGCGCGGTACGGGTATTCTTCGCCCGGGATACCAATATGCTGCAAGCTTACGACGCCAATGCGTTCGGCATTGGCAACACGCGCAATAGACCGTGGATGACTAACAGCCTGTGGCTGACTCAGGCACTTAGAACCGATGAATACGATGATACCCATCTGGCAATGGCACATGAGTTATTTCACATCGCCGCCAATAGTGGAGAACACACAAAGGAGCCAGGCAATCTGATGCAGGTGCGCACCGATGCCAACAACGTTCAACTTACGGCTGCGCAGTGTGCAACCGCAGTTGAAACGGGCCTTGCAAACCAGGTGCTCACAAGGCCGTAAAACTACAGCTGGTCGCCGAACACCACCGCCCAGTATGTACCGTAGTCTGTGTCTGATCCAACCACACAAGCGGCGCCGACTTCGGTAAAGATCGGGTTCATGATATTGCGACAGTGCCCCGGGCTATCCAGCCATCCCTGATGCACTTCTTCGATATCGAGCTGACCGGCGGCTATATTTTCTCCAATAGCGCGCCAGTTGTAACCCACATTATCCGCACGATTAGACACACTGAGTCCGTCTGACCCTTCGTGGCTAAAAAAGTTAAACGTAGCCATATCCTGCACATGCGATAACGCTGCCGCGGCAAGCAGAGGATTCCAGGTTACAGTAGTGGTTGCCCCATGGCTGCTGTCACCACACATTCTGGCGGCAGCTCGAGAAGCCCGAATAACTGCCAGCATGGTTTCCCTGAATTGTTCCGCATCGCTGGTGTCACACGCAACCTGTGATGCACCGGCTACCAGTTGCAGATCAACAGCACCGTTA
>CAYMFQ010000267.1:5515-7492 GCA_964389335.1 uncultured Granulosicoccaceae bacterium
GTTACCGTCCGTGCCGGCTGAGTTACCATCTGCGCCAGTGTTGTTATCAGCACTATTGTCAGTACCGTTATCAACGGTTCCCAGCGATGGTGTCGCGGGGGTCTGATTATTGTTTGAAGAACCACTGGCCGGAACACCAGACTGTGCGGCTCCCGTTGAAGGCGCCGCCATATCATTGGTTCCGGAACACGCAGTCAAAGACACCGATAGTCCAAAAAGTAAGGGCACTATAGATTTATTTACTACATAGTCCTTCATCGTTATTCCTTTATTTTGTTTTTATTTGCATAACTCTGACGCTCACCCACCCCGCATGGATCGCACTTTGTGAGGCTGAGAAAAGTTCGATACTTCCCTCACGAACCACTAGTCAGAATTTGCCAGTTTAATTTTTGACAGTAACTGTCGCCGCTTTTCACGGTCTTTGATTACGGCGCTGGCATCGAACGCTTTTTGTATAACTTCCGTCGCCATCACGTAGTTCTGGTTTTCCTCATACTCCAGTGCAATACCGTGATAGGCAGACACTGAGGCGAAAGGATCAATGATCTGGTCAGTGTGTTCGATTGCCTCGTCGAACAAGCCCATACGCGCTTCGGTTAGAGCGATATGTCTGAGCGCAAGGTCGCGTGCCGCACTGTTGGCAGGCAGATCGTAAGCCGCTTCAATTGATCGGCTTAATTGCTGGCGCGACTCGCGTGTCATACCTGCGCGCAACTGGTAGTCAGACACCGCTGCATGGCCGATGGTTTGATACTCATACCGATTCAGACTTGCAGCCAGGATCGATACACTTAAAAAGGAATCAAGCGCATCTTCATGTCGACCCAGCACATGCTCCGAGTAGGCGAAGTCAGCCATTGCGACCACTCTCTCAGCTGCCGCGGCAATTGAATAGGTGTTGCGAGACGCAGTCTCCAGCAGCTGTTCTGCTTCCGCCTGATTACCCTGATTCTTGTAAGCTCTCGCCACGCTTTGCTTACACATAACCGCAAACAGGTTGTCCTTCGTGCGACTGCAAAGCTCGGATGCCGCAACGATATCTCCAGACTCAATCAGTCGGTCAACCAGCTCGATGTAGAGGCGCAAATCAATCTCGCGTCGCGACCATTCATCAAAGTACCTGTCGCCGCCGTGAGGCACCCGGTTCTTCAGCAATTTCATGGAATCACTGTCAGCAGGTATCGCCGCCCCGGCGCGCGGTACATCGTCTTCATTGGTACTGGCATTCAGTCGCGCTGAACCACCCAGGATGTAACGTCGAAGATCGCCAAGCGTGTCCTGCCCACTACCCTGTGCCAGAGTCATCAACAGCTCTTCAGTTGACAGTGTCTCCGGATTAATCAACGTCGCCGAACGCTCCAGTGCAGCGTTAAGAGACTCCTGCTCTCGGTCTGGCTGTACCGGTTCTGCAGCAACCACTATCTGTGATGTTGGAACCTCAGTCGCCGTCAGAATGCCTGACAGGTAAATACCGCCACCTATCGCCGCCACTGCAGCCGAAGCGGCAACACCACCCAGCAATTTTTGCACGGTGCGCTTTTTGGCGATCTGTTCGAATTCCTGATAGACCTGTTCCTCTTCTACCAGGTCTTCCTCGATCTTCTCCTGCAGCACCGCAACCTGCTCGCGGCTTTTACGCAGTTCTTCGTCATCGCTATCGGCGGATACCATTCCGGCGCCGGAGACAGCGGCACTCTGATCGAGCGATACGGCTGGGGCCTCTTGCGATGGCTCCGCGCTTGCCGGAGCAGCGCTGGCAGATGATCCGAGTGATTCAATAAGCTCTTCGGCAATACTCTTGGCCGGACCCTTACCTGCATTTGCAGCGCTGTCCGCAGGGGCCGGGCTGTCGGCGGCAGTGGTGTTCGCCTCAATTTCGGGGCTATCAGCTTCTGCATTATCAACGTCAGCGCTTACATCGACACTATCATTATCTGCGCTTTCGACTTCAGAGCTTTCGACTTCAGAGCTTTC
>CAYMFQ010000268.1:0-7437 GCA_964389335.1 uncultured Granulosicoccaceae bacterium
ATGTGCAATACACTTGTCATACTCACCGGTCATCGAATAACACAGACCAAGACTGCGATGGGCCTCGATCAATAGCGCGGTATCCCCGGTTGATTGCGCCATGTCCAGCAATGCAACGCCGAGCGCCTCGACCTGATCATGATCAGCCTGTGCCTGATAGAACTTACCCAGACCATGCAGCACTGGAAACAGCTCTGGCGGATTTCCAAGTTCGTTGCACAGCACCTGGGCACGTTCAAGTGTGTGCTGCAACTCTGGTGCGACATATCCACCGGCAGAAGCCAATGGCATGGCTATCGCGATATGCAGTTTAAGTTCAAGCTGATGACGCTGTGCAGATTTAGGCAGCGTGGGAATGGCTTCGAGTCCACGCTGTAACAGTTCATTCAATTGCCTCCGCTACCGCATGGCGCTCAACAGCGCGTTCACCTGCGCGGTGCAAATAACGAATCGCCGCCTCTGTGTTACCGGCTTCGAGATGGTGGTGGGCAAGCACTTCGGGTTGCTCGACCCCACTTTGCAGCGTGTCTTCCTCTATCACTGTTGCGATGCGCTGATGCAAAGTCTGTCGCTCAGACTTGATCAGCATCCCGTAAGCCGCCTCTTGCACCAGCGCGTGTTTAAATACGTGTCGGTTATCCGGTGATTCGCCTTTCTCGAAGATAAGACCAGCGCTAAGAATGATATCTAAATGGGCGCCAAGCTCGGCCGCCTCCAGCTGCGAGCTCTTCTGCAGGATGCGATAAAAAAACTCACGACCGATCGTCGCCCCCAGTTGTGCGCTTTTCTTCGCGGTGCCCAGGCGATCAAGACGTGCCAACAGCGAGTCCTGCAAAGTAGCGGGTATCAGTGTGGTATTAAGACGTTCGCTGCTGCCACGTTCCGGCAACTCACCTTGTGCCTGAGCTTCAAGCAGCGACTTAGCCAGCTCCTCTACGAACAGTGGCACCCCGTCTGTTTTCTCAACGATATACTCGATGATGTCATCATGCAGTGTGTTCTCTGCGTCCAGTGCCTGAATAATTTTGCGACTGTCGTCGGCAGTCAGCTGCGCGATCAGCAGGTGCATTACTGAAGACGACGCAGGCCAGGGCACTGAAAACTCCGGTCGTGCGGTACACAGAATAAACAACGGATGCTCTGTTTCAAATGCCAGCAAACGTGTGATCACATCGCGTGTGGAAGGATCAACCCAGTGAAGGTCTTCAAAAATAATCAGGGTTTGCTTGTTGTTCTGCCCCAGCAGCATACATTGAATTAGCGCCTCTACCGTCATCGCCCGAAGTTGCTCAGGCGGCAGCTCGGGCAGGGGGTATGCACTGTCAGACGCCAGTGAAAGCAGTGGAGCCAGTAGTGGAATGAGCTTGCTCTTCTCCAGTCCCTCACTGTCTAAGGCTGCGACCGTCTTCTCAAGCCGCGTGTCGGATGAATCACCTGGCTGTAACTGAAAAATCCGTTCCAGCAGTTCTATCACCGGGTAGAACGGACTCTGAAGTCTCAACGTAGAACAGCGGCACTCAATTTGGCCGTATTCGCTATCCTGTAAACGGTTCAGAAACGCCTGCACCAACTGCGATTTACCGATACCGGCAGCGCCGCTGACGAACACCGCCCTCGGTTGAGTTGATTCCGTACCGTGCCAGTAAGTGAGCAGCTTGCTTATTTCATGATCTCGCCCGAGCACTAACTGATGCTCAGCCTTGGTCGGGTGTGACAATGCGGTGACCGCAGGCTGTGTTGCCTGATACAACTGCATCGGTTCACTCAACCCTTTGAGCTCCCGCTCACCGAGTGTTTTGAATTCCGCAACACCGGCACATAGCTTCCACGTCGTCGGGCTCACGACTATTCCATTAATCGGTGCATAACCCTGCAGGCGTGCAGCAATGTTCGGAGTGTCACCGGTCACTGCCATCGGATCGAGCCAGTCTTTAGGGCGTAACCCGCCGACCACGACCCTGCCAGTGTGAATACCAATACGAACCGCAGGTTTTTCATCTGCCGGATAGGAGGGGGGTACGCGGATACTGGTAACCGCGTCGATAACATTACTGGGTTAATAAAGTGGGACATCCATTGTTTATGCTCAATTCCGGACCGACAAAAGTAGGACACCCAATGAAAAAAACGGGACACCCATTGATTTTTTCGAGTCTGGAGGGAGCAAGTAATAGTGGGTGTCCCTTTAATGCCGTAGCAGCGTTTGGACGCTGGAGCACCCGGTGCGACGCACACTGCTGGGTGATGTAGCAGGCGCCGATCTGTTGCGTCAGGCCATGAGCCTTGATCAATTTACCGTCAATGGCACAGCTCTCCTGGGACCACTGGCCGGTGGCGCGGTCTACACTGCACTTGGTTTGACCGGCTCGTATTTGTTTTCTTCAATGGGGTTTGCCTGCGCTGCCTTGCTGGCACTGCTGCTGGAGACGAATCCTCCCTCGGTTGCGCAAAAAGGGGAGGGCTTTATCAAGCTAATTGTTCAGGGCATACGTTACATTCGCACCAAACGCGTGCTGCGTGGTGTTTTGATATTTACCATCATCCTGAACTTTTTCGGTTTTTCCTACATCAGCATGATTCCCGTTGTTGGCCGCGAGTTGCTGCAACTGGCTGCGTTCGACATCGGTGTTTTGCAGTCGATGGAAGGTCTCGGTGCCGTTGTGGCTGCCATCGTGTTAACCACTACCAGCCGTCACCTGCCATACGCGCTCAGCTTTGTTATTGGGGGCGTTACGTTTCTCAGTCTGTTGGTGGTGTTCGCACTTGCGCGTTGGTTCCCGCTTAGTTGCGTGGCGCTGTTTCTCGCAGGGCTGGGAACAGGCTGCTTTGTCACTATGCAAAGTACAACACTGCTGCACGAGAGTGAACCGCTACACCGTATGCGGGTGATGGGGGTATTGGTGATGTGCATTGGCGCTGCACCGGCAGGCGTACTGACTATCGGTGCCCTGGCAGACCGCTTAGGCCCGTCGATAGCGCTGCTGACTATGGCGATCAGCGGGTTGCTCATGGCAGCGCTGTGTTTACAACGCTACCCGGAGTTGCTGCGTCGGTGACATCAGCATGGCGGACAAAAGCGGGACAGCCATTAATTTATTTTTGATTCCGGACAAGCGGGTATCAATGGGTGTCCCTGATTTTCTGACCACATACATTTAACATAAGAATTGATACGCGAATTATCGTGGGTGTCCTTGTATTTTATTGATCACCGGCCGTCGGACCGCTTATTAGTTATACACCAGTTGTACGCTGGGGCGCTGCGCCGCCTGATCCGCCACGCGCTTTATATTTGGAAACCCGTCAATCGTCGGATGTTCAAGATCATCGTTAATCCAGGTGGTCAGCATGTAGAGATAGATGTCCACCGCGCTAAACGTGTTGCCGAGTACCCAGACGTTATCTCCTATCTGCTTGTCAACAACCGATAGTGTTTCGGTCAGGCGACGGTTACCGCGTCGTTGGGCACTGGGTTCATCCTCGGCTGTATCAACAAAGCGATCAGGGTAGTAGGTTAGCTGAAACGCGTTTTGAACCGAGCTGGAAAAGTACACCAGTGTTTGTAAAAAAAGCGGGCGTTCTGGCGAATCCACCGCGGGTGCCAGATTCGCCTGTGGATGCCGGTCACACAGGAACAGGGTAATCGCCGCCGCTTCATACATCGCACCACCGTCCCACGTCAGTACAGGTATCCAGCCATTCGGGTTGATCGCCAGTTGCTCGGCAGGTCGCGCTGTATGCGCATCAATCGAGGTCGGCACCAGTTCGTAGGGAACGCCAATTTCCTCAAGGATTGTGCGAACCCCCATTGAGGCGCTGTCCGGTGCATAAAAAAGCTTGTACATAGCATCTCTCGTGGAGTTGTTTGCGCATTAAAGTATCAGTAGCGGCGCTGCCCCGCACTCAGCCAGGCGCCTTGTTTTGTCTGGATTTTCCCAACTTAATTGGTGCATACTGCTCTAAGGTGCATTTACAGATCCATAGAAAAGGAAAATCATGAATCGTAAGACACTTATCTTGGCACTGCCGTTTGCGTTCGCAATGAGCCTCGCTCACGCGGATACCACAGATGTTACCTGGCGCGATACGGTAACCGTTGCCAAGGACGGGGCACATTGTGTAGATGACCCGAACTGCTTTAACCGATACCACCCTGCGATCCCGCCTGTGGCTCGCGCCAACCCGGGTGACGAAATCATCCTGCATACCCGCGATGCACTCGACAGTGATCTAACACTGGATTCCGTCGCTGATGACCTTGCAGCAGTAGACCTGAACTATGTTCATCCACTGACTGGCCCGGTTTATATTGAAGGCGCAAAACGCGGTGACGTCCTTGCCGTAACGCTAATGGATATTGAACCCGATCAGTATGGTTACACGGTCATTGTGCCGGGTTTTGGTTTCCTGCGTGATATCTACACAGAGCCACACCTCGTCAACTGGCGTTTATCTCGAACACATGCCGAATCTGATCAAATGCCCGGTGTTCGGGTTCCATACGAAGCGTTTCTTGGCTCAGTTGGCGTAATGCCCGGTGAAGAAGAAGTACAGAAATGGCTGGCGAGAGAGAACGCGCTCGCTGCTGTCAATGGTGTTGCTTTACCACCAGAACCGACCGGCGCTTTGCCAACAGCAGTTTGTGGACCGGACGGACCGCACAAAGACAGTTGCCTGCGAACCATTCCGCCACGAGAAAACGGCGGCAACATGGATGTACAACAAATGCAGATTGGAACGACCATGCTGTTCCCCTGCTTTATAGATGGATGCGGTTTGTTTGTCGGGGATGTGCACTACGCACAGGGCGACGGTGAGGTATCCGGTACCGCTATCGAGATGGGGTCAATTGTCCGGGTAGTGGCAGAGATTCGTCCTGGCCAGGCAGACGTTATCACCAGTCCACAGGTGGAAGGTGGTGCACAAATAAAGGCAATCGAGCCGTCGCAGTTTTACCAGACAGTCGGGTTGCCACTAAAACAGGCAGGTGAAGTACCACCACCGTTGCAGTATCTGGCCAACGAGAAAATTGCCGAACTCGAGAATCTGTCAGAAGACCTGGTGGTAGCCGCACGAGACGCACTGATAAAAATGATCAGTTATATAGAGCGACAGTACGGATTAACCTCGGAACAGGCCTATATTCTCGCCAGTGTCGCTGTGGACTTGCGGGTAGGGCAGGTGGTAGACGTACCAAACTATGTGGTCACTGCCGTGCTTAATGAAGACGTGTTTATCAACCCGCGTCAGTAAGCAGCACCAAGTTTATGCACAGACGTCTGTTTTTAGCCGGTGCCACCCTGGTAGCGAGCGCACCGTTTTCGGTGCACTCGCACACGCCTTATCGGCAGTGGATGGTGTATCGCAAAAAGCACCTGCTGATCGGATGTCATCGTGAAGATCTGGTGACCTGGGAACTGGCAAAGCAAACCGTCGCGCATCTGGCGCAAACACTACCGGATGCACGCTCACGGGTAGCCCGGGCAAAAACACCGGGCAGACTCGCCAGCCTGCTGGGTACTGACCAACTGCAAACCGCGATACTCGATACCGAAACTGCGCAAAAGATAGTTAAAGGCGTCGATGAATTTGCACCTTACGGAGCAATTCCGTTGCAGTTAATCGCCGAGGTCGAAGACCGGGTGCTGGTGTGCCTGGCTGACTTTCCGGCGCGGCACGCGTGGCAGATTGCGCACGCGCTGGAGACACTTGCCATCTCCAGCCTGCCTGAGTTAAACCGTAACAGTTTGCCGATACATAGCGGTGTCGCTGCACTGCGCGACGGACAGGAAATACCCGCCTACAACGTTCCCGAAGCGCAATAACGCACCGGTGTATCGGCAATTACGGTAGCGCGGTGCAGATAACGGTCGGCGGTGTAATCGGAAACGGCACAATGCATGGTGCAGCGATTATCCCAGATCAACAGATCATTGGGTCGCCATTGATGCCGGTACACAAACTCTGCTCGCTGGCAGTGTTTATAGATAGAGATAGTTAAGAATACTGTCGCTCTCGCTGCGTTCGAAGCCATCAAGGTGCGAGGTAAAACCCGGGTTTATATAGAGCGTTGGTTGTTGCGTTTCCGGATGCGCTGTGACGACAGGATGAGTCCAGCGATTATTGCCATCAAAATCACCCGACGCCAAATCAGCCGCACCATAAGTGCCACTGGAAACTGCCGCGACGCGGAAGTCATGCACCGCATCAAGTGGTTGCAACAGTGCCTGCATCGCCGGCGACAAACTATTGTAAGCGGCCGTTAAACTGGCAAACTGCGTATCGCCTCCATGTTCAGGTACCTCGATGCCATACAGTAAAGATGCCTGAGCCGGCGTGCGTCGGAAAGAAACATCCGAATGCCAGTAGGTACCCGCACGCGCACGCCCCAGTGGTTGACCACTGCTATCGCGCTTATTAGACAAGCGATACAACGCAGGCTGCCCAGGCAGCAGGTTTTTTAATACCGATTCCTGAAACTGATCAGCCTCTCCGAAAAGCGGCCCAAAGCGACGCGCAAACTCCACCTGCTGTTCCGGTTGAAAGTGCTGATCTCTTATCACCAGCAGACCGCCGGCGTTATTCCATGCCTTTCGCAGATCCAAAAACTCACCATCGTCGATCCGTGTCGCATCGATATCGGTGACTTCGGCACCGAGTGCCGGGCTGAGTGTGGTGACTTGCATTTGTGCGCTCTGGGAAACTAACCTATCAGCACCTAATGCTAAGCCTACCGGCAGCCCAAATCAAAACGCATTTTCGCAGGCCCGTTTGTTGTCCAGTGCGTTGTATCGAGAGTCGCCCGTATTGACGGAATTCGACTGCCGGATACTATCCGGCAGCGTAGTTGCCTTAAGGTTCTGCCTGCTTAATCAAAGCCGGAAACCCCGGTTTTTTCAGTCATCGGTAAATCATTTAAGTAAACGGCACAGTCGCAGGTCTGCCAAAGTGTGGTGGTACATGTCGTCCAACCCAATCCACATACTTTACCTGTCTGCCTTTTTGCGTTATCACCGGGTTGAATGGGTCAAGCGACGACAACTTGATAAGGTCTCCATCGAATGAACGGAACACCAATTCAATATTTTCCGCTGGGTACGAGCTCGCTGCCAGGTTCTCATAGGTGAGGAGCTGTTCCATCAGTATGCCGACAGCAATGCGTTCACCCATCCGCAGAGAATCATAGTAATCGCTGTAGTAATGCACACCTGCCATGTTCCGGCCAATCGAGATATTGGCGGCCAGCTTGTTCAGTTCTCCCTCAATGGTCGCTTTTTTTGCCGAGTGGTCTTTCGGTTTATATTCAGTCAGCCCTTCACACGACTCGTCAGGCACAAACTCGCCAATGCCGGTAGTACTCCATAACAACGGCTCGTGGTTGTCATCGAGCGTTCGAAAGAAAGCCTTCAACATGGTGACACAGCCACCGGCTACGGT
>CAYMFQ010000269.1:0-3501 GCA_964389335.1 uncultured Granulosicoccaceae bacterium
TTTAGTAAACTCAAACCCTGGTTATTATTTGCCTTAGCATCGACAATGGCGGGCGTTGGACTGCTGTTTGCAGCCAGCGGTAACCTGGCAGCACTTTATATTGGCTACGGCTTAGTCTTTGGCATCGCCAACGGCGCCGGCTACGGCTTTGCGCTACAACCTCTCGGCGCGGGTCTATCCACAACGCAGCGGCTTCGCCATGGGTGTTACCACCGCAAGTTACGCGCTTGGAGCAACAATAGGAGCGCAGATCCTCGGCGCACTGGTGGCAGACCACGACGCGCTGGTCACACTCAGGCTGCACGGCTACAGCTTTTTATTACTGGCACCGGTGCTCGCGGTATTGATTGCCAAAAGCAATGCACGTTACACGGGCAAGGCTCAATCATCGGACAGCGGAGGCACTCAAGGCTCCGACGATGCCACCGTATCGCCGGCCTCGAATCACATTGATCAGGCACTTATCAACCGCTATCGAATCAGCTATGGCCTCAGTGTGTTTGCGGGCCTGATGGCGATGGCTCATGCGGTTCCGTTTATCAGTTCTTTCCAGGCCACAGCGGCTGCGCCCAATGCATTAAACATAGCATTGCTGGGGGCGGTGGTGCTTGGGGTCGGTAACGCCGCAGGTGGTGTGATCGCCGGACTGGCATCCGACAAACTCAATCCGGTTGCAATCGTCACCGCACTGCCTGCCATTGCCGCCGTCGCACTGGCTGCTGCGGCAATGGCTTCGACACTGCTGGTGTCGCTGTCGGCGCTGACGGTTATCGGCTTCACCTACGGCGCGCTGATCGCAGTGTACCCGGTCGCCATCGCACGACAGTTTGGCGCTACCGCATCAGCCAGTGCTTACGGGCAGGTGTTTATCGCGTGGGGAGCCGCCGGGTTGCTCGCTCCGGTGGTGGCCGGAGCCCTGTACGATGCCACCCGGAGCTACCAGTACCCGATGCTGCTTGCGCTGTGCCTGTCTTTGTTGGCCATGGCCGCCGCCCGCAGGCTTACTAGTGACTGACTGCCGTAGTCGTTGTCTAACAGTAGTCGTCGGCCAATCGCCGCAAGAACGACATTTTCAACTCGATCTGATGAACTATGCAGTCCGAAACCAGATCTAGTATCTTGTGCATCTCAATCAGTTTCAATTTCAGTGTAAGACGGACGTTTAGTGATGGCCAAAAAAGCCCAGGGCGCCACCCCGCTCGCCAAACAACTTCGAATAAAAACCGACCGGCTGCGCTGGGTTTGCGACCCAAAGCTGATTCCAGCCAAACTCAGTAGCGACCTGAAGCCCATCGACGGACTGCTGGGTCAGGAACGTGCGCTGGAAGCCGTGTCGTTCGGGCTCGATATCCCGTCAGCCGGCTACAACATTTTTGTACATGGTGATTCCGGTTCGGGCAAACACAACGCAATTATGTCGTTTGTGAAAGACCGCGCCGTCAATGACCCTCGTGCCAGCGACTGGCTGTATGTGCAGAACTTCGAAATTGAACACAAGCCGGTCGCCCTGCAACTGCCTGCTTGCCAGGGTGCACAGTTTAAATCGCAGCTCGACGATGCCCTTAACGCCATAGCCGATGGCCTGCCTTCTCTGCTCGATGGTGATGAAACCAAAAACCGACAAAAAACCATCGAGGAGGAATTTCGTCAGGCTCAGGAAGCCGGATTTAAACACCTGAACGAAGCCGCTGAAAAAGAGGGCCTTGGCATCTCTCAGTCGCAACAGGGCTTTTCAGTGGTGCCGATGAAAGACGGTGCCCCGATGTCCAAGGAAGACTTTGACGGGCTGCCTGCCGCCGACCGGGAATCACTGCAAAAGTCTATGCAGAGCATTCAAAAGCTCATGGCTGAGTTCATGGGCGAACAGCTGCCGGAACTCGACAAGGTCAGACAGGACAAGCTCAAATCACTGCAAAACGACGTCGCCGAAGCCATGATCTCGCATCACCTAAAGCCACTGCACAAGAGCTACGGCAAGAATGACGCGATTGGCAACCACCTCACCGCGCTAGCCGCCGACCTCGCAGAACATACACCACTGCTGGCGCAACTCGCGGCCGGCACGCTCGGTGGCGATGATGGCAGCCCGACAGCGCAGGGGCCGGAAGCAGCAAGGGCTGCGATGAAACGCTATACCGCTAATTTACTGGTATCGCAAGATCAGGATTGTGAGGGTGCACCGGTCGTGTATGAAGACTGGCCGGGTATCGGGCGCATGGTCGGTCGCATTGAACATATCTCGCGCATGGGTGCGCTTGAAACCAACTTTAATCTGATTAAGTCAGGGGCACTGCATCGTGCCAATGGTGGCTACCTGCTGCTCGACGCGCGCCGCGTGCTGAGCGCACCGGAATCATGGGAAACGCTAAAGCGTGCGCTGCGCACCAGTGAAATTTCAATAGACTCTCCCTACGCCAGCCACTCGGCGCAAACCACCGTGACACTGGAACCAGCCACCATTCCTCTCGATGTTAAGGTGATTATCTTCGGCAACCGCAGCACCTATTACCGACTGGCCGCGCTGGACCCGGATTTTTCAGAGCTGTTTAAAGTGGCCGCTGATTTTGATGATCGCATTGAGCGCGATCGTAAAAACATTGGCGACTTTACCCGCCTGCTGGCGGGCATCACCACTAAGGAAAACCTGAAGCCGCTAAACAAAGCCGGTATGGCTGCGGTGATCGAACATGCTGTCCGCATGACCGATGATCAGGAACGCATGACTCTGCGGGTTGGCCCATTGGCTGATCTGCTGCGCGAGGCCAACTACCTGGCTGTCAAAGGTAAAGCCAGAGCCATCGGCCGCGAACATGTGCGCAATGCCATTGACCAGCAAATACGTCGGGTAGACCGTGTGCGAGAACGCACCCACGAACGCATTCTGCGCGACTCGGTACTGATTGATGTCAAAGGACACGCGGTTGGTCAGATCAATGGGCTGGCGGTAATGTCTGTCGGCGGTTTTCGCTTTGGCAAACCATCACGCATCACCGCTCGCACCCGCATGGGCAACGGACGCATAGTCGATATTGAGCGTGGTTCAGATCTGGGTGGCTCGATTCACTCCAAAGGCATACTGATCCTTTCATCATACCTGTCGAACAACTATGCCCGCGAAGCACCCGTCACCATGGCAGCGTCCATCGCGTTTGAACAATCCTATGGTGGCGTCGATGGAGACTCGGCGTCTTCTACAGAGCTCTATGCATTGCTCTCTTCACTGAGCGGTGTACCCATCAATCAGGGCCTGTCAGTAACCGGCTCTGTTAACCAGTATGGTGAAGTGCAGGTAATTGGCGGCGCCAATGAAAAGATCGAAGGCTTCTTTGACATCTGCTGCGGCAGACCCGGTGGCCTGACCGGCGACCAGGGTGTACTGCTGCCGGAGGGCAATGTAAAAAACCTGATGCTGCGGCCCGATGTTGTCGATGCGTGCAAGGCCGGACAGTTTCATATCTACTCAATTAGCCATATTGATCAGGGCATTGAAATACTGACCGG
>CAYMFQ010000269.1:3601-7319 GCA_964389335.1 uncultured Granulosicoccaceae bacterium
TCTCGTAAACAGTTGGTTCTGGTTCTGGTTCTGGTTCTGGCTCAGGTTCTGGCTCTGGCTCTGGCTCGGGTTCTGGCTCGGGTTCCGGCTCTGGCTCAGGTTCCGGCTCCGGCTCCGGCTCCGGCTCCGGCTCCGGCTCGCTAGCAATATTCACTTTCTCAAAGTATTTAATAACCGGCTCACCACCGTAGTAATCGTTTGTACCATCATCAATGTACGTATCCGTATGTCCCTGACCATTGAATAGCGGCGCATAGTACACATACGAACTATCCATTGTACTGAAGTCATCCCAACCGCGGCCAAGCAGTATTCTGACCTGCCCTTCCAGTGAGCTGCCAACCAGGAATACATCATCGTGACCGCCATTCGTACGAACGTTTACGTTGCTATAAACAGTAGAATGATTCAGCGCCACATAGTCATCACCACCACCAGTTCTAACATTTAGTTTGCCGGCTACCGACGCATTGTTCAGTACAACATTGTCATCACCTGCACCCGTGATTACCGTCACGTTGCCGGGCAGATGAATATCGTCGATTGATACCGTATCAGTCCCACGATTGCTGCGAATCACGACATTGCGTGTTACGTTGTTAAGCACACCCCATTTGGAGTCCTGCTCGTTATAGTGAATGTCGTAGGCAACCTGGTTTGGCACATCGGTACCGTATAACGACAACAGGCGATAACCGTCATGGTCAGCCAGTCGAATAACAAGGTTCCCGTGTTTGTTAACGTGAAGTTGATCACCTGCAGCGGCGATACCGGCGATGGTAGAGAGTGACAAGCCGCACACAATGCTGGCTGGTAAACTAAATTTCTTCTTCATATTCCATCCTGAACAATTTTTTTCAGACACACACACTCTCGGTGTGCATCCTTGCCACGTTACCGGAGCTCTATATCTGTAACTGAGATGTTACATACATAAACCGAATGCTTAACGCGAACGGAACAAAGGTGTGTGAAGCAGACCTCACATTCCCCCTTCTATTGCGCCTCATCAGCGCTGCTGAATACGCACTATCACTCGCCGGTTTCAAACTTTTGCGTTAATCTTATCGACCATACGAACCGGACTTCGGCTAATGAATCGCAGACGTCTGCTGCGAGCGAGCGCAGCGCTTTTAACAGGCACGTGGGGAGCCAAAGCAATGGCCAGCAAGGATGTTCAATTGTGGGTACCACCAGAGGAAAACCGGCACCAAAGAACATTTATGCAGTGGCCGGTAAATCGTGATGTCTACCAGGACGCCTACTTTCTCCGTCTCGTTCAACAGACGATTGCAGATATCGCCAATACCATCTCCGAATTCGAACCAGTCACGCTGCTTGCAGATCGGCAGTACCACCAACAAATACGCAAAAGCGTCGGCACAGATGTCGAGCTTTGGGATGTCCCTACTGACGACTTGTGGTGCAGGGATTCCGGCCCGCTGTTTGCCAAAACACCTCAAGGCGAACTTGTCATAAGCCACCTGCAGTTCAACGGCTGGGGAAACCGACAAGCACATCGACTTGATGGATCAATTGCCAAGCGACTGTCGACACTCCTGTCATTGCCAATGGTAGCCAGTGAACTAGTTGGTGAAGCTGGTGGCGTTGATCACGATGGTCACGGCTTGATGATCGCGCATGAAAGTTCGTGGGTGAACGACAACCGCAATCCAGGCCTATCCCGCGACCAAATAGAACAACGCCTGTTATACGCGTATGGCGCCAGTCGTATAATCTGGTCACCCGGCGTATGGGGGGAGGACATAACCGACTACCATATCGACAGTCTGGCGCGCTTTACCGGGCCGGCAAACGTGTTGATCAACCTGCCACAGAAGCCGGACCCCAACGACCCGTTTCATATCGCCGCCCTTGAAACGTACAACACACTGCTCGCCGCTGACCTACAAGTCGATGTGATCGATGAACCGGAGTACCGACGGGTACAGCATGAAGACTTTGTTGCTTCGTACGCCAACTACTACGTTTGCAATGGCGCCGTCATCGCCGCTCAGTTTGGCGACAGGAAAACGGACGCCAGAGCAAAAGCAGCCCTCAAGACGCACTATCCGGAGCGTGAAGTGATAATGCTCAATGTCGATGCGTTGGGTGAAATCGGTGGAGGTATCCATTGTGCCACGCAGCAGATGCCGGCCTGAATAGACATTCTGATTTCGCATAGCGCTATTCACCGGTACAATGATCGATACGTAAAACCGGGGTCGAAACTTGACTGAAGTGCATTTATGGGGCGCACTCAGGCCAGCCGCTAATGGTCAGAGCTCTGTTACTATCGACGCCACAACGATTCGCGAAATGCTGCGCAAGCTCGAAGAGCAATACCCACGCATGGCGCCGATGCTTGATACCGGTATTGCCGTTTCGATCGACGGGGTTATATTTCAGGACGACTGGAGCAGGCAGGTTCCCGCCGATGCAGAAGTTTACCTGCTACCGCGAATAGAAGGCGGCTAGTCGACCCACTGCCCCTCGTCTACAGCCCCTACAACCCAGTTAAAGAGCCCAAACCTATGCGCTGGTACTTTGATTACATTTCACCCTATGCGTATTTACAAAGCACCGTCATCGATTCCCTAACGCCTGGACAACCTGTCGAGTGCGTACCCGTGCTGTTTGCCGGGCTGCTCGATCACTGGGGCAATGTCGGTCCGGCAGAAATTGACCCAAAGCGCGACTGGACCTTTCGCCATGTTACCTGGCTTGCACAGCGCGACAACATTCCGTTTACGCTGCCACCACATCATCCGTTTAATCCGTTACCACTACTGCGGCTGGGGATTGCACTCGGCAATGAAGTGGATGTCGTTAAAAGGCTGTTCCGCTTCGTATGGGCAGAGGGACACGTGCCGCAGCAAGGTGACGCCTTTGCAAAGTTGATGGATGAACTTGGCGCCAATGAAGGTATGCTGCAGGATGCACAGGTAAAAGAGGCATTAAAAACCAATGGCCAACTGGCTATCGAGCGCGGTGTGTTTGGCGTGCCCAGCATAGAGGTTAACGGTGAGATGTTCTGGGGTTACGACGGTACCGAAACCGCGCGCGACTACATCGATGGCAAACTGCCGGAAGCGCAAATGCAGGCAGCCCGCGATCTGCCAACCGGCACCGGCCGTCGGAACATACCAGGCAAAGCCGGCAGTACCGATGCGGATAACACTCAAGCGACTGACATGCCCGCAGGTACCCGCCTGCCGATGAAACCAATCGATCTTGCTGAGCCGGCTGATGTTGTGGCTGCCATACGCCAGCGTCGTGGTGGTGAACTAATCGAACTTGACCGACTGCTGCTGTACAGCACACCGCTTGCAACTGGCTGGAATCATCTGCTCGGCAATGTGCGAAACGAATTTTCAGTCAGTAAAAAGATGCGTGAGCTTGCCATGTGCATTGTGGCTGTAGTCAACCGCGCCGAGTACGAGTTCAGTCACCATGCGCCACTGTACATTGAAGCGGGTGGCACAAAAGAGAAAACCGAACTGCTTAGACAACCCGATGCGGCAGCCACTCATACAAACATATTTGACGCGGAAGAAATCGCCACGATAAAGCTGGCAACAGAGATGACAAGAGACGTACAAGTCAGGCAGGACACCTTTGATCAATGCCACAAGCTATTCAGCGATACTGAAATGGTAGAACTGGTAGCAACCGTGGCGGCTTACAATATGGTGTCGAGGTTTCTGGTTGCGATGAA